>CAYLZN010000292.1:0-7596 GCA_964387935.1 uncultured Vicinamibacteraceae bacterium | reverse complement strand
GCACTACGTGCTGTTCGTCGAGATGCCCGACCGGGCCCGGGGCTACCGTCATCTCGAGGTGCGCCTGACCCATCGCAAGGGGACGGTGCTCGGCAAGCGCGGTCTTGCTGCGCCACGCTCCGGTCGGCCGACGTCGCGCCAGGAATCTGTGGCGACTGCTCGGGTCCCAAGGAACGCGGAGTCGGGTTCAGTGCCGGTCGAGGCGCCCCAGGTAGACGAGGAGCCCGGCGTTCTAGGCGAGGCGAGGATCGCGGTCACAGTCGTCGTCGGCCGCGGGCGCACGGGCGGTGGGGGTACGGCGGCGCTCATGCCCCCTCCGCGGAGGCCAGCCCTCAGCACGTCGGGGCGCCCCCTTCTGCGCTCGATGTGTTTCGAATCGTCGCTGCTCCGGCAGCGTCCGTGTTCAGGATCCGACGCGTGGCTGCCGCCACGCATGCCACGGCCCCCGACCTGGACGAGCGTCCTGGATGTGTGTTCCGCAATGTCTGATCGCGAAGCTGCCGTCGAGGATCACACATCACCCGCAGACCCGTGCCGTCGAGCGCGAGGGTCTGGAGTCAGGCCGGCAGTCGCAACGGACCCAGCCTGCTGACTGCCTGCTGACCTCTTGACACTGGTGTCGCCAGGGGCGCAGGATGCCCCATCGAGCAGTCGGAACCACGCGGCCACCGCGAGAAAGAGAGGACGACATGCGTCATCGGGTCCTCGGTGTCGGTGAGATCCTGTTCACCTTCACGCTTGGCGGTGTCGTCGTTCCCGCATCTGCACCGGCCCAGGGCGTCGCGTTGCGCCAGCTGGTGCAGGCCCCCATGCCTGCCCGGGCCCAGAGCCTCGCGTCAGATGCCAATGGCCGCATCTGGCTGACCCTCCAGGGCGCCAACCCATCGATCGGCGTCATCGACGCCAGCGACTGCGCAGATTCGCTGCAGAACTGTGCCCCGCAGGAGTACGTGCTTCCCGACGAGTTCGAAGACGTCACACCGGCCTTCATCACCGTCGACCGACGCGGCAAGGTCTGGTTCACGGGCTCCAATGGCGCGGCCGGCTTCATCTTTTCGTTCGATCCCGAGACCGAGGCCTTCGAGACCTGGGAAGTCCCCGAGGAACTTGGCGTCAGTCCGCACGACATCGCCGTGGGCGCGTACGTCTGGTTCACGGACACCGAGATCGGCCTGATCTCGCTGAACCCGCGGACGGGGGCCTTCGCTGCGGAGTACCTGACACCGGACGACGCCCGCGCCGGTACGGTAGCCGCTCTGGGCGTCTCCATCGACCCGAGTGGTGGCGTGTGGTGCACGTGCGGTCTCGACCTCGTGCGGATCGGATGGCGTGTCATCGGCCGGCTCCGACAGATCGTGATTCGCGAAGTGCTCGTCCGCCGCGTCCCGGACGCGCGCAAGCCACATGGCGTCCTCGCAGACGACGCCAACGTGGCGTGGGTCCTCGATCAGCACAGCCTGGGGCTGCACCGCTTCGACCGCAGCCGGGATGCCTTCGACAGCTGGGACGTGCCCGGCGCCAAGTTCTCCATCGACCCGCACTGGCTGGTCAGGCGCGGCCCCAGTGTCTACTTCACCGGCTTTGCGGGGGTCCTGGGCCGCTTCGATGTGGGTCAGGAAACGTTCGACGCCTATCTCGTGTCTCCGTCGCGGGCCGAGGTGGGCACAGCGACCGGTGCGTTCGACGTCGCGATCGACCGCGCCGGGCGCGTGTGGTTCACGGAGATCAACGCGGAGATGCTGACGCGGCTGGACATCCGGCGGCTGCCGCCTCCGCGCATCCCGCCTCCGATTCCCGATCGCTGATCGCGACCTTCTCGTCGTTGGCCTCCACCACAGTCGGCACGGTCAGGAGGTGTCTCATGGAGTTCTCCCGTTTGCTCGCTGCCCTTCGCCGGTCGGCCACGCTGGCGAGCACGGCGATGGCCATCGCTCTCGTGTTCGGAGCCGGCTTCACCGGTCGTTCGACCGTGCGTGGCCTGGCGCCGCCACCACCGTTCGACGCCACGCTCGACGACGAGTTCGCCGCCGTCGCGCAACTCGTGCCCCAGTTCGGCGGGATGGTCCTGGGTCAGAACGAGACGGTGCTCAGCCTCCTCCTGACCGAGAACTCGCCGGTTGTGCGTCTGGCAGCGATGCGGGCCATCCGCAGGATCTTCGGCGACGAGCTCCTCGACCGGTGCCTGATCCATTCGGTGCCGGCCCGATACGGGTTTCTGGAGCTCAAACAGTGGTACGACGACATGGTCGGCACCGTGCTGGCCGTCGACGGCGTCTCCTTCACCGACATCGACGAGCGGCGGAACCGGCTCAGAATCGGGGCCGTGCCGGAGGCGATGTCCGCCGTCGCGGCGGCGCTCGACGCGGCCGGAGTGCCGCGCCGCGCCGTCGTGCTCTCTCCCGTCGCGCCCGCCAGGGCGCTCTCACACACGCTCAACAGCAGCGTGATCCCCCGGCAGGGCGGGTATGCCCTGACGCGGCTCGCCTCGCCGAGCGGCGCACCCACCGCCACGCTCGGCTTCAACGCGATTCGCGCGGGTGTGCCCGGCTTCGTCACCAACTCGCACCATTCGCAGGTCTGGTTCCTGCTGGACACGATCGCCAGCTACCCGGTGACGAAGTACTACCAGGGCCAGGGGTTCGTTCCGGCCCACTACATCGGAGACGAAACGGTCGACCCGACCGGCGCGCCGTGCGGTTCGCCGTACCCTCCGGGCCACAACTGCCGGCACAGTGACAGCCTCTTCGGGTCCTACACGGCCGGGGCCCAGTGGGCGCAGGCGATGCTGGGGCGCACCACGGCCCTGACGATGTGGACGGGCGCGGCCCCCTGCGACCCGGCCAATCCCCAGTGCGTGCGCAGCGTGAGTCACGCCCTCGGGCTCGACGTCGGACCGGGCCGGTGGGGCATCTCGCACCTGCCGTCGCTGCCGTATCTGCACGGCCTGCAACTGCACAAGGTCGGCCGGACCACCGGGTGGACCAGCGGCACGATGGAGGGCACGTGCATGGACTACGTCTGGAACGCGAACGGCACGTCCGTGCTGACGCCGACCGTGCTGCGGTGTCAGTACCAGGTGGGAAACCAGTTCGATGCAGACCCGACCAACGACTGGTGGCGCATCGCGACGTTCGGCGACAGCGGCTCGCCCGTGTTCCGGATCAGACAGCACGCCCACAAGCACGTGGAGCTGTACGGCATCGTCTGGGGCGGCAACACCTTCAGCAACAGCTTCGGCGCGAAGAAGTTCGTGTTCAGTCCGATCCGCGGCATCCAGGCGGATCTCGGAGCGCTCGAATTCGTCGGGCAGTGTCTGCCCCCGTTCCCGCCGTGCTGATCGTGCCAGCGCGACGTCGGTCGACCATCGAACTGCAAGGAGTGAGTCACGCGGTGCCCCTCACCTGGGTTACGCTCACGCGGGGGTGCGACGATGAAGCAGGTCACGTGGCGATACCACCGGCCCGGTTGAACGACGTGTGGAAAGGCGCAGGGGTTCCTTGCGCAGAGGAAGGTCGACACGGTCGAGCTGGTGGACGCGAAGCGAACGCGGCTTGGCCTCCAGGACGCGCTCGACATGCTGAAGGGAGCCGACACGCTGATCGCGGCTCGCGGGAAGAAGGTCGAGCGGATCGACCTCGGCGCCGGGAAGCCTGATAGGGCGACCGTCGAGCGGCTCATGCTGGGGCCCACCGGTAACCTGCGCGCGCCGACACTGCGCGTGGGTCGGACGATCATCGTCGGCTTCGACGAGGAGACCTACCGGAAGGTGCTCAGCGTGCCGTCGCCGTGAGCGGCCAGCGGGCGTTGGCACTCTCCGCGAGGTGCAGGTCCGTGGCTGGCCTTTCACGCGAACCCGAACAGCAGGGGGAAGAGCAAGGCGACGACCGCTGCCCAGACCGCCAGCACGTAGAGGTAGAACATCTGCCAGTCGCACAAACGTGAGAAGGCGACGCGACCGCGCAGGACACCCGCGTAGAGGAGGGCCGACCCGCCCAGGTTGACCAGCAGCACGATGTTCTCGCCGAGGGCGGCGACGCGGTTGGGCGTGAAGCCGAATTCGAAGATCCGCGATCCGATGGCCCAGAGCGCCAGGACGTCCACGATGAGGGCGGTGCAGACCAGCGTCACCTGGATCCAGTCCATGAGCCCCGGCGGGGCCATGGCGTCCCGCGCCGAGGCGGAGTAAAGAAGCAGCCCGAAAACCACGACCAGGAGGAGGTCGAAGAGAATCAGCACCTCGCGCCTCACGTCGATCGGCCGTCCCGTGGTCGCCATGGTCACGACGAACGCGATGAGCAGCAAGGCGAAGAGGGGCGTGAAGATCCTGGTGAGGACCGGCGCCATGTTTTCGATGACGCTCTGCTTGGCCTCTACGAGCCAGGTGGCGACGACCGTGGCGCCGACGGCGCCGCAGGGCAGGATCCAGTTCTGGAGGTACGGCTCCATCTTGACGCCGATGGCTTCGAAGATGCCGACCGACAGTGCCATGAGCACGCCGCCGCCCAGCGCGATGAGGACGTAGTAGATGAACAGCTCGCCGGTGAAGCGGATGAAGTCCATCCGCCGGTCACTGCCGCGCCAGCGCCCGCCGACGTAGGCGACGCCGACGCCGATCCACAGCGCGATGGGCAAATGGAGGACCGTGAGGATGAAGGTGTGCGGCGGCTCGCCTTTCGACGAGAAGACGAAGGGGAAGAGGTTCACGGCGATCGCGGCCGCCGCGAAGACCGCGGCCAGCCCGATTCGGCCTGAGCGCCCGAGCGGCCGGTCCCACGCGAAGTACGCGGCGATGAACGGGAGCGAAAAGAAGCTCATGTTCAGGGGATAGAAGCCGCGGGCAGGCTCGGCATCGAACGGGATCCCGAAGAGGGCCGGCATCTTGATCGCCACCGCCGCCGCCACGGCGAGACCGAGGGCGACCCACAGCGTTCGCCTCCACCTGGCGTCGGGGGCGCCTGCGTCGCCACGCGCGTGGTCGCCGGTGAGCACGAGCTGCTTCCACAGCCGGTCCGAGTGCTCGCGCGCGAACTCCCGCGTGAGCGCGTCGATGGCGCCCAGCCGCTTCACGGCCACCAGGAAGGCCTCATCTTCAGAGAGCCCGTCCCTGCGGAGCGATCCGATCTGCTCACGAAGGTGATCCTCCAGTTCGGCCGCGTCCTGGCCCGCGATGGCCTGGCTCCTGCGGAGGTGGGCGCGCCACGCCCCGATCTGCGTCTCGAGGGCGTCCGAGGTCCGGCTGTCCATCGGCTTCTGTTCCATGGGGTCAGCTCCGCAGCTTCTCGAGCGTCTTGTGCACGGTCCGCCACTGGCGTCGTTCGTCGGCGAGCTGGTCGCGCCCGGCCCTGGTGATCCGGTAGTACTTCCGCTCCCGTCCCGACTCGGCCTTCGCCCACCGGGACTCGATCAGTGCGGAGCGCTCCAGTCGATGGAGGACCGGGTACAGCATGCCGTCGGTCCACTCCAGTTCGCCGCCTGACAGGTCGCGGACCCGCCTCAGGATGGCGTAGCCGTAGCTGTCGCCTTCGGCCAGGATGGCGAGGACGAGGGCCGTCGACGAGGCCGCGACGAGATCCTTGTTGATGCTCAAGGGAATGTCACCGCCCCGCGGCCGGGGCGCGGGCGGTGATACATAGCGGTATTATACATAGAACTGCAATGTATGTCCAGACGCCTCCCGGAGCGGAGCGCCCGCACGGTCCTTCGCGGCTGAGGCCTGACTGGTGCCTGTGGCGCCCGCGAGGCAGCGGCGGGTGCGCATGTGAGGGCGCTGAACCAGCGCGACGGCGCTACCCCGCCGCCAGCGTCAGCACACCGAGATAGCGGCTCTCGGTGCCCAGGTCGAACTCGGTCGCGCACCGCCCCGCGGGACCGGCGGCCTTCAGCCGATAGCTGCGGCTGTTCGGCTCGAGTCCGTCGATCACGAACTCCCCGAAGGTATCCGACGTCGCCCGCCCGATCTCCCGACCGTCCCGCTCCAGCACGACCTCGATCCCGGCTGCGCACTCCTCGACGCCCTTCACGTGATGGACGAGGGTTCCGCCGACGAAGCACGTCGTGATCAGGTGGAGGTTCTTGTAATAGACCCGCGGCTTGGTGCCCAACTGTGGCTCGAGCACCTCGAGGTGCTCGTCCGCCTGGATCCGTCGCATCTCGGCGTCCTCGACCTTGATCGTGCGGAAGACCTGCATGGGGCAGGCCTGCTCGGCGCGCGTCTTCGTCCAGCCCCCGTCGAGCAGGTGTGCGTCGAAGGGCCACGCCTGCGGGATCTGCTGCGCCTCGTTCCATGAGATCGCGCCGTACGGGCACGCGGCCACGATCTGCTTCTGGCCCTTCGCCTTGTCGGGATCGATGATCACGATGCCGTCCGGGCGCTTGCGCACGGCGCCGTCCCGCGCGGCCTTCATACACGGCGCTTCGTCGCAGTGGTTGCACGTCACGGGCAGGAAACGTGCCTGCACGATGGGGTAGGTGCCGCGTTCCTTGCGCCGGATGTCGAGCCACTGGTGCCCCTGCGCGGGCTGGGCGGCCGAGACGCCGGGGAAGTCGTTGCCGACGTACTCGTCCTTGACCGCGAGGAAGCAGAGGCGGCAGTTGTCGCAGCGCGCCACGTCGACGATGAGGTTCCACGTCCTGGCCATCACGCGGTCTCCGTCGGCTGCCAGGTGTCGACGCCCGTCCACCTCTCGACCTGGATGAGCACGGCGTTGGGCTTGATGCCGTGCCCCTTCTTCGTGATGGACTCCTTGGGATTCAACATGTTCACGCAGCCTCCGAGGTCGGTGGACCGGCCCGGCTCGCCCGTCGGGCGATACTGCGCGGACCCGGGATAGGCGCTGACCACGCCCGGCCGCAGCCGCTCGGTGACCTGGGCGGCACAGACGACCGACGCGCGGTGATTCCACAGCCGGACCAAGTCGTCGTCTCTGATGCCTCGCGCCTCGGCGTCCTGCCTGTTGAGCCGGGCGACGAGGTAGTAGTGCCCGTCCTTCCACACGCGGTGTTCCCGGATGTCGCCGAGCGTGCTGCCGTCGTCATCGCCCATGACGTGGTACGAGTAGCGGGTGTGGGCCGTCTGCAGCTTCAGCGGGAAGTCCGCCAGTTCAGGGTTGCGTGACGGATCCTCGTAGGTCGGCATGTAGCGGTTGAGCGGAGGGCGGTCGGGGTCGTCGACGCGCTTGAGCGTGTCGGCGATGAACTCGTACTTGCCCGAGGGCGTCTGCATCCCCTCGAGGTAGCCGCCGACGTAGTCCGACGGCAGGGGATAGGGCTCGGGCGTGTCCTTCTTCCGGCCCTCGTAGTACCAGCGGTTGGCGACCGGGGGACGCGCCGGCTCCGGGTCGGCGGGCACGACGTAGTAGCCCTTCTCGAGGAACTGCCGCCAGGACATGAGTGTCGCCAGATCGGAGGACTCGAACACGCGCTTGCACCAGTCGAGTTCCGAGGTGCCGCCCTCCGAATACACCGCGCCGAGGCCCAGCCTCTCCGAGACGGCGAGGAAGATCTCGTAGTCGGACTTCGACTCGCCCAGCGGCTCGATGCATTTGTGCTGCAGCGAGATCACGCGGTGGTTGTTCATCGAGTACATGTGGTGCACGT
>CAYLZN010000291.1:7353-7600 GCA_964387935.1 uncultured Vicinamibacteraceae bacterium | reverse complement strand
GGCCTGCGCATGCGCCATCGTCCTCCTCGTGTGGACCGGGCTGCCCGGGCACGACGCGGGTGCGGCGATGCTCGATGCGCTCGTGGCCCGTGTGGCCGGGCGGGTGCTGACCCTTTCGGACCTCAGGTTGGCGCGCGATCTCGGTCTGGTCTCGCCGACGGCCAGCGACGATGAGGTCCTGGTGTGGCTGGTGGACCGGACGCTGATGCTGGCCGACCTCGCGCGCTTCCAGCCCCCCGTTCCCGAC
>CAYLZN010000291.1:0-7343 GCA_964387935.1 uncultured Vicinamibacteraceae bacterium | reverse complement strand
AGGCGGGTGGACGACCTCGTGGCGACGCTGCGGGGGAAGGTGGGCGCGGAGGCCTGGAGGGCAGCGCTGGTGCGCGCGGGTGTGGACGAGGACTACGCGTGGGCGCTCGCGCGCGATACCGTGCGGCTCGACGCCTACCTGCGCGAGCGCTTCGGACCCCAGGCCGAGCCCACCGAGGAGGACGTGCGGGCCGCCTGGCGTCTCCAGCAGGCGGCGCTGCCCGCAGGTTCGCCACCGGTCCCGTTCGAGGCGGCGCTGCCGGCGTTGCGTGCTGACCTGAAGGCCCGCCGATTCGAGGCGCTCGTGGCGACCTGGACCGCGGAACTGCGAGCCCGTGGCGAGGTGCGCCTGCCCGGGAGACCGCCGGGAGCGGCCCGGTGATGCATGCCGTGCGGGACGCGACACGCCGTGCGCTGGCGCTGCTGGCGTGCACGCTCGTGCTCGCCTACCCGGTGCGGGCGCTGTTCGTGAACGCCGACCTGCCGCTGTGGCTGAAGCTGGCGTGGGTGGTCGTGGCGCTCGTCGCCTGGTGGCGACCGGAGTGGTCGCTGCTGGCGTTCCTGGGTGGGTCGCCGCTGCTCGCGGTGGTGCCGACGCTGGCGCGCTGGCCAACCGTGGCCTTACCCTCGCTGTGGCTGGCAGCCCTGCTCGTCCCGGCCTGGCTGCTGCTGGTCTGGCGCCCGGGACCCGCCCGCCTGCCAGTGGCTGCCACGTGCCTGCTCCTCCTGGCGACGGCGTCGCTGGTGGCCACGGTCTATCCGCTGCACCTCGCCCGTGACAGCGTCTGGGTGCTCGCGTCGGAGATCCACCATTACCTTCGCGACGAGCTGCTGACTGCGACGTCGCAGCGCCCCGTCCTGTCACCCGTGCTCGCCTGGGTGACGCTCGCCCAAGGTGTCGCCGTGCTCTGGCTCGTGCTCGGACTGGTTGCGCCCGACGCGGGCGTCGTCGGGCCTGCGACGCTGCGCGCGGCGGTGGCCCTGGCGACCGGTGCGGGTCTCGTTGGCGTCTGGGCGATCGAGCAGCGGTGGACCCGCGAGCACCTGCTGGCGTTCTGGGTCGAGCAGGACCCCTACATCGTACGGGTCAACGCGTCGTTCACGGACGTGAACGCGCTTGGCGCCTACCTCGCCGCGATGGTGACCCTCATTGTGGCCGTCGCTCTCCTGCGACCGCAGCGCCCGTGGCGGCTCGCGTGGCTCGGTCTTGCGGCAGCCGCGTCGCTCGGGATCGTGTTCACCGCGTCGCGCATCGCCTGGCTGGCGGGCGCCCTCGCGCTGGCAGGGTTCGTCACCGCCTTGCTGGCCTGGCCCCTCGGTACCTGGCCCGAGCGCATGAGCACGAGGCTGCGGAGGACGGGCATCGCCGCGGCGATCTCTGCGTCCCTCGTCCTGCTGGCGCTGACGTCCTGGGCCACGTGGCGCGACGTGCGGCTGGGGGAGCAGCGCTCCTACCTGCAGACGCTCCTCGTCACGCTCAATCTGCAGGCGCCGCTCGAAGAGCGTCTCAAGGGACGAGGGGAACTGTGGGCCGCCGCGGTCCGGATGGTCGAAGCGCGCCCGGTGGCCGGTATCGGGCTCGGGCGGTACTTCAAGGACGTTTCAGCCTGGAGTTCTCATCCTGAGAAGCTCGTGCGACCCCAGGAGAACGCCCACAACTACTTCCTCCAGACGGGTGCGGAGCTGGGACTTCCCGGACTGCTGTGCCTGGCGTGGCTGTTTGGCGCGGCGATGCGGCGCGGCGCGTCAGTCGCCCGGGCGCCGGGCCCGAATCCGGGGCGCCGCATCGCGCTCGCGTCGGCCCTCGGGGTCGCCGCGTTTGCGGTGACCAGCCTCACCGGCCACTCGTTGCTCCTGCACGAAGGTCAGGTGACGTTCTGGGCACTGGCCGCGCTGGCGCTCGGGCTCTCGCCGCACGCGCCCAGGCGCGGACGGCTCGTGCGCGCGTGGACCGCCTGGGCCGTGCCGCTCACGGCGGGCCTGCTCGTGCTGACGCTGCCGGCGCGCGTTCGCGTGGAGAGTTCGCGCGTCGATCTGTCACGCCTGACGCTGGGGCTGCACGATGAGGAGCGGTCGCCCGCCGGCGACCCGTTCCGGTGGACAGGCGTACGCGCCGTGTTCCACGTACCCACCGCCGCCCGCGTCGTGAGCTTTCGCGTGCGCAGCCTCGCGCCTTTCGATCAGGTGCTGCAGGTGCGGCACGCCGGCCGGCTCATTCAACAGGTCCGGCTGGCGGACCACGAATGGCACGCGCTGCGGTTCGTCCTCCCCGCGACCGCGCCGCGCGAGGCCTACCGGCGTTTCGAGCTCCTCGTGGATCCGCCCTGGCGCCCGCCCGACGACCCTCGCGACCTCGGGGTGATGATGAGCGGGCTCGACTGGACGCCTTGAGCTGCCGGGTCTACGGCGTCTCGAGTGCGAGCACCCGCAACTGCGGCCCGATCCGGCCACCCGTCGCGTCGAAACGGGCGACCTCCGGGGCCTGTCTGAACAGGGTCCGGTACGCCTCGCCGAGCTGGGGGTTTCTGGACGGGTCGTCCAGGAACTCGGCGTAGCTCCGCGACGTGAAGATCAGGTAGTCCACGCCGTCCCGGCGGTAGTCCTCGATCGACCTGCGCGCCAATGAGACCTCGTGCGTGACGTGGTAGCGGTCGCCGGGGAGCCTCAGGTCGAAGTTCTCGATGACGACCCGAGAGCCCGCGGGGACGTTGGTCATGAACCAGGTGTAGGCGGCTTCGAGCGTCGAGGGTCGGCCGATCATGCGAAGGAAACGCAGGGCGTTCAGGGCAGGCGGCAGGATCACGGCGACGGTCAGGGCCGCGATGAGCACGGCGCGCACCGAGCGAGGGATGTCGAATCGCCGGAGCAGGCTCACACCCGAGATCACCCCGACCGACACGAGGACGCAGAGAAAGGGCGTGATCGGCAGCAGGTAGCGCGCGTAGATCTGGTGACGGCCCGCAATGACCCACAGAAAGACGAGCGGGAACGCGAGGAGCAGCGTCCACCGCAGGCGCCCGGGGCCGCGCACCGCCCGGGTGGCGGTGAGCGCCGAGCCCGAGAGCGCCAGCAGGATCGCCGGCCACCCGAGGTTCAGACGCAAGTGCTTGAGATAGACGACGAGCCCGTGTTCGCCGACGTCGCGGGGCCGGAAGGACCGCAGCAGCTCCGCGAAGCTGTTCAGGAACCCCGACAGGTCGAAGACCGTGAACGGCGACGTCAGGAGGAACGCACCGGCAAAGCCTGCGACGACCGCACCGGCGCCCACCAGGCGCGACGGCCGCGTGGGCACCGTGAACCACACCGAGAGCAGGGGCAGCAGCAGGGCGAGGCCGGCCTGGTACTTGATCGACGTCGCCAGCCCCGCGGCCGCGCCCGCCACCGCGAAGGCCACCCACGTGCCGCGCTCGTGCGCAGCGAGCGCCAGCAACCACGTGAGGGTCACCATCAGCGTCATCGGCACATCCGTGAGCACGTAGTGCGACTCGCGGACGTGCAACGGCATGACTGCCATGAGGCCGGCCGCGAGCAGCGCATGACGTGCGCCCCAGCGCATCGCCACGTGGTGCACCAGCAGGACCGTGACCACACCCAGGGCCGCCGTCAGTCCACGGGACCACAGGTAGAACGGCGCCACGGCCAGGCCGTTCAGGGTGTCCCACTCGCCCTGCGCGACCCCGATCACGAACCGCAGGATCGCCACGGGCAGGTGCAGGTAGAAGGCGAGGCCGGGGTAATGGAAGAAGTGCGGGTTGTAGTCGCCCGAGCGCATGATCGTGAGCACGCGCTCCATGATCTCGGGCTCGTCGATGCCGAGGGCGTAGGGGATGCCCGCGCGCAGACCCCAGAACCTCAGGACCGTGGCCGCCACCAGGACCAGGGCGAGCCACAGCCACCGGGGCTTCAGATCGACGGCTTCTCTCCACTCTCGCTCGGTCACGGCGTGCCGTTCTGCGGGTTCGCCGATGCGTCCCGCGAGGTGACGAGTTCCTCGTACAGGCCCACCAGCCGCGCGGCCACCTGCGGCCAGGCGAACTCCTCTTCGACCAGCGCCCGGCCGGCGCGGCCAAACCCGGCCAGGACCCCTTGCCGGGCCAGCGCTTCCGAGATCGCGGCAGCCAGCATGGCCGCGTCACCGGGCGTGACGAGCCAGCCAGTGATGCCCGGCCGCACCTTGTCCGGCAGGCCGCCGGCTCGCGTCGCCACCACCGCGCGCCGGTGGGCCATGGCTTCCAGCGTCACGAGGGAGCTGCCCTCGTACAGCGTCGGATGCACGAACAGGTCCGCCGCTTCGTACCAGGCGTGCAGTGTACGGTCGTCTACCCGACCAGCCCAGATGATATGCGAGCTGAGACCGAGCCGCGCACCCAGTTCCCGAAGGACCTCCCGATACGGCCCGTCCCCGACGAGCACCCATCTGAGATCGGAACTGCCGCGCGCCTGCCGGACGCGGGCCACGGCCTCGACCATCACGTGGAAGCCCTTGTTGGCCTCGAGGCGCCCCACCGACAGGAGCAGCGGGACCTGCGCGGGCAGGCCGCGCTCCACCCGGAGCCGCTGCCCGTCGGAGGGGCCGGCGAGCGCATCGGTGCGGGCCACATCGACGGCATTCGGGATGACAGCGAGCCTGGCCCCGGGGATCCTGAGATGGCGCTGGACCACGTCGATCAAGGCACGGTCGGTGGCGATCACTCGCTCGGCGGCGACCGCACAGGTGTGAACGGCCCGCCGCAGCGGCCAGTAGGCCTGGACCTTGAGCTTCGCCCGACCGGGGTCGGTCGCCCCGAACTCTTCGAGGCCCTGAGGGTTGAACACGAGCGGGGGAAGCCGCGGCTGCCGTCGCTTCGCCATCGCGTAGCCGAGCACGCTGGCGCCGAGTCCATGAACGAGATCGACGCGCCCCTCGCGGGCGAGCCGCACGGCAAGGCGTCCGGCCCTCCAGCCGAAGAACGGGTACGCCGTATCGCGGTCCAGGATGGTGGTACCGCGCCGGCCGGCCCCGGGGAACGTGACGTACGGCACCGGCAGCACCCGCAGGTGCGCACCATGGGCCGGATCGACCATCGCCTCTGGATTGACGTGCGAGGCAGGCGCCGGGGGCGGGACGATCAAAGTGATCTCGATGTCGTGCGACGCCAGATGTCGCACGAGATCGGCCACGTGCCGCTCGAGTCCGCCCTGGCCGTGCCAGGGCGCCACGGCGCGCGCCGTGATCGCCACGCGAAGATGGCCCTTACCCACGACCGGTGGCTCCCGCCTCGACCAGTTCGCGGTACAGGGCCTCGATGCGGTCGACCACCCTGGTACTCTCGAAGGTCGTCTCGACATGCGCCCGCGCGGCGGCGCCGAGGCGCACCCGGAGGGCCGGATCGGTCACCAGACGCGCCACGTCGCGAGCCAGGCCGTCCGGCGTGGCCGACAGCAACCCGGTGCGGTCGGGCTCGATGATGTCGCGGGTGCCTCCCGTGTCCATGGCGGCGATCGCGCACCCGGCGGCACTCCCCTCGAGCAGCACGCGGCTGAGCGACTCCGGGCCAAACGACGGGAAGACGACGATGGCGGCGTGCGCGAGCCAGGTCAGCGCCTCGTCGCGCGGCCGCCATCCGAGCACGCGCACGTCGAGGCCCGAGTCGGCTGCTGCGGCCTCGACGGCGGGGCGGTCGGGGCCATCGCCAACGATCACGAGCGGCCACGGCAGGCCGCTCCGGCGCGCGACGTCCACGAGCCACCGCGTGCCCTTGTTCGGCGCGAGCTTGCCGACGTACGCCGCGTACGGCCCGGCCACCGGGGCCTGCCGCGCACGGGCCGCCCGGGCGTCCGCGAGATTGACCGGGTTGGGGATGGTCTCCAGTCGTCGTCCCTGGAGTTCCGGCGCCCTCGCGCGGAGGTCGGCCGTCAGGGTCCTGCTGACGGCGATGACGACGTCGGCGCGCGCGAGCGCCGCGCGCTTGCGCCGCAGGTTCGCGCGCATGTAGGGCACGAAGGGCAGGGCGAGTGGCCAGGCGTGTCCGGCGCGCGGGCGGATGCACCGTGTCATCCGGGCGGCCGAGCAGGCAGGGCAGAGCACCGGATCGTCGTGCGCCACGATCAGATCGGACCAGTAGCACACGGGCCAGTAGTCGCGCACCGTGCAGACCGAGGGCCGGCCGAGGTCGCGCGCCGCGTCGATGGTCGCGGGTCCTGTGAGCACGTGCTGGGCGTGGAGGATCTCGGCGCGCGCGTCGCGCGCGATGCGGGCGATCGTGGGCCGCAGCCGGCGGGTGAGCCGCTCGTTCTTGAAGTAGTTGCGCACGTACGGCACGTCCGGTGCCGGCGCCCCGACCTCCAGCACGCGCTGGCCTTCGTAGTGGCGCGGTCGTTCGCCTGGGGCGGTCCCCGGTCGCGACTGTACGACGGTCACGTCGTGCCCACGGCCCGTGAGGCCGCGCACCAGTTCCCAGGTACTCCAACCACTGCCGCCGCAGTTGGGCGGAAACGCGTCGGTGGCGATCAGGATGCGCACGGGGCTGTCCCGGACGATCGCGAGGTGGCGACCACTCGCCGCAGCGCCTCGTCGAGGCGGGCGGCATGGGCCTGCCAGCTGTACTGCGCGGCGACGCGGGCCCGCGCCGCCGCGCCGAGTCGCGTCCGCCGCACGGGATCGACCAGCGACAGCAGCGCCGCGTCGATCGCGCCCTCGACGGCAGGATCGTAGAGCACGCCCTCCGATTCCGAGGAGACGAGTGACGTCAGGCGATCGATTGCCGGCGCGACGACCGGCAGGCCCGACGCCATGTACTCGAACACCTTGAGCGGGGACCAGTAGAAGGCGAGCTGCAGCGGCGGATGGGCGCGGACGTCGAACGGGGCCACGCCGATGTCGCAGGCGGCGAGCGCCGCGGGCAGCGTGTCGTGCGGCAGGGCGCCAGTGAACGTGACGTGCGTCAACGCGCGAGCCGCTTCCTTCACGCGGGGCAACTCCGGTCCGTCCCCGATGAACACCGCACGGAACATCCGGTGTCCCCTGGCGTGGAGGCGGCCGACGGCGTCCGCCAGCAGGTGCGCCCCGTGCCACCGCCGGAAGGCGCCGGCAAACACCGCCACGACCTCATCGTGCCCCCGCGTGAAGGGCACCGGGCCGGACGCTCCTGGGCGGAAACGTTCCACGTCCGCACCCCATTCGATCTCCAGCACGCGTTCGGCGGGAATCCACGCAGGAACGATGGCGCGCGAGGGGGTGACCAGCAGCGACGCCTGCGCGCAGAGCCACTCTCGCCAGCGGCGCAACGGTTCGACCAGCATCAGCCGGTCCGCGAGACGCTTCGGGGAGCCCCGGTAGTCGATGACCGGCGCGTTGATCTCCAG
>CAYLZN010000290.1:2315-7610 GCA_964387935.1 uncultured Vicinamibacteraceae bacterium | reverse complement strand
ACCGGGCGCGCGCGAGGTCGGCCCCACTCGGATTCGCCATCTTCGGGGGAACGCGAAGCCGCCGCTCCGTGAACGCCCGGGGCCGCACGTCGAGGGTCACCGCGGTCGGCGTGAAGACGCCGTCCGGCCCGGACGCGGTCACTGAAACGGACAGCGGACCCGGCGGCGTGTCGATGTCGACGCCAAGGAGCCCGACCCAACGGCCCGGCTCTTCTTCCTGTCGCATGACGATGCGACGTACGCCGGCCCGGCCGTCCACGGACACCGTGGAGGGCGGAGCCGTGACTTCGACGCGGACGACGTCACCGACCTCGGCGCCTGACGGCGAGACGCGAACGACCAGAGGGTCCTGCTGGGCGACAAGACGCGTTCCTTGCCCGAGCACGAGAACCGTCAGGACAACGAGAAGGCGGGGCCGCAACGCCACGGTAAGGGCTTCCTGCCTGCATTGTATGGCGAGTCGCGCGCGTTGGACTGAGCGCGACCCTCACGGCGCGCTGATGACCTGGTCCGCCCGCACGAGCTTCAGCAGGTGCGCCAGCGCCTCCTCCCGGGTCGCGCCGCTCACCTGTTCAGACTCCGTCCCCTTCCGCGCCTCGGCCTTCCACGCGAGGTGTGTCCGCACCGCCCACCCCTCACCGGCGAGGATCTGCTCCGCCTCACCGATGGGACCACGGTTGAAGCGGAGTGCGACGATCGCCTCGAAGATCCCCAGGAGCTGGTCCACGTCGTCCTGCGTCGGCTCGACGCCATCCGGGAGCCGCACCTCGACGATTCGATTCCCTGCCATGGCTGCTCCCCTCCTGGCGCCGCCGAACGCACCGGCCGGCGGCGGATGCGCGCTCTGGCCGAACTACGCTCCGTAGCGTGCGAGAATCGCTGCCCGGTCCTTGCCCAGCAGATCGTAGCGCTGCCCCACCGTCGTGAACGCCTCGATGGCGCGGTCGAAGTGGGCGCGCTGGTGCGCCGCGGACACCTGCGTCCTGATCCGCGCCTGGCCCTTGGGCACGACCGGGAAGAAGAACCCGACCACGTAGATGCCTTCGGCGAACAGGTCACGCGCCACGTCCTGCGCGAGCTTCGCGTTGTAGAGCATCACGGGCACGATCGGGCTGTCGCCGGGCTTCACGTCGAAGCCGGCCTCGGTGAGCAGACGGCGCCAGCAGGTCGTGTTGCGCTCGAGGCGATCGCGCGGCTCGGTTGACCGTTCGATCAGGTCGAGCACTTTGAGCGCCCCCGCGACGATCACGGGGGGCACCGTATTGGAGAACAGGTAGGGACGCGCCCGCTGCCGGCACATCGCCACGAGTTCCGCCCGCCCGCTGACGCAGCCGCCGGACGCGCCGCCCAGCGCCTTGCCGAGCGTGGTCGTGATCAGGTCGATGCGCCCGAACACCCCTTTGTACTCGTGCGTCCCGCGGCCCGTCGTCCCCATGAACCCGGTCGCGTGCGAGTCATCGACGAAGACGAACGCGCGGTGGCGCTCGGCCAGCGCGACGATCGTGTCGAGCCGCGCCGAGTCGCCGTCCATGGAGAACACGCCGTCGGTGACCACGACGCGGAAGCGCCGGTCCTGGTGCTCGACCAGCTTCTCCTCCAGGTGGGCCATGTCCGAGTGCTTGTAGGTGTCCTGCATGGCCTTGCACAGCCGCATTCCGTCCACGATCGATGCGTGCACGAGGCGATCGGCGATGAGGACGTCCGACTCGTCGAACAGCGCCTCGAACACGCCGGCGTTGGCGTCCATGCACGACGGGAACAGCAGCGTGTCTTCCGTCCCGAGGAACGTCGTGAGCCTGCGCTCCAGCTCGCGGTGGGCGTCCTGCGTGCCGCAGATGAAGCGCACCGAGGACATGCCGTAGCCACGGGTCTCGAGTCCGGCGTGGGCGGCGGCCACCACGTCGGGGTGGCTCGACAGGCCGAGATAGTTGTTGGAACAGAAATTCAGCACCCGCCGCAACGGGGCACCTGCCGGGAACTCGACGTCGATCTCGGCGGCCTGCGGGCTGTGGATGAAGCGCTCCTCCCGCAGCACGCCCGCTTGCCGGTAGCCGTCGAGGGCCTGCTGGTAGTGCTCGCGCACCGCCGCCAGGTGCGCCTGGTCGACCATCACGCTGGTGGCCATGGCGTCCTCCTTCAGGGTGTCACGCCGACACCGCGCGCCCCCGGATGCGACGCACCAGGTCCGCGATGCTCTTCACGGTGTCGAACGCGTCGGGCGTGGCCTCCACGTCCGGAATCCGCACGCTGTACTTCTTCTCCAGGAATCGCTTCAGTGACACCATCGAGAAGGAGTCCACGATGCCGCCACTGACCAGAGGCGTCGTCTCGGCGATCACGAGATCGTCTCCCTCTTCCAAATACTCCTTCACGACGTACTCCCTGATGACCCGCTCGAGGTCCTCCATGGGCTAGTCCTCCTCCTCCATCAGCGTGGACAGATCGCCAACCGGTTCGCCGAACTCCTTCGCACGCAGCACGCGGCGCACGATCTTGCCGCTCCGCGTGCGGGGCAGGCTCGTCACGAACTCGATCTCCTGGGGCATCGCCAGCGGCGACAGCTTCCGGCGGATGGTATTCATGATCTCGAGCTCGAGATCGTCGCTCGCCTCGAACCCCCGCTTCAGCGTGACGAAGGCCTTGACGACCTCCATGTTCACCGGATCCGGCTTCGCCACGGCGGCTGACTCGGCCACGGCCGGATGCTCCAGTAGGGCCGACTCGATCTCGAACGGGCCCACCAGATGGCCGGCCGTGTTGATCACGTCGTCGTCACGCCCGACGAACCAGAAGTACCCGTCGGCATCGACGGTCGCGCGGTCGCCGCAGACATACCAGCCGTTCCGGAACCTGGCGGCGTAGCCATCGGGGTTCTTCCAGTAGGCGCGCATCATCGAGGGCCAGCCGGGGCGCAGCGCGATGAGGCCTACGCGACCGGGCCCGTCGATCGGCTCGAACGACCGCGGATCGAGCAGGGCGGCGGTGACGCCCGGGAAGGGCTTCCCCATCGACCCGGGCTTGATGCGCATGCCGGGGAGGTTCGTAATGACGATGCAGCCCGTTTCGGTCTGCCAGTAGGTGTCGTGGAACGGACGGCCGAGGACGTCGATGGACCACGTGACCGCCTCGGGATTGAGAGGCTCCCCGACGCTGCACAGGTGACGGAGCGCGGACAGGTCGTGGTGTCGCGGCAGGTCGGTGCCCTCACGCATCAGCAGGCGGATGGCCGTGGGCGCCGAGTACCATACGGTCACGCGGCGGCGCGCCAGGAACTGGTACCAGCGCTGGGCATTGAACCCGGCGTCGAGCACCACCTGGGTCGCCCCGCACGACCACGGGCCGATGATCCCGTACGACGTGCCCGTGACCCAGCCCGGGTCCGCGTTGCACCAGTAGATGTCGTCGTCGCGCAGGTCGAGCACCCATTTCGACGTCAGGTACTGCGCGATGAGCGAGTAGTGCACGTGCTGCGCGCCCTTCGGCCGGCCGGTGGTCCCCGATGTGTAGTGCAGCACCGACGGCGTCTCTGGGCCCGTCGGATGCACGTCGAAGCGGTCCAGTCGGGGTTCGGACTCGAGGGCGAGCGAGACCTCGCCGGCCTGCAGTGCGGTCCCGACGCCGTCCACGACGACGGCGTGCCGGAGGGACGGCAGGCGGTCCCGGATCCGTCGCACCTTGCCCAGGTGTTTCTTCTGCGTGATGACGACGGCCGTGCCGGCATCGTCGAGGCGTGTCCACAGCGACTCCTCTCCGAACGCGGAAAAGAGCGGTTGCGCGACGCCGCCCATCTTCAGAATGGCGAGCACGCCGATGTAGAGCTCCGGGACCCGGTCCATGAACAGGCAGATGCGCTCGCCGGGCGCCGCGAGGCGGGTCAGGAAGCTGGCGAACGTGTTCGACAATTGCCGCAGGTCGTCGAAGGTGTAGCGCCGTTCGACGCCGCCTGCGTCTTCCCAGAGGAGGGCCGTCTTCTGGCGTCGATCCGTGGCGCAGATGCGGTCGCTGCAGTACCAACCGATGTTGAGCGGGTCGCCGGGGCGGTATCCCAGCTCGCGCTCGCCGATCGCCCAGTCGAACGTCCCGAGGCGGGACTCGCAGGTCGAAGCCGGCCCGACGACCATGGGCGGGACCCTCGGGGGCGTGAGCTTTCATTTTACTCCCGGCGCAGAGGGGGAACTACGTCGTTGTGTGCGTCCCGTATCCGTCCCGGGCCGACGCTGGGGCGCCGGGCGGCCGCGCTCCTCTATACTCTCCGCTGAGGCGGCCTGCGATGAGCGATGAGCGTCCGACCATCAACCTGAGCGGGATTCCAGTCCGCGGCGGCCTTGGAGCCTTGGCGCTCGTCGTTCTGTTGCTGGCCGCAATGGCCGCCGAGTTGCCCGCTGCTCGCTGGCTCGCCTTGGTCGGCACGGCGGCCGGTGTGCTGCTCGGTGCAGGGCTGATCGCATGGCGCCGCCGTCAAGGACTCCGATAACTGTCTGCACGACTTGCGCACAGCAAGGTCGGAGTCAAGTCTGGCGCTCCCAGGAACGCGTCGGCGCCAGGCCGTTTACAATGAGCACTCAGCACGTCCACGCGCCCGTAGCTCAGGTGGATAGAGCATCGGCCTTCTAAGCCGAGGGTCGCAGGTTCGAGTCCTGCCGGGCGCGCCAGTTCTCGCTTCGCTCGAACCGCTCGCGCCCGGCAGGCCTCAGCCACACGGCGTCGCGCGCCGCGCTCGCCTTCCCGTGCTCGAGTCCTGCGAGGATAGCGGGCAGACTCGCTTCGACCCTACGCAGCAGCTCCGAGCGACGGACGTTGCCGAACCGAACCCACACAACTGATGGTCCGCCGACCCGCATCGCCCGGCGGATGGCGAAGTCCTCGTCCTTGGCCAAGATGACAGCCCCACACTCGCCGCGTACTCTCGGATGGCACTGTCCTTCGCCGCCGCAAGGCTGCAGTCTGCCACGTGCTCGGCCTTGTGGCCCAGCGCCTCGATCCGGCGGGCCAGAGCAGGCGGCAACTGGGCATCGACGAGGAAGCGCATCAGGCGCTCCGAAGGATGGAATGGTCGCTCTGTCGAGCTGCGAACTCCAGAACGGCTGTGATGTCCTCGGGCTCGAGGTACGGATAGTCCGCCAGGATCTCTTCACGCGTCGCACCGGCCGCCAGAAGTTCGAGCACATCCTTCACACGGATCCGAAGCCCGCGAATGCACGGGCGGCCCGCGCACTGCTCAGGGTCCACCGTGATCCGATCGATCGCACCCATAGCGCCTCCATGTGACGATGCGCTGCGCCGCGCAGGATCGAA
>CAYLZN010000290.1:0-2305 GCA_964387935.1 uncultured Vicinamibacteraceae bacterium | reverse complement strand
TGGACCGGCAGAACGGTGCCCTGTGGGAGGTGACATCGAAGCACCAATGGTCGGGTGCCAGGGGCACGCGGACTCGCGCAGGATCGAACGGCTCGAAGAGCACGCCGCCGATGCTCAGCATGGCCCGCTCGTCCACCGATGGCCAGTCGCGAGCGGACGCCCACCCACGCCACCACTTCGCCTACAATGGCTCCATGAGCATCGACAACATCGAGGTCGAGGCCCTGAAGCTCTCGGCGCAGGCTCGTGCGCGACTGGCCGAGAAACTACTGGAAAGCCTCGAACACCTCTCCCCCGATGAGAACGAGCAGGTGTGGGCGGAGGAAGCCGAGCGCCGGGACGCCGCCTGGGCCGAAGGAACCCGAGGCCGGTCGGCGTCAGACGTGTTCGCCGAGGCCCGCGCGCGCTCGAAGTAGATGGTTGTTTCCTTCCACCCCCTGGCTGAGAGCGAACTCAACGAGGCCGCCACCTACTACGACCTGGAGCGTCCGGGCCTTGGGCGGGCATTCCTCGCCGAAGCCGAGCGCTGTGCTTCCCTTGTTGCCGAGCACCCCGAGGCGGGTCGCGTTGTCCGCGGCGCTATTCGCCGACGTCTCCTCCGGCGATTTCCATACGCCCTGCTCTACCGAATACGCGCTGAGGAGATCCGCATTCTCGCCGTCATGAACCTGCGACGGCGGCCGTCGTACTGGGTCGGACGCTCCTGAGCGTCGAGATCGCGCTGGCATGCGGCTGGAGGTTAAGCCGAGGGTCGCAGGTTCGTGGCCACACGGCGCCGCGCTCGCCTCCCCGTGCTCGAGCCCTGCCGGGCGCGCCACGCTCATCACCGTGCCGCCCTCGCCGGCCCCACGAGCCTCGCAAGACCGTCTCGCCACTCCTGCCCCGCCGCAAGGATCGCCGGCACGCTGCCGCCGCGTCCCACCACCTCCACCGCCGAGACCTCGCGCCCGTAGAAGTCCCGGTTCGCCCCATCGTCACTGCGCAGCGACGTCCCCTCGACGGTGGCCCCGGCGAAGAGCCCTCGCGCTCGCGAATAGGCCAGGATCTTCGCGTGCATCAACGCGTCGGTGGACGCGTCCGCGCCTCGCCCCACCGGCCCGGCAGCCACCGACGCATTCGCCCCGAGCGTGAACTCGGACTTCAGCAGCTTGTCCACGCCCTCGCGGTTCATGACCACGAGCACGACGTCCACTGCCTGGAGTCCGATCTGCCAGCCAACACTCCCACCGGTCATCTGCTGAAGCACGTCGAGCGCGGCCTTCAGGCGCTGCACCTCGTCCGCCGATGTCCCCGCCACCACCTCCGATGCGAAGAGCGCCAGGGCGACGAGCACCGCCCCCGCACGACTGATCCACACGTTGAACATGCAGCCCTCCGGTTGTTTGATGTCCAACCACATCGCCAGCAAGGACGATGCCATCGCTCAGCGCCCCGGAAGACGGGCCGCGAGCGCGCGGCAGGCAGACGCAGGATGTAACTTCAATCCGTCAAGAACGGCGTCGTGTCAGTGCCGGGTGCCGCGTGCCGGGTGCCGCGTGCCGGCCCGGTCGCCTTGACACCCGTTCCGGTGGCGGCTATACAGGCACCCGTATGGCTGGTCACGTTTGGAGCCGCGGTAGCGCGACCCCACTTCTCGCGTCGCTCGTGGTGATGCTCGCCGGGCAGGCCTTCTTCGTCACGGGAGAACGGCCGATCCTCGAGTCGCTGCTGTGGCTGTGCGTGCTCACGGCCGGCGTCTGGTCGGCCCGCGGACGGCGCGCCACGATGGTTGGCGGCGCATTCGTCCTCGCCGCCGCGGCCCCGCGCATCTGGTTCATCACGCACCCCAGCGTAACGACGATGCTCCTGACGGAGGTGACGGCCTCGCTCTTCCTGGTCTATGCGATCGTGCACGTGTTCCGGACCTCGGTCGGCCCCGCGCATCGGCCGTTCCACGACCGTGTCGCGGGGGCCCTCACGGTCTACCTGCTGATGGGCCTGCTGAGTGCCGTGCTCGCGACGGTGATCGAGTTGGGCTCACCGGGTTCGTACGCCTTCGCGCCCGTGCTCGCGCAGGGGGGCGCGGCCCCTCCGCTCGCCGAGTTCCGGTTCATCTACTTCAGCTTCGTGACCCTCGCCACCGTCGGCTATGGTGACATCTCCCCGGTCAGTCCTGCCGCGCAGACCCTGGCCTGGATGGAGGCCGTGACCGGACAGATGTACGTGGCGATCGTGATCGCGACGCTGGTGTCGCTGCGTACCTCGGACCCACCGGCTAGAACGCCGAACGGTTTGAAAGTGCCGACATTACGCAGCCTTTCGCGAA
>CAYLZN010000289.1:4729-7634 GCA_964387935.1 uncultured Vicinamibacteraceae bacterium | reverse complement strand
ATGTCGTAGAAGAGGGCGTTGACCGTGAAGTCGCGCCTGAACGCGTCCTCTTCGGCCGTCCCGAAGGTGTTGTCACGATGGAGCTGCCGAGCAGCGTCTCCCCCGGTGTCCGGTGCGTCGGGCGGCACGCGCGCGTCCGCGGGCAGGTCGCCGGGCGGCGCGTCCGCGTCGGCAGGCACCAGGCGGCGGAACGTCGCCACCTCGATCACCTTGGTGCCGAACTTGACGTGCGCGAGGCGGAACCGTCGGCCGATGATCCAGCAGTTGCGGAACAGCCGCTTCACCTGGTGCGGATGTGCGCTCGTGCCGAGGTCGAAGTCCTTGGGGCGCCGACCCAGCAGGAGATCCCTGACACTGCCCCCGACGAGGTAGGCGATGTGGCCCGCGTGGTGCAGCCGATACAGCACCCGCAACGCATCGGCATCGATGTCCTTGCGCGACAGCGTGTGCTCCGCGCGCGGGATGACGACGGGATCTGGCACGTTTGGCAATTATAGCAACGCTTCGAGAGCCCAGGACCATGCCTCCATCCACATCCTCGCTTCCAGTCGCTTGCGCGACCGTTCGCCACTCCATCGTCTGTCTTGGGGCGGCCATGGCGATGATCGCACCCTCGGCCGCGGCACCCGGCGCCAGTGCCGGCGATCTTGCCGAGGCGCGACGCCTCTACAACCAGGGCCGCTACGACGCGGCCATCGACGCGGCCAGGGTGGCCGCGGCCCACGCCGCCGTCCGGCACCCGGCGCTCGTCATCCTCGCGCGCGCCAGCCTCGAGCGCTTCCGCCAGGCCGCCAACACGGAGGACCTGGATGCCGCGCGGAGCGCCCTTCGTGACGTCGATGCGTCGCGTCTCGACCCGCGCGACCGGATCGAGTTCATCGTCGGCCTCGGCGAGGCGCTCTATCTGGACGATCTGTTCGGGCCAGCGGCCGACCTCCTCGAGGGCGCCATTGGCGAGGCCGCCGTGCTCGGCCCGTCGGCGCGCGACCAGTTGCTCGACTGGTGGGGGACGGCGCTCGATCGACACGCCCAGTCGCGCCCCGCTTCCGAGCGCGCCGCCATCTACGACCGGCTGCTGGCGCGCATGGGAGACGAGCTCGCACGCGACCAGGGGACCAATGCGGCGATCTACTGGGTCGCGGCGGCGACGAGGGCGAAGGGCGACCTGGATCGTGCCTGGGACCTCGCGCGGGCGGGATGGGTGCGCGCGCAGCTCACCCGCGACCGCGGGGCCACCGTGCGCCAGGATCTCGATCGGCTCGTACGCGAGGCGATCGTGCCGGAGCGGGCGCGGCGGCTCCAGGGGGCGACCGGTACGCCCGACCTCGCCGTGTCGGGGATGCTGACCGAGTGGGAGGCGTTCACCGCCAAGTGGGGCCGGTAGTCAGCCCTTGGCTTCCATCCAGTTGCGTCCCGCCCCGACATCCACCGTGAGCGGCACCGCGAGTGGCTGCGCCGCTTCCATGCGCTCGCGCACGAGCGCCGTCACCTGCGTCACGGCCGTGTCCTGCACCTCGAACAGCAATTCGTCGTGGACCGTGAGGATCATGCGGGCCCGTCCCCCGGCGCCCGGCACCCGCCCGAGGGCCTCGTGCAGGTCGATCATGGCGCGCTTCAGGATGTCGGCCGCCGTGCCCTGGATCGGCATGTTGACGGCGACGCGTTCGGCGGCGGCGCGCACCTGGCCGTTGCGGCTGGTGATCTCGGGCACGAGGCGCCGGCGCCCCGCCAGCGTGCGCACGACGCCCGAGACGCGTGCCTGTTCCAGCGTTGCGTCGATGAAGCGGCGGACGCCCGGAAAGCCGTCGAAGTACGCATCGATGAAGGACTGCGCGGCCTGCTGGGTGACGCCGATGTCCTTGGCCAGCGTGAACGCCGTCTTGCCGTAGAGCAGCGCGTAGTTGATGATCTTGGCCCTGCGCCGAAGCTCGTACGGATCGAGCCCGCTCGCATCGCCGAACACCTGGTGCGCGGTGCGGTCGTGGATGTCCTCCCCCCGCGTGAACGCGTCGATGAGGCGCTCGTCGCGCGACAGGTGAGCCAGGACCCGCAACTCGATCTGCGAGTAGTCGGCCGAGATCAGCTGGCATCCCGGTGCGGCGACGAACGCCCGTCGGATCTCGCGACCGAGCTCGGTGCGGATGGGGATGTTCTGCAGATTGGGGTCGCTGCTGCTGAGCCGCCCCGTGGCGGCCACGGCCTGGTTGAACGACGTGTGCACCCGGCCCGTGTCGGCGCGCACGAGCGCGGGCAGCGCGTCGATGTAGGTGCCCTTCAGCTTCGCGAGCGCGCGCCAGTCGAGGATCTCGCGCGGCAGGTCGTGCACGAGCGCGAGCTCCTCGAGCACCTCGACGGCGGTCGAGGCCGTGCGTGTCTTGCCGGTCTTCCTGGAGGCAGGCAGCTGCAGCCTGTCGAACAGCACCTCGGACAGTTGTCTGGGAGAATTGATGTTGAACTCGAGGCCCGCCAGGTCGAAGATCCGCCGGCTCTTCGTCGCGAGTTCCTGTTCCACGCGCGCGGACAGGCCGGCGAGCACGTCGCGGTCGAGACCGATGCCGGCCCGTTCGAGGCTGGCGAGCACCGGGACCAGCGGCAGCTCGAGGTCCTGGTACACGTGGCCCAGTTGCTCGCGTTCGAGCTCGGTGCGAAGGGCAGGGGCGAGCTGTGCGACGAGGTCGGCCCGTTCGCTCGCAAACCGCGCGAGTGCGGCCGGCGCGATGGCATCGAATCCGAGAGCCTTGGCGCCTTTGCCTCGCAGGCTCTCCTCGTCGATGGCCTTGTAACCCCGATGATCGAGCGCCAGTGATTCGAGCGCGTGCGTCGAACGCGTGGCATCCAGCACGTAGCTGGCCAGCATCGTGTCCTCGGCCAGGCCCGCCAGGGGCAAGCCGATGCGTTCGAGCGC
>CAYLZN010000289.1:0-4629 GCA_964387935.1 uncultured Vicinamibacteraceae bacterium | reverse complement strand
TCGAGCGCCGACGGCCCGTCGAGCAGCACGTGCACGGCCACCTGTCCGTGACGTCGAATCGCTTCGGCGAGTGCGCCCAGGTGCCCGAGCGACGTGGCGACCTCGTATCGGGTCTCCACGGGTTCTGCGGTCGGGGCGAAGTCGGCTGTGAGCGAGCGGAACCCCAGCCGCGTGAACAGGTCGAAGCACCGCTCGTTGTGCGCCCCGCCGTAGCGTAGCGATTCGAGATCGAGCCTGACGGGCACGTCGGTGCGGAGGCGCACGAGCTCGCGGCTCTGGCGCGCCGCGTCCTCGTGGGCGAGCAGGGCCTCGCGATACTTGCGCTGCGGAAGCGCGGAGGCCGCAGCCAGCAGCGCCTCGAGTGAACCGTGGGCCGAGATGAGGTCGCGCGCGCCTTTCTCACCGATGCCGGGCACGCCCTTCACGTTGTCGATGGCATCGCCCATCAGGGCCAGGACGTCCACCACCTGCGACGGGGCCACGCCGAACTTCGCGACCACACCCTCCGCGTCGTACCACGTCCCTTCGTCCCTCGGGTTGAAGACCTGCACGCGGTCGTCCACGAGCTGGAAGAAGTCCTTGTCGCCAGTGACGATGGCGACGGTGAGGCCCTGATCGTCCGCCTGCCGGGCCAGCGTCGCGATGACGTCGTCGGCCTCGAACCCTTCGTGGGCGATGATCGGCACGCCGAGCGCTTCGCACGCGTCGTGGACCCAGGGCACCTGCTCGGCGAGATCCGGCGGCATCGGGGCCCGGTTGGCCTTGTAGTCCGCCGCGAGCTGCGATCGGAATGTCGGCGCGGCCAGGTCGAACGCCGCCCCGATGTACGCGGGGCGGTGATCCGCGAGCAGCTTCCGCAGCATGGTCACGAACCCGTAGACGGCATTGGTCGAGCGTCCATCGGGACCCGTGAGGCCGCGGATGGCGTGGTACGCCCGGTACATCTGCGACGAGCCGTCGATGAGATAGAGCTGAGCGCGAGCAGGCATGCGTGGCCGGGAGACGCCGGAAGGGGCTGGAGTATATCATCGGGCCATGGGGCGTCGCTTCGGCGCGGCGGTCGTGATGATCACCCTCGCGCTGATGCTGGCCGTCGGCTGCGGCTCGCGCGGCCTCGGGCGGCAGTACGAGTACGAAGAGGAGATCTACCTCCAGGTCGATGGCGCGGCGACGATGGTCGTCAATGCGTCGGTGCCGGCGCTGATCGCGTTGAGAGGGTTCCCGCTCGACCCGCGCCCCGAGGTGCGCCTCGACCGGCAGGCCGTGCGCCGCCTGTTCGAGATGGGCGGCGTGACCGTGTCGCGCGTGAGCCGTCCCTGGCGACGGGACGGGCGACGGTTCGTGCAGGTGCGGCTGGAGGTGCCGGACGTGCGAACGCTGTCCAGCCTGCCGGCCTTCGCCTGGTCGGAGTACTCGTTCGACACGCGCGACAACCTCCGCGTGTTCCGGCAGATCGTGAAGGCGCCCACCGGCCAGCCGCTGGACCAGGCGGGGTGGACCGGCTCGGAGCTGATCGGGTTTCGGCTTCACGTGCCGAGCCGGATCGCGTATCACAACGCCCCGTCGAAAGCCGTCGAGCGCGGCAACATCCTATCGTGGGAGCAGTCGCTCACGGACCGGCTCGCGGGGGTGCCGATCGAAATCGAGGTGCGGATGGAAGGCCAGTCGATCCTGTACCGGACGCTGACCATCTTCGCCAGTGCCGCGGCGGCAGCGATGCTGCTGCTCGCCGCGGCGATCTGGCTGGTGTGGAGACGCGGACGCGCCGCGCCGGCTACTGCGGCTGGACCTTCGGACGCTGGCTGAGGCGCTGCTGCAGGCGCTGGCGGCGCAACTCCATCTGCTGCTCGGCCTGCTGGCGGAGCGCCTTCGCCTTCTCCTGCTGCTCCGGGGTGAGCAGGGCGAAGACCTCCTGCCGGATCTTCGCGCGCAGGATCGCCCCTTGCGCCTGGGCCTCTGCCATCTGGCTCGTCGCGGCCCGCACGGCCTCCTGATCGACCACCTCGGCGTCGGTGGCCGCGTGCAGCGCCTGCCGCGCCGCACGCAGCTGCTCACCCACGGTTTTCAGTTCCTCGCGGTGACGCTGCATCGTGTCCCTCACCTGCTGGCGCTGTTCTTCGGTGAGGTTGAGCTGCCGCATGCCGCGCAGCATCGGCTGCGCGCCGCGATGCTGCATGCGGGCGACCCGCCGCGGCGCGGGCTGCTGCTGTCCGCTGGTGTCCTGGGCCACCGCCGGTGCCGGGACGACCAGCCCGGCCGCCAGGGTGAACGCCGCGCCGGCGAGGCCCCAGCGCCGCCACGAATGCCTCTTCGAACCCACTGCTGTCATGACGTCCTCCTGCGCTCCGTCGCCGGCGCCCTGGCTCAAGGGGCCATTTTGCGCCGGATTCTAATTTGTGTAGACGGGGCAGGTTTGTCACACCCGCGGCAGGGTTGTGAAAAATCCGTGACGACCCGGACCTGTCTTCGTGCCACCGGTTGACAAGGCTCCGTCGCCGGCGGAGGCTGTGGGCCTGGAGGTGCCACGACGTGCCCCGTGCCCTGGTCGTCGAGGACGAGGTTCGGATCAGGGACTTGGTGTGTCTCCACCTCAGCCTGAACGGAATCGATGCCGACGCGGTCGGCGACGGCCAGGAGGCCCTCGCCCGGGCCCGCGCCGGCCCCTACGATCTCGTCATCCTCGACCTGATGCTGCCAGGGCTCGACGGTCTCTCCGTGTGCCGCGCCATCAGGCGCGACACGGTGAACGGCGACGTGCCCATCCTGATGCTGACGGCACGGCGCGAGGAAGCGGACAAGGTCGTCGGCCTCGAGAGTGGTGCCGACGACTACCTCACCAAGCCGTTCGGCATCCAGGAGTTCGTGGCGCGCGTGCGGGCCCTGCTGCGCCGCTCCCGCACCACGCGGTCAGCAGCAGCGCCCGATGACGCGGGCCGCCCGCCCGGGCCGGCGCCTGCCGCCGAGAACGTGCCCCGCGACCTCGCGCTGGAGGAGCTCGGGTACGCGCGCCCCATCCGGGCGGATGCCCTCGAGATCGACCCCGCCCGCCATCGTGTGAAGGTCGCCGCCCGCGAGGTCGAGTTGACCGCGCAGGAGTTCGACCTGCTCTACCTGCTGGCCTCCCATCCTGGGATCGTCTTCAGCCGCGACGCGCTGCTGCGTCGCATCTGGGGCACCGAGACCTTCGTCACCGGGCGCAGTGTCGATACCCTCGTCAAGCGGGTGCGACGCAAGGTCGAACCCGACGCCGCCGAGCCGCGGTTCATCCTGACCGTGTGGGGAGTCGGCTACAAGTTCACCGATGCCTGAGCGCGTCTGGTATCGCAGCCTGTACTGGCGCATCGGCCTGGGCATCATCCTGCTGCTCCTGGTGGTGCTGGCCACTCAGGCCGCGTTCTTCCTGTGGCTCGTGTCGAGGACACCGGGGGCGCTGCCGCCCCGGGCGCTGCAGCAGTCGGCCCGCGCGCTGGCCCTGGAGCTCGAGTCGACGCTGGCCCAGGATCCCGATCTGGATCTGGACCGGTTCGTCAGGGATCGCGTCAACGCGTTGTCGCGGCCCATCGTGCTGGTCTGGCACGATGGGCGCGTCATCGCGGCCGGGGTCGACCAGCCACCCGCATGGCTGGTCGAGGCTGCCCGCGCCCGACTCGATCGCCAGACCGACGGGCGAGGCGCGGAGCGGCCGAACGAGTCCCGCGTGCCCGGTGCGCGGCCGGCCCGCGCCCTGGGCCTCGCCCTCGTGCGCGTCGAGCGCACGCCGATCGGCGTGCTCGCGGTGCTGCCAGGTCCGCCACTGAGGACGGTGCTGAGGGAGCTCGGCCCCATCCTGCTCGTGGTCGCCGCGGTGCTGACGCTGGGCGGCACCGCGCTCGCCGTGCTCCTCATCTTCGGGCCGGCCCACCGGCGCCTCCGCGGCCTCGAGTCGGCGGCACGGCGCCTGGGCGCCGGTGAAGGCGGCGCGCGGGCGCCCGACGCGGGCGGCGACGAAATCTCCGCCGTCGCGCGCAGCTTCAACGCCATGGCTGCGGAGATCGTCCGGCGCGCTGAGGCCCTGCAGGCCGCCGACCGCGCGCGGAGGCAGTTGCTCGCCGACGTCTCGCACGAACTGATGACACCGCTGACCGCCATGCGCGGCTATCTCGAGACACTCGGACTCCCCGGGCTCGCACTCGACCCGACAGCCCGGGACCGATACACCGCCATCGTGCTCGAGGAGACGCTTCGGCTGGAGCGCCTCATCGGAGATCTGCTCGACCTGGCGCGGCTGGAGGCCGGGGGCACGTCGTTGACGCTCACCACGGTGCCGGTCGCCGACCTCTTCGCTCGCGTGCGCAACCGGCACGAACGTGAACTGCTGGCCAAGCAGGTCACGCTCGACGGACGGATCTCAGCTCTTGCCCGGACCGTTCACGCGGATCCCGATCGCCTCGAGCAGGCGCTCCAGAATCTCGCCGCCAACGCCTTGCGACACACGCCACCGGGAGGCAGCGTCACGCTCGCCGCGGACCGGCTCGAGGACGGGCGGGTGGCCCTGTCGGTCGCCGACACGGGGCCGGGAGTCCCTCCCGAGCACCTGCCGCACGTGTTCGATCGCTTCTACAAGGCCGACGCGTCCAGGGCCGGGGCCGG
>CAYLZN010000288.1:3154-7653 GCA_964387935.1 uncultured Vicinamibacteraceae bacterium | reverse complement strand
CGCCGATCCCGGTCATGGTGGGTTCGACGACCGCGAGGACGGCGGCTGCGGCAACCGCGGCGTCGATGGCGTTGCCCCCGTCCTGGAGCACCTGCAGGCCGGCGGCCGAAGCCAGGGGCTGGCTGGTGGCGACCAGCCCGCTCCTGGCGAGCACGGCCGATCGGGTGGCCCGGGGGTTCGGCGCCGGACGGTCCCCTGGCGCCTGGGAGTGAAGGGGTGCAAGCATGAGCAGACCCGCAATTGTGGTGGCCGTGATTCGCATTGTCGTTTCGTGGCAGAATGCAGACAGTGTCGTGGCGGTGTTCTCAGCCGCGCCGCCGGTCGGCAGGGTCCGATCGACTGCTTATTCCCTCCAGGAGGTCCACATGAAGGTGGCAATCTCACTTGCGACGGCGATGTTCGTGCTCTTCGTCGGGGCCAGCGCGCCGGCCTTTGCCCAGGATGCTGCCGCGGGCAAGGAGATGTTCACGAAGAAGTGCAAGACCTGCCACGGCGACGACGGCGCCGGCTCGGCTGCCATGCAGAAGAAGTATGGCGACAAGTGGAAGGCCCTCGGGTCAGCCGGCGTCCAGGGAATGAAGGACGATGCCATCCTGAAGGCCATCAAGGGCGCGCCCATCCACAAGTCGCTCGTGGGTTCCACCACCGACGCCGATTTCTCGAACATCCTGGCGCACGTGCGCACCTTGAAGAAGTAGATCGGACTCTTCGTCTCGATTCACGCGCGGCGCCGTCGACCCGTTGGTTGGCGGCGCCGCGTTTCTTCGTACGCCTGAGCCGTACGCCGTACGTCGTACGCCGTACGCCCTCCTACTTCACCGGCTCCACCATGATGCGCGGCTTCGCGCTCATGGCCTGGTTGATCTTCGCCACGCTGCCGCCGAGGATCGCGTTCAGCTTCGCTGCCGCGTCGTCGGTCATCTGCGCGAGTTCCTTCATGCGGAGCTTCTCCCCTTCGTTGGGTGGACGGAAGCCCCGCTGCACCATGCCCGCGATGGTCTGCACCTCTTCGCGCAGCCGCGGGAACTGACGGTAGCTGAGCCCGGGGATCGGACGCATCAGCTCCTCGTCGCGGAACCTCTTCAGCGCGTCGATCGCGCTTTTGATCTCGGCAGCCAGCGGATCCGCGCCCGGCGCCACCGGCTGCGCCTCCAGCGCGCCGCCGTCGTGGCCGCCCGCCGCCGTCGGCATGGAGGGTCGGCCCGGCTGGCGGCCCATCAGGTCGTGCAGCGCCTGGAGCTGGTCGATGGTGTCGTTGGTGCGCTCGAGGATCGTGTTCACGCGGCCCGCCATCTGCAGCATGGTCATCGACGCGTTGAACTGCTCGGTAAGGTCTGCCTCCGAAGCCTGGATGCGGGGGTCGAGCTGGACCTTCACGACCTTGGAGAGATCCTGGCCGCCGGCCTTCAGGCGGACGGTGTACTCCCCGGGCAGGGCTGCCGGCCCGAAGCTCCCGAACCCGAAGCGCGCGAGGATCCGGGGCGGGATGTCGCCGAACGGATTCTGCTGCCCGGGCCGCGGGCGCGGCGGCGGGATCGGGTTGTCGTGGCGCAGGTCCCACACCGCGCGGTTCAGCCCGGCCTGTCCTTTGATGTTGCGCAGCGTCCGGATCGTCTTCCCCGTCCGGTCCTGGATGACGATCGTCAACGGGTCCTTGGAGGCCTCTTTCAGGTAGAAATTGATGGACGCGCCCGTTTCCGGATTGTCCACGGTCCACTCGCGGTCGCCGAGGTTGCCGTCGCGGTTGAACAGGACCCAGCGGGTGGCCAGGCGGATGTCGAACAGCGTCGCGCTCGTCTTCATCGCGTCCGCCAGCATCGCGAGGGGCGTCGCGTCGTCCAGGATGAACATGCCGCGGCCGTGCGTGGCGAGGATGACGTCGTGATCGCGGGGGTGGATCAGCAGGTCGCGCACGGGCACCGGCGGCAGGCCGTTGCGGATCGACACCCAGCGCGCGCCCGCGTCCCACGACGCGTACACGTCGTTCTCGGTGCCCGCGTACAGCACGCCGGCGTTCCTGGGATCCTGGCGGATGACATGCGACCAGCCCTTCGGCCGCATGCCCGCGGTGATCTTCGTCCACGTCCCCCCGTAGTCGGTCGTCTTGAAGAAGTACGGCGCGTAGTCCGCGTTGGTCTGCCAGTGGCTTGCCGCGACAAACGCCGTGCCGGGGTCGTGTGGCGACGCGTCGATGGTGGAGATCCACGCGTTCGGCGCGATGCCCTTCAGGTTGGACGCGACATTGGTCCAGGTCTTCCCCCCGTCGCGCGTGATCTGGATGTTGCCATCGTCGGTGCCAACCCAGATCAGATTCGGGTCGAGGCGTGAAGGTGCGATGGTGAGAATCGTGCAGTGGAACTCGGCGGCGGTGTTGTCGGTGACGATCTGGCCGCCGGACGACTTCTGTTTCTCCTTGTCGTTGGTCGTGAGGTCCGGACTGATGACCTCCCACGAGTGCCCGAAGTTCGTCGTCTTGAAGAGCACGTTGCCGCCGTAGTAGACCGTCTTCGGGTCCTGCGGCGAGAGGGCGATCGGCGCGTTCCAGTTGAAGCGATAGCGTTGCGGGGCCATCCACTGGCCGCTCGAGCTGATGCCGGCCGGGTACGGGTTGATCTGCCACGAGTTGCCGGTCTTCCTGTCGGTGAGGCTCAGGACGCCGCCCTGCAGGTTGTTGTAGACCAGGTGCGGGCGGTCGATGTCGGGAACGCCCCAGAAGCCGTCGCCGCCGCCCACCGTGACCCAGTCGATCTTCCGCATACCCTCGCCGTTGAGGCTGCGGCTCGGCCCGCACCAGGTGCCGTTGTCCTGCAGGCCGCCGCACACGGTGTACGGCGTCTGCATGTCGAAGTTCACGTGGTAGAACTGCGTGAACGCGATGTTGTTGATCACGTCCCAGGTCTTGCCGCCGTCGTGCGACACATGGAAGCCGCCGTCGCTGCCGTTCAGGAGGCGCCGGCTGTTGGTCGGGTCGATCCACAGCGCCTGGTGGTCCCCGTGGACGCTGTTCCCGATGCGCTGGAACGTGCGCCCGCCGTCCTCGGACTTGTTGAGCGGGCCGGAGAGCGTGTAGACGGTGTTCGGCTCGTTCGGATCCACCCGGATGTCAGAGTAGTAGAAGGGGCGGAAGTTGACGTTCGGGTCGCGATTGACCGTGCGCCAGGTCGCGCCCGCGTCGTCGGTCCGCCACAGCACGCCCTCGTCTTTGGTTTCGCTCAAGACGTAGACCACCGACGGATTGCTCCGGGCCACGGCGATCCCAATCCGGTCCATCGGGCCCTTGGGGAGCCCGCGGCTCGCCTCCGGACCAGAGAGGCGCGTCCAGGTCGCTCCGCCGTCGACTGACTTGTACATGGCCGTCTCGCCCGCACCGGAATCGAAGTACCACGCCCAGCGCCGATGCGTGTACATCCCCGCGTACACGACGTTCGCGTTCGTCGGATCGATGGCGACGTCCGAGCAGCCCGTCAGGTCGTTCTTGTAGAGCACCTTCTTCCAGGTGCGGCCACCGTCGATGGTCTTGAAGAGGCCCCGCTGCTCGCTCGGTCCCCAGGTGTGGCCGAGCGCGGCGACGTAGACCACGTCCGGGTTGCGCGGGTCGACCACGACGCGCGCAATCTTCCCGGTGTCTTCGAGCCCGATGCCCGTCCAGTGACCGCCCGCGTCCACGGACTTGAACATGCCCTCGCCAAACGACGCGCTGTTGCGAGGGTTTCCCTCGCCGGTCCCCACGTAGATGACGTTCTGGTCCGCCGGAGCGATCGCCACGGCGCCAATCGACACGTTGGGTTGCTCGTCGAACAGTGGGGTCCACGTGACGCCGCCATTCGTGCTCTTGAACAGGCCACCCGCCGCGCCGCCGACGTACATCGTCACGGGATCGCCCGGGATGCCCACGATCTCCGACACCCGGCCGGCGTTGTTGGTCGGGCCGATGGAGCGCCAGTTGAACGCCTTGATGGCCGCAGGTTCCGGGGCCAGGGCGGCGGGGGCAGTCGGCGACTGCGCCGCCAGCGGCGCACTCGTGCCAACGAAGACGGCCAGGGCCAGCACCGCACCGGCAGCGGCGCCTCTGAAGAGCCTCAGCATGGGGTTCCTCCTCGTCAACGACTGAAGACAAACGCGACGACGGGAGCATCTTACGCCGAGTGACGCGCCGGGTGAACGCCCGCCCTGTCCGGGTAGGTGGGCACTCGGCACAAGGCACTCGGCACGGTCGCCTCATCGTTTCTGACCGATCGAGGCTAGGAAGGGCGGTGGGTGCCGGCCAGCAGCGCGATGACGTGGTCGATCTTGGTGTTCAGGGCTGCAAAGCCGGCCGCCACGTTGATCTCGAGCGTGGTGATTCGGTGCTCCAGGCTCGCGAGCCGGTCGTCCAAGGCGCTGAGACGGGCCTCGACGTTCTCGAGCCGGGCCTCGACGTTCCCGAGCCGGGCCTCGACGTTCTCGAGCCGGGCCTCGACGTTCTCGAGCCGGGCCTCGACGTTCTCGAGCCGGGCCTC
>CAYLZN010000288.1:0-3054 GCA_964387935.1 uncultured Vicinamibacteraceae bacterium | reverse complement strand
GACGGTGGCGAGGCGGCCCTCGACGTTCTCGAGGCGGCCTTCGGCGGTGACCAGCCGGCCCTCGAGCCTCTCGGTCACGAACTCGATGTACTCGCGCTGCTGAACGAAGTGGTCGCGGATGCTGGCGAACTCGGCCTCCGAGTGCGCGGCCAGATCATCGACCCGTCCGGAGAGCTGATCGACCCGCCCAGAGAGGCCGGACACCTCCCCCTTGAGCGCCTGCATGTCGCCGGACAGCACGAGCAGGCCCTGCTCGACACGTTCGACCCGCTGGACCAGGTACTGCGGCTCGCCCATCATGGTTGCGCCTCGTGAGTCTACCATCGTCCCGGCGAGTCCCTGTTGCACGGCGCGTGCCCGTGTTGGTCAGGCAGCCGAACCTGCGCGTGGACGTGCCGAACGTCGATGAAGAGTGCAGAAAGCGCCACGTCTGGCGGGCGCGTGTTGGCAATTCTCTCAACGGCGGCGAGGCGAAAGACGGCGGCCTCGTATACTCTGTCGCGAGCGATCGACAGGAGGCCTTGCGTGTATCGAGTCGTCGGGATGATCGCGCTGCTCGCGGCGTGCGGAGCAACGGCCATGGTCGGACATGGGGCGGATGAGCGGAGTTCTGCGTGGCAGGTGGGGGCACAGGTGGCGCGCCCGGCGATCCCGGACGATGCGTGGGCGCGCGTCCGCGGGTTCTACACGGATGGTCTGACGCGGCATGGGATCGTCGGCAGCAGCCTCTCGATCGTGCACGGCGGCCGCCGCCTGGCCCACGCGCACTGGGGGCTCGCCAGCCAGGAGCCCCGCCAGCCGGTGGACGGGGACACGATCTTCCACTGGGCGTCGATCACCAAGACGCTCACGGGCATCGCCATCATGCAACTGCGCGATCGCGGTCGACTCGTCCTCGACGACGCCGTCGTGAAGTACCTGCCGGAACTGCGCGCCGTACACGATCCGCGGGGGGAACTCGCCGCCCTGACGATCAGGCACCTGATGTCCCACAGCGGCGGTTTCCGCGCGGCGACGTGGCCCTGGGGGGGCGAGGACCCGTGGCACCCGCACGAACCGCAGCGATGGGAGCAGCTCGTGGCGATGTTTCCGTACACGCAGATCGAGTTCCAGCCCGGCAGCCGCTTCAGCTACTCGAATCCCGGGATCGTCTTCCTTGGCCGGATCATCGAGCAGCTCACCCTCGATGACTACGAGGTGTACATCGACAAGAACATCTTCAGCCCGCTGGGCATGTCGCGCGCGTACTTCGACACGGCCCCCTATCACCTGCGCGAACACCTGTCGCACTCGTGGTATCGCGTCGATGGCGAGCTCCGGCCGGCCCGCTTCGACGTCAACACGGGCATTACCGTGTCCAATGGCGGCCTGAACGCGCCGCTGCCGGACATGGAGCGGTACCTTTCCTTCCTGCTCGGCGACCCCGGCCGACAGGCGGAGTACGACCGCGTGCTGGCGCGCGCGTCACTCGAAGAGATGTTCGCAGCGCAGGTGCCAGTCGCGGATCCGGCACAGCCGCAGCAGCGCGCGATCGGCCTGCTGTTCTTCCGGGAAGAGGTGGGCGGGCTGCTGCTCATCGGGCACAGCGGCAACCAGAACGGCTTCATCAGCCACTTCTACCTGCACCTGCCGTCGCGCGCGGGCTACATCGTCGCCTTCAACACTCACGCCTACGGCAGCAAGGGCCCGGCCTTGCAGGACACGCGCGCCCTCGACGCCTCGCTGCGCGATCTCATCGTCGATCAGGTCTTTCAAACGCTGAAGTAACGTCTTCGGGCCAGTCCACTTGCGGCGACAGGTAGAAGTCGACGCCCATTCCCGCCCATCGCGGCCCGTGGGCGGCGAGGCGCAGTCTGAAGTCGTCCCAGGATCTCGCGGCCTGCGGTGACCAGGCCACCTCTGCGACCGCCGCGAGCCGTGGAAACGCCATGAACTCGATGTCGTCGAGAGTGGCGAGGGTCTCCGCCCAGAGGGGAGCCTCCACCCCGACGACCTGCGGCGTTGGCGCGGGGTCGGCCGAGGCATCGGACGCCGGACCCCGGTAGGCATTGCCTGGATCCCACTCGTACGCGTCCCGCACCTCGATGTAGCCGGCCCAGTTGAGGCCGAGCGGGGTCGCGGCGTCGTACTTCATGTCGAGGTACGCCTTCGAGGCCGGAGACACGATGAGCGGCACGTTCAGCTGCAACGCACGACCGGCCGCAGCGGTTCGCCAGGGGGGTGGCCCCTCCTTCGCTCCGCTGCGCCACATCTGGACGAGGCTGGTCGGGGCGAGGGCGGCCTTGGTGATCTCCTCCCACCCCACGACGCGCTTCCCGTGCTTGTGGACGATGTCCTGCGTGCGTTCGATGAAGCGCGCGTACTGCTCGTCGGTGAGCGTCTCGACCTCGTCGCCGCCGACATGGAAGTAGGGACCGGGCGTGAGGGCGGCGATTTCCCGGATCACATCGTCCAGGAAGCGGTAGGTCACCTCGCGATCGACGCACAGCGCGCTGAAGCCGACCTCGATCCCGGTGTGCGGTGTCGGGGCGATCCCATCGCAGTTCAGTTCGGCGTAGGACACCAGGGCGGCGTTCGTATGCCCCGGGACGTCGATCTCCGGCACCACCGTGATGTCGCGATCCCGCGCGTAGGCGACGAGTGCCGCGTAGTCCTCCTGCGTGTAGAACCCGCCCGGGCCGCCGCCGACGGCCGAGAGGGCCCCGACCGAGGTGAGGAGCGGCCACGACTTGATCTCGATCCGCCAGCCCTGGTCGTCGGAGAGGTGCAGGTGCAGCCGGTTGATCTTGTACTTGGCGAGCAGGTCGATGTACTGACGCACCGTGGCCACGTCGAAGAAATGACGGGCCACGTCGAGCATGGCGCCGCGCCAGGGGAACCGGGGCTGATCGCTGACCGTGCCCAGCGGCAGGCGCCAGGCGACACGCTGGAGGGTCGGACGCTCGATTTCCGGGGGCAGCAGCTGGCGCAGGGTCTGCGTGCCGTATAAGAGGCCCGCGGACTCTCGGGCCACGATGGTGACGCCGTCCGGGGCGATGGTCAGCCGGTAGCCTT
>CAYLZN010000287.1:0-7679 GCA_964387935.1 uncultured Vicinamibacteraceae bacterium | reverse complement strand
GCTGCGTCGCGGCGCCTTCCGGGAGCCGCACCGGAGCCGCGGGTCCAGGGGCAATGCCTCCTGGCCCCGGAACGCCCGGCGCGGCGGCCGCACCCGCCGCAGGCAAGCCAGGCTGGGCCGCCCCGACGGGGAACGGCTGCGCCGGCGGCACGGGGGCCGGAGCGCCCGCGACGTCGGGCTCACCCTGGGGCGAGATCAGGCGGGGCGCGTCGGTCAGCCCCACGTTCTGCTGGGTGCCGATGAAAATGGGCGCAAGGTTGTCGGTGGTCAGTTCGTGCGTGCGCAGGATGCGTGGCGTGATCAGGATCACGATGTCCGTCTCACCCTTGGAATTGTCGTTGCTCGAGAACACCTGCTTGAAGAACGGCAGGTTCATCAGGCCTGGGAAGCCCTGGAGGCGCTTGGATTCGTCCTGGCGCAGCAGGCCCGCGAGCAAGTTCGATTCCCCTTCGCGCAATCTGAGGCGCGTGGTGGCCTTGCGGGAGCCGAACGTGGGCAGCAACTGGCCTGCGATGTTGATCGAGTCGCCGATGTTGCTGCTCTCGACCTGCAGGTCGAGGATGATCTCGCCGGTGTACGTGACCCGGGGGGTGATCTCCAGGTTGATGCCGACGGGCCGGTAGGAGAACGACGTCAGCGGGTTGGTGGCCGCTCCCCCGGTCGCAATCGGCGTGAACACCGTCGAGGGCACCGGCACTTCTTCCCCGAGGTTCAACGTCAGCTTCTGGCCTTCGGCTCCCCGGAGCTGAGGCTTCGAGATCAGGCGCGTGAGCGAGTCCGTGGCCAGGAAGCGAGCGACGGCCTGCGGCACCGACATGAAGAAGTCCGCCGTGCTGATCCCGCGCGTGATCGTGTTGAGATTGAACGGAGGGACCGTGCCATCCTCGCCGGGAGGCACTTCCGGCGAGAAGATCGCGCCGATCTGATACTGCGTGAGGTTGATGCCGTACTCCTTCGCGCGGGTCCGGTTCACTTCCAGCAGTTCGACGTCGACGAGCACCTCGGCGCGCGGCTTGTCGGTGCCTTCGATCACCTTCTCGATGATCTCGACGACGCCCTTGGTGGCGCGCACGGTGATGGTGTTCGACGTCTTGTTGACGGCCACCGTGGGCTGCACGGCCATGCCCGGCATGCGGATGATCTGCGCGAGCATCTGCGACAGCTCCTGCGGGTCCGCGTGCGAGATGTAGAAGGTCCGGATGACCAGGTCCTCGTAGGCCTGCCGCTTCTGGTTGTTGTCGGGGATCACCATGATGGTGCGCTCGTCGATCACCTTGTACCAGAGCTGATTGGCGGCCATGATCTGCGTCAGGGCCCGTTCGAGCGTGACCCCTTCGAGCTGGATCGAAAAGGGCTGCGGGCGGAAGTCCCGCTCGTACATCACGTTGATACCGGCGGCGCTGCCGATGAAGTTCAGGATGTCCTGGGTGCTGGCCTGCGTGAACCGCAGGTTGAGCGGCTCGCGCGAGGCCGGATTCAGCAGCGGCTGCGACTGGCGCCGCGCCTGTTCCTTCATCGCGTCGATCAGCGGCTTGGGCCGTTCGGCCTCCTGCCGATCGCGCACGACACGCTCGAGTTCGGCCGCGCGCATCATCGCGCCGCGGTTGCTCGGGTCGAACTCCATCACGCGGCGATACTCCACGATCGCGCTCTCGTAATGACCTTCCCGGTCGAGTTGACGTGCCCGCTCGAGGTGCACGTAGGACGCCTGCAGCATGGCTCGCTCGAGCTCGATCTTGTACTCGGGCTTGTCGGGCGCCTCCTGCACGGCCTTGGTCAGGTGGGTCACCGCCGCGTCCCAGTCGCCGGCCCGCACCGCCGTCCGGCCGTCCTTGGCCGCCCGGCTCGCGCCGCAGCCCGCGGCCACGACGAGCACCGCGGCTGCCACCGTCATCCTTGCGAGTCCTCGCATCACGCTCACGGTCTCCTCTCGGCGTTGCCCCTGGCCCGGCTCTCGGCGACGGTCCTACGCGCCCGACAGGCGAATCGTCTGTCGGCCCCGGCCATCGACGTGTTCCATCTGGATCGACTCCTCGCCGATCTTGAGCACGCGGTAGCGCCCCTCGATCACGTCCCCTTCGCGTCCGTAGAACACGTACTTGCCGTCGCTCAGCACGGCTACACGGCCGACGCCTTTCTCGGCCGTCAGCAGGCCGATGAACTTCAGCGTGATCGGCGGCGGTGGCGGCGGGGGCGGGGGTGTGGTGCTCATGCTGCCGTCGCTGCCGGCGTTGCCTGGCGAGACGACGGGCCTCGCGACCGGCACCGGCACGACGGCGGTCTCCCGGGCGCGCGCCTGGTAACGGAACGGGTCCCGGCCGGTTCGGCCCGGGGCGGGCAGCGGCTGCTGCAGCCGCGCGATCTCCACGTTCACCACCTCGAGGGACACGACATCGGGCGACGTACCACGCCCCCCCCGTGCGCCGCCAGGGCGCTCGGCCTGGGTCCGCACGGGTTGCGCGGGCGCCTGCGCCACGGCGGCTGGTGCAGAAGGCCAGAACTGGTACACGAGTACGATGGCGAGGACCGCGGCCAGGCCGGTGAGCAGCAGCCGCTGCCGTTTCTGCCTAGGATCCATCGCCCCGTACCTGGTAGTACGTGGCCAGCTGGATGGTCAGCTCCAGCCCCGCGCTGTCCTGTTCACGCTGGACCACGTCGATGCCCGTAATCACGACGAACTCCCGCCCCTTCTCGAGCGCGTAGACGAACCGTCGGATGTCCCCATACGAGCCCTGAAGCAACATGACGATTTCGAGCCGCCGGAGCGAGCTGTCGCGGACGTCCTTGACCGCGAAGGTCCGGTGGTCGAAGTCCAGGTTGGCGTCGCGCGCGAGTTCCGCGAGCCGTCGGTAGGTCATGCGCCGGGCATCGCTCTGGCTGGCGGGCAGGATCTGGTCGTAAAACCGACGCAGCTCGGTTTCGGCCCGCTGCTTGCCTTCCACGACCGCCACGGCGCGTTGATGCTCACGCTCGGCCGTGGCGAGCTCCGCGGCGGCGGCCGCCGCGCGCTGGTCCGCCGAGGCGACCCGGCGCTGCAGCGGGTAGATCACGCCCGCGAAGAACGCGGCGTTGGCCAGGGCGAGCGCCAGCAGCACGAGGATGAGCCCGCGCTTCTCGCGAAACACCCGGCGTCCAAGGCTCTCGGTCACTGTCCCGCTCCCCGCGCGTCGCTGGCCCCACCCCCGGTCTCGCGTGCCGCCGCCTCCGGCTCGTACACCCCGACGAGCGAGGCCTCGTACCCGCCATCCTCGAGCGCGCGCTCATCGCGCGACAGGACATCGCGGAACGCCTGCGTGTCCTCGAGCTCCTGCATGAATCTGTCGATCGCCGCCACCTCACGGCCGACGACGGTGAGCGTCACCACGAGCGCGCCATCCTCCACGGCTGGATGAACGGCCGTCAGCATCACGTCGGCGGGCAGTGTGCCCTCGAGATGGTTGAACAGCCCTGTCCACGAGAACGTGCGCTGCTCGATGAGGCCGTTGGCCTCACGGGCGGCGGCCACGACGAGGTCCAGCTCGTCCTGCCGGATGCTCGCCTTGAGCCGTGCGGCGTCCGCCCGCAGTTCGCGGGTGCGCGCTTCCCCGGCCGACGTGCGCGACGCCAGCTGGGCCTCGCGGCCAGACAGGCTCTGGAACGCCACGACGTGGTAGGTCGTGAGCGCGAGCAGCAGGAGCCCGAGCAGGCCCAGCAGCCACTGGACGCCCCGTTCGTTGTAGAACGGCCGGGTGGCAACGTTGGCCTTCAGCATCACGCCACCTCCCGCAGCAGGACGCCCAGCGCGGGCGTCATGGCCAGGCGATCGTCTGCGCCCGCCGGTACCCGGTCCCCGAGACGGGCGGCCTTCGACGCATCGAGCATCTCGACCGTGCTGCGGAGGCGCTCCTCGAGCGTGCGCTGTACCTTCGCGCCCTCGACCGCGAGCGCATCGGCGGCGGCCGCCAGCACCACACGCCCGAACCCGCGCCCACCCAGGCGGTCCTCGTAGTACATCGCCGTCTGATGGACGAGATCGACGAGCGGCTCCTGGCCGTCGGTGACGCGGCTGCGATAGAAGACGAGCTGCCCCTCGCGCACGAGCCCCAGCGTGCTCGCATGCGGCGTGAGATGCACGAGCAGCCAGTCGGCCTCGAACACGCGCCCGCTGCGCTGGTCGGCGGCCAGGACCAGGTTGACCAGATCGAACGACGCCAGGTCCACGATGCCTGGGTGGGCGCCGGCGCCCTGCACCAGCGACTCATAGCTCTCCACCACGTCCCGCCGCATCACGACGACGACGAACTCGCGGCCGCCCCCCTCCAGATCGAGCGACGGCATGAGGCCAATCTGCGCACTCTCGATCGGAAAGGGCACCGACTTCCGCACCTGCCACCGGACCATCTGCGCGAGGTCGTCTGCGCGCGGCGGGACCCTGTCGAACCGCACGAACGACACCTTGGCCGCGCCGTCCGGCACCACGAGCGCGACGCGCTTCGGCCGGCCGAGCTCCTCCAGCACGCGCTGCACCGCCTGGCCCACCGCCACTCGGTCCACGATGTTGTCGGCGGTGAGGGTGGGGACGACCGCGCCGGCGGGCAGCGAGACCGTGGTGTACTGGCTGACGCTGCGGTCCTGGCCACGCCCCGTCAGCGCGATGCCCGTCACCCGCGCCGCCGACACCTCGAGCCCGACGACGGGCGGAGGCGAGGACCACCAGCGTGTGAGCATTGTCACGGCTGCCTACTCCACGAACGTGACCTTGTTGATCTCGCGCAAGGTCGTCAGGCCGGACAGCACGCGGTCCACGGCGCACTCCCGCAGGAACCGCATGCCCTCTTCGCGCGCCACGCGCTTGATCTCCGAGTTCGGGCGCCGGTCCAGGATCATTTCACGAATGCGATCGCTCAGGTCCAGCAATTCGCAGATGGCCGTGCGGCCCTTGTAGCCCGTGCCTCCGCACTCGATGCAGCCCGAGCCCTCGTAGAACGTGCGCGACTGCGCCAGGTCGGGGTCGAGGCCCGACTCGTGCATCATCGCCGGGGTCACCTTCGACGGCCGCTTGCAGTGCGTGCAGATGAGTCGGACCAGTCGCTGCGCCAGCACGCAGTTGAGGGCGGACACGAACTGATACGCCTCGACCCCCATGTTCAGGAACCGCCCCAGCACGTCCACGACATTGTTGGCATGCACGGTCGTGAACACGAGGTGCCCCGTGAGGGCCGAATTGATGGCGATCTGCGCCGTCTCCGCGTCGCGGATCTCGCCGACCATCACCTTGTCCGGGTCGTGCCGCAGGATGGACCGCAGCCCGCGCGCGAACGTCAGGCCCTTCTTCTCGTTGATCGGAATCTGCGTGATGCCTTTGAGCTGGTATTCGACCGGGTCCTCGATCGTGATGATCTTGTCCTCGACCGACTTGATCTCGGACAGCGCGGCGTACAGCGTCGTCGTCTTGCCGCTCCCCGTCGGCCCCGTGACGAGCACCATGCCGTAGGGCTCGCGGATGTACTTGCGGAACCGCTTGAGCTCCGGCTCCGGAAAGCCGAGGATGTCCAGCCGCAGCTCGGTGAACTGCTCGCTGATCGACTCCTTGTCCAGGATGCGGATGACGGCGTCCTCCCCGTGCACGCTGGGCATGATCGACACGCGGAAGTCGATGGTCTTGCCCTTCAGCCGCAGCTTGAACCGGCCATCCTGCGGGACGCGCTTCTCGGCGATGTCCAGCTCGGCCATGACCTTGATGCGCGAGATGATCGGACTGTGGAAGCGCTTGTCGATCGGCCGCATCGCGGGCTGGAGCACACCGTCGATGCGGTACTTCACGTGCACGGCGTCGTCCTGCGTCTCGATGTGGATGTCGCTGGCGCGGCGCTGCAGCGCGGTGAAGACCGTCGAGTCCACGAGCCGGATGATCGGGCTGATGTCGCTCGTGAGCTTCTCGACCGAGAGCGTCTCGTCGCCCTGCTCGTCTTCCTTGAGGAGCTGGAGCTGGAAGCTCTCGGTCGCTTCCTCCAGGACGCGCTGCGAGCTCTCGCTCTTCTTGAGCATCGCCTGGATGGCCGTCGGCGCGCCCACGGTGACCTTGAGCGGCGTGCCGAGCAGCATCGACAGCTCGTCGATCATCGGCAGATCGGTGGGGTCCGACACGACGATCACGAGCGACGAGCCGTCGCGGCGATGGGGCACGAACCCGTAGCGGAGCATGAGATCCGCCGGGATCGACCGGAACAGCTCCTGGTCGAGGCGGAAGTCCTCCATGTCGACGAACTCGAGGCGGTAGCGCTCCGCGAGCCGGCGCGCATTGGCCACCTCGTGGACGAGGTCCGCCTCGGAGCGCGGGGCGTTCTCGGTGTAGAGGTCCTGCCCGGGCGCCGCCGCCTGCCCGTTGCCCGTCCGAGTGCCGAGGCCGTTGACCGGTGTGGCCACTGTGTCGTTCCCCTATCCCACCGCCGATGAGAGCTGGAACACCGGCATGTACAGCGCCAGCAGCAGCACGGCGATGATGAGCCCCATCAGCACGAGCAGCGTGGGTTCGATCAGCGTCACGAAGCGAGCCAGCGTGGTGTCGATCTCCTCGTCATAGAAATCCGCGAGGCTGTTCAGCATGTCCTGCAGCGCCCCGGTGGATTCGCCGACCTCGACCATCTTCACGGCGACGTCCGGGAACTGGGCGCGGGCCGCCATGGCGGCCGCCATGGATTCCCCCTCGCGCACGCGCTGGCCCACGACGTCGAACTCGCCCGCCATGAACCGGTTCCCGATCGCCCGCCCCGCGACCCCGATCGCATTGACGAGCGGAATGCCCCCACCGAGCAGCGTGGCGAGCGTGCGCGCCAGCTGCGAGGTCGCGAACTTGCGCGCCGTGGGGCCCAGGAAGGGCACGCTCAGCAACCACCGGTGCAGACGGGTCCGGTTCTCCTCGCGGCGCGACCAGCCATAGAGGCCCGTCACCGTGGCCGCCGTGACCCCGATGATGACGAACCACCAGTCGCGGACGGTCTGGGAGATCGCCATGATGACCCGGGTCGCCAGCGGGAGCTCCTTGCCGAAGTTCTCGTAGAACGCCCCGAACTCCGGCACCACCTTGAGCACGATGATCGCGACCACGACGAACGACAGCAGGACCAGCACCGCCGGGTAGATGAGCGCCGACATCGTCTTGCGCTTCACCGTGGAGACCGTCTTCACATAGGTGACATACCGGCGCAGCACCTGCTCGAGACCGCCGCTCTTCTCGCCCGCCAGCAGCGAGGCGGTGTAGATCCCGGGAAACAACTCCCCGTGAGCCTCGAACGCCTCGCTCAGCGAGGCGCCCCCACGGACCCGCTCGTGCACATCGTCCAGGACGCCCTTGAAGACGGGGTTGTTGACCCGCCGCCGGAGGATGTCGAGCGACTGGACCAGGGGCATGCCCGCCTTCAGCAGCGTGGCCAGTTCCTGATTGAAGACCAGGACCTCCCGCATCGATACGCGGCGCCGCCGGAGCTGCAGCCCCGGAACCCGCAGCGCGCCGCGCGGCTCCAGGGCCAGGACGTAGAGCCCCTTCTCCTCCAGCTCGTGTCGAAGACGAGCCTCGGTGTCGGCAACATGGATCTCCTCGATGATGTCGCCGGTCGGAGTCCCCAGCCTGCAGCGGAATTCCATGCGGTGTGCGCGCCCTGGGTCGACGGACAGATCGGCGCCGTCAACAGGAAAGCAAG
>CAYLZN010000286.1:0-7698 GCA_964387935.1 uncultured Vicinamibacteraceae bacterium | reverse complement strand
GCCAGCTGTGCCGGGCATGCCGCTGATCGTGGTCGGCATCGCGGGGCTCGCCTGGGCGGACGACTTCGCACGGATCGGCGCGCCCACGCTGATGGCGGTGCTGGCGCTCGGAGTGATCGGGACGCTGATGGACTACGCGGCGGGGCTGCTCGGGGCGAAACGCGCCGGTGCGTCGCGCTGGGGATTGGCCGGAGCCGTGCTGGGCCTGCTCGCCGGCCTGCCGTTCGGACTCCTGGGACTCATCCTCGGTCCGGGGCTCGGCGCCATGGCGCTCGAATACCTGCGGGATCGGAACCTGCGGCGCTCGGCCGGCGCGGGCGCGGGCGTGCTCGTGGGGTTCGTCCTCGGCACCGCCCTGAAGTACGCGGTGGCGATGACCATGATCGGTCTGGCGATGGTGGCCTATTTCTGGTGACCGCCACCCGGCCCGATCCCGTGACGTTGCAGCACGGGCGCGAGGCTGTCGAGCGGGAGCGCTTCCACCGTCCGGCCGTTGCCCGTCATCGTGGTTGCGGCCAGCATCGAGTTGTAGACCGCCTCTTCGGTGGACTCGAGCGCCGCCTCGAAGAGTGGTGACAGCGCCTCCGAGGGCAACAGGATCCGGGCTCGCGCCGCGCTGTCTCCGTGGCTGACCCGCAGGTCGGGCGCGGTGCTGAACGCCATGGCGAAGTCGCCGCTGCCGTTCGAGTACGAAGACCCCGTGCGGGCCAATCCGAACAACGCACGCGCGGCGAGGCGTTTCAAGTCACGAGCGTCGAGGGGGGCATCGGTCGCCACCACGATCATGCAGGATCCGTCGGCGACGCCGCCTGCTGTCGAGTCGTCGCCGGCAGACGCGTGCGCCCGCTCGGGCATGAACGCGTGGCGCCCCAGCGCGCGGCCGACGGGCGCCCCGCCCATGGTCAGGACGCCGCCGAAGTTGGATTGCACGAGCACGCCCAGCGTGTACTGCCCGTAGCGGGTCGGCAGGCGCCGTGAGGCCGTGCCAATCCCGCCCTTCCAGCCGAAGGCCACGGTGCCGGTGCCCGCGCCGACGGCGCCTTCCGGCACCGAACCCCCTCGGGCGGCTGTGATGGCGTCCTGCACGTGGGTGCGCGTCACCGCCGGCGTACGGATGTCGTTCAGGCCGCCGTCGTTGGTCTCGCCGACGAGCGCGTTCACCGACCGCACGCCCTCGTTCCCGGGCTGCGCCAGCGTCCAGGCCACGACCGCCTCGAGGGCGGTCCCGACGGCCAGCGTGTTGGTGAGCACGATCGGCGTTTCGAGCGTGCCGAGCTCGTCGACCTGCAGCGAGCCCGCCAGCTTGCCGAACGCGTTGCCGACGAACACGGCGGCAGGCACCTTCTGCTGGAAGACGTTGCCCGGGTGCGGCACAATCGCGGTGACACCGGTGCGCACGCGGTCGCCGGCCACGAGCGTCACGTGGCCGACGGCAACGCCCGCCACGTCGGTGATGGCATTGAGGGGCCCGGGGTCGAAGACGCCCGGCGAGAGGCCGAGCGCCCGCGCTCGCGGACGCGCGGGTTCCTCCGCGGTTGGGGACAGGGTCGGCACTGCCAGGAGCAGAGCGGCGAGTACGGACCGCTGGCAGCGCAGTCTCGGCTTTCGTACGACGGTCACCATCGTGGCATCCCCCTCGACGTCGCCGGGTGCAAGAGCCGGGTGCACGAGGAGGAGAGCGTAGCACGACCGGCCGCGCGTCGCAGGCTGCAAGCCGATGGTCGAATCGAGGCTAAGTCAAGGCTCCGAGCGCAGGAGGGACTCGGTGGCCGCCTGGAGAATCAGCTCGGTCGCTTGTGAGAGACCGATGAAACGGACACCATAACCCATGGGAGGGCTGGTGTAGACGACTTCACCGGTCACCTCGACCGTCGACCAGTCCGGGACCGCCAGCCGAAGCTCGATGCGCTGTCCTGGGGCGGCGGGCTCCAGGGTCTCCACGAAACACCCCGTCGGGCTCAGGTCGCAGATCCGGACGGGCCGGCGCCCCGACTGGCCGGCGAACGAACCGTCCACGGGGCGCTTCGCACGAGCGGCCGTGCGACGGTCAGCAGCAGGAGCAGGTGGGCGCATGATCGGGTCCGCGGGCGGTCGGCAGCAGTCGCCTCTGTTCCAGGAGAATCGGCCGCGCAGGGGTGGGCTTCAACCCGCCGTCCCGCTGTCGGCCATGCTCCTCGTGGTGACGCTCGTCGGCGGGTGCCGCAACTCGGCCTCTCCGCCGGTCGGTCCCCTCTGGTCTCCACCTCGGGGTGCCCGACCGGTCGCGGCCGTCGTGACATTCACGGGTACCCAGATCGTCGTGGAGAACCCGACCACCGACCTGTGGCGCGACGTCGAGGTCACCGTGGGCCGCGAGGGGCATCCTCCGGCGTTTCGCTGCCGCGTGGATGCGATTCTCGGCGGCCGGTCCGTCGCCGTCGGGGCCCTCCACTTCGAACGTCCTGACGGGACTCGGCTGAGTCCGTTCCAGTTGCAGCCGGACCGGTGGGCGGTGCTGGCGCACCTCGGCGATGGCAGCCGTGGCTACGCCGAGGGCCGCTTCTGAGACACCCAGCCCCAACGGTGAAGGCCTCGAGGGTCGATGCCGATCTCGTGTGGGACTCCTCCCGGCAGGCCGGACCCCGGTGCGCCGGCGTCCTAGAATGTGACGTGAGTTTCGCCGATGCCTCGTAACCGGTTCCGCGCCCTCCACCGCGTGTGGGCGACCCTCTGGGCGCTGGCGCTCGCGTCCGCGGCCACGGCCCAGACGGCCGAGCCGTGGCTGCGCGCGCGGACCCCCCACTTCACCGTGCTGACGACCGCCGGCGAGGCGCACGCGCGCCGCGCCGCAGAGGCGCTCGAGGCCTTCCGCCAGGCGTTTCAACGTCTCGTGCCGGACGCACGCGTCGATCCGCTGGCGCCCACCTTCGTCCTGGTGTTCGATCGCTTCGAATCGTACGAGCCCTACGCCCCGCGTTACGACGGGCAGGCCGTGCGCGTGGCCGGGTCGTTCGTCGGCAGTCCTCTCGCCAACTACCTGGCCCTGACGCTCGACCAGGAAGCCCGCGCCTGGAGTGTGGCCTACCACGAACTGACGCATCTCATCGTCAGCCAGTCCCTTGACCGGCCGCCGACGTGGTTCAACGAAGGGCTGGCCGAGTTCTACGGGACGCTGACGTTTGCCGACGAGGGAACCGTCGCAGAGCTCGGGCACCTGGTGCCGGAATACCTGACGCTGCTTCGCAAGGAACGGTGGCTGCCGCTCGACGACCTCCTGCTCGTCGAGGCGTCCTCGCCTCTTTACAACGAGGGCAACAAGCGGTCGATGTTCTACGCGCAGGCCTGGGCCCTCGTGCACTACCTCCTCGCCGAGAGCGACCGATCCGAGCGGCTGTTCGACTTCCTGCGCCGCGTCGCGGAGCGACAGGCCGTGTCGGCGGCGTTTCGTGCGGCGTTCGGGATGGCCCCCGGGACGCTGGAGGACGACCTGCGGAAGTACATCGCGCGCAGCGACTGGCCCGTGCAGCGGTACCCGCTCGGGGGCACCGCGACGGCGGCGCACGCGGGCGTGCGTGTGGAGCGCGTCCAGGAAGCCGAGGCGCTCTGCGTGCTGGCGGGGCTGCTGGCCCGTCAGGACCGTACCTCTGAGGCGCAGGCCCTCGTCCAGGCCGCCCTCGGCACCGCCGACGCCTGCGGCTCGTGCTGGGCCCTGCTGGGCGCGCTGCACGTGGACCGGCAGCTCGACGTCGAGGGCCTGCCGTTTCTGCTCAAGGCGGCCGGCCTGCCCCTGACGGGGGAGCCCCTGGCCGCCTATCAGGTCGGCGCGTCGCTGCTCCGCCTCCACGAACGGGCCGGCGAATACGCGATCCCGCGCGCCGAGGCCATTCGCGTCTCGCGCCAGGCTCTGGAGGAGTCCGTCGCGGCGATGGCGGGCTACGCCGAAGCGTGGGCGTCGCTGTCGCACGTGTGGCTCGAAGACGGCACTGCGCCAGATCGCGCGCGGGACGCGGCCCGGCGGGCGCGGACGCTCGCACCCTCCAGGCGCCACTATGCGCTGCTCGAAGCCCAGGCCCTGATGCAGAAAGGCGACCTCGTGACGGCGCGACGCATGATGGAGCGACTCCTCGAGGCGGATATCCCTCAGAGCCTCGCCGACAAGGCGATGGAGGTCCTGGCGCGCGTCACGGCGCTCGAGGACGCGCGCGGACGGCGCGGCGCAAAGAGCGGACCAGGCCGCTGACCTCGTCGCGCGCCGGGCGATCAGCCCGCCAGCCCGCGGATCAGGGTGAGCAGCATGTCGATGGCCACGGTGTTGTGGCCGCCCTGCGGGATGATGATATCCGCGTACCGCTTGCTCGGTTCGACGAACTCCAGGTGCATCGGCTTCACGGTGCCGAGGTACTGTTCGATCACCGACTCCATGGTGCGGCCCCGTTCGGCGACGTCGCGGCGGAGCCGCCGGATGAATCGCGTGTCCGGGTCCGTGTCCACGAACACCTTGATGTCCATCAGGTCGCGCAACGCGGCATCGGTATAGATCAGAATGCCCTCGACAATGATCGCGCGTGTGGGGCGCACGGTCTCCGTGGTCGGTCGTCGCGCGTAGCGCGCGAAGTCGTACAGCGGCACTTCGATCGCGTGGCCGGCCCGCAGGGCGGCGACGTGTTCGACCATCAGCTCGGTGTCGAGCGAGTGGGGGTGGTCGTAGTTGAGCAGCGCCCGCTCCTCCAGGCGCAGGTCCGAATGGTCACGATAGTAGCGATCGTGTTCCAGGACCGTCACCGCAGCGCCTCCGAGGCTCTCGACGATGCGACGGACGACCGTGGTCTTGCCCGAGCCGGACCCGCCGGCCACGCCGATGACCAGGGAACCCGTGGGACGCGAGGCTGCGCTCACGATCTGCCTCCGTCAGGAGGGCCCGGAGCCCGTGGCACCGGGCGTGTGCCGCCAATTCCGAGCGCCGCATCGAGCAGGAGGTACCCCAGGCTCGCGACGACGATCGAGGGCAACGTCGCCCCGAAGCGCGACGTGCCGAAGTAGACGAGGACCCCGAGGAGCCACGCCCCCAGGCCGGCGGGGCGCAGGCCGCCGTGGCGCCTGCCCCAGCCGCTGCGGTCATACAGGTCGGCCACGCGCGGCCGTCGTCCCAGGAGGACGAAATGCGCCAGCAGCACGCCGCCAGTCGGAACGAGTACCGACCCGAGGACGAGCATGAAATCCGCATACCGTTCCAGCCATGTGGTGGAGAAGAGGCCCAGCGCCGTGCCGATGAGGCCGATCGACCACACCGACACCTGGTCTGCCGCGCGTGACGTCAGGCTCTTCCACGCCAGTGTCGACATGTAGACGTTGACGAAGTTCGTCGTGACGGTGGCGATGGCCAGCAGGATGGCTCCCCACGTGCCGAGCCCGGAGGCGTCCAGCATCAGGCCGGGGTCGAGGCTCGACGCCGCGCGCGCCGCCACGAAGCCGAGCGGCATGAACCAGAGGCTGGTCGTCAGCAGGCCGAGGAAGACGGCAACGCCCGCCCGCCCCGGTGAGGGCGTGTAGCGCGAGTAGTCGGCGAACATCAGCAGCCACGACACCTGGTAGCCGATGACGATGTCCAGTCCCCGCCACGCGGAGAGGCCCGTGGCGATCTCGACGTGCGGGGGCGGCTGGCGCCACAACGCCCATGTCAGTCCGGCCCCGACCAGCAGCATGACCGGCACGGCCACGCGCTCCGCGAACCGGACCGCCGCCGGGCCGCGGGAGACCACGAGCGTGGCCAGGAGTCCCAGGGCCAGGCTCCAGCCCCGTTCACTCCCGGCCGGACCGATCGCGCGCGCCAGTACAGACGCTGCGATGACGTTGTTGATGGCGAACCAGGCGAAGTTCGTGACGTAGAGCACGCCGGCCAGGCCGGCCGCGCCGTGCCAGCCGAACGCATCGCGCGCGGCCACGATCGAGGGCACCCCGAGACGTGGGCCGAGCGGCGCGAGGGCCGCCACCAGGGCGGATCCGAGCACGGCCCCCGTCGCGATCAGGGCCATGGCCTCAAGGGGACGGGCGCCGGTCGACAACGTGGCTCCCGTCTGCAGGGTCGTCGCCACGATGTTCGCGCCGGCGAAGATGAGGAACAGATCGAAGGCCGATTGTCGGCGGTGCTCGGCGGGCACTGGCCCGAGGTCGGCCGCGTTCATCGCGCACAGCTTACGCCACGCGGATGGGCGTGGCTACCACGGCGCCCGCTGCGGGAGGTGCCGACCAGCGGAGTCGCGGTCATGGTACACTCCCCGCCACTTTGAATACGCCATCCGATCCCGGCGGGCCCCGCAACGTGCTCGGCGGCCGCCTCGAACCCTGCAGCCTGCAACCCCGCACCGGCTTCTATCGCAACGGCTGCTGCGACACCGGACCCGACGATGTCGGCGTGCACGTGGTGTGCGCGCGGATGACCGCAGCGTTTCTCGAGTTCAGCCGCAGTCGCGGCAACGACCTCGTGACGCCCGCGCCCGACGCCGGGTTCCCCGGCCTCAAGCCCGGAGACCGCTGGTGCCTGTGCGTGGCGCGCTGGAAGGAGGCCCTCGACGCGGGCGTGGCGCCGCCGATCGCCCTCAGGTCCACGCACGAGGCGGCGCTCGCGGTGGTGACGCTCGAAGACCTGACGAGGCACGCGCTCGACCTCCAGTAGTGACCCCGTTCACCCGACGCCCGGTCCGCGCCCAGCGTCACCGCACGAACGGCCGCAGGCCTTCCGAGCCACACCAGGGTTCCATGCGATCCAGCCAGATCGGATCCAGGTCACCAATCGGTGCGCCCGGAGGAGGCTGCGGCACGGGCGAGGGCACCACGGGCGCGAGCGGTCGATCCAGGAACCGGGTGATGTCGCGCACGAGCAGGGCGCGATGCGCGGCCTCGGCCCCGGTCGTCGCGGGGCGCGCCGCGGCGAGGCGCTGCAGCCGATGCGTCGCCACGGCGCGCACCTGCGGCATCCTCGCGCGCGCGGCGAGGTCCATCAGGCGCTCGACCGTCACCCGTTCGACGGCCCGCTTGATCTCCAACTCGTACGGAGTCGTGGCCGGTGCCTGCAGGACGGTCGTCCAGGTCTGGTCGAGGACGTCCTCGAGTCCTGGCAGCGACGGGTCGAGCGCCTTCTGCTGAACCAGGCGCGCCGCGCGTTCCGGGTCGAACAGGAACGACAGGGTGTGACTCGCGGCCACGACGGCGGGGGAGATGGCATCGAAGACCGGGCCGGTGTGGCGCGGAAACAGCTCACGGGTCGGCTCCCACCCCGGCGGGCGGGGCGGCAGCGCCTGGAGGACCGCGTCAGGGACGCGCAGCTCGGAGGGGTGCAGCGTGGCGAGCAGCGCCATCAGCGCGGCTCGCTGCTCGGAGGCGGGTACCGGGCGCGTGGGCTCCCGGCCGTCGCCGCGCATGGCGTAAATGTAGTGCTGTCCCCCGAGCGCCGAGGCGGCGGCTTCCACCTGGTAGCGATGGTGGAGGAACAGCGGGACCAGGACCTCCTCGAGTTCCGCCATCGGCGCGCCACGCTGGATCGCCTGCTCGCCGAACCGCGCCAGTGCCGAGCGGCGGACGCCCATCATGCGCGTCAGCTCCGCGGCCGGATCCGTGCCATTCGACCACTGGTCCACACGCGGGTTCGCGGCGGTGTCCTGGTTGGTCATGAAGCGCAGGTCCTTCTTCCACGCCTCGTCGAGCATGGCCGCCAGCGCCTGG
>CAYLZN010000285.1:0-7724 GCA_964387935.1 uncultured Vicinamibacteraceae bacterium | reverse complement strand
ACACCTCCGGTGCGCTGGTGGTGGCCAAGTCCCGGGAGGCCCACGCCGCGTGCGCCCGCGCGCTCGCCGGCACAGACAGCCGCAAGGAATACCTCGCGCTCTGCTACGGGCGCATGCGGACGCCTGCGCTCAGGATTCGAGAGCCGCTCGGGCGGGATCCCGCAGACCGGCGTCGCGTGATCGTGCGCCCGGACGGGGCCGCGGCCCTGACCGAGGCGACCAGGCTTGGTCTTTCCCGCGGGGCCGCACGCGGGCTGACGCTCGTGGCGTGCCGGCTGTTCACCGGGCGCATGCACCAGATCCGCGCCCACCTCCAGTCGCGCGGACTGCCGATCGTGGGTGATCCCACTTATGGCGAGCCCTTCCGCTTGCCCCTCGCGGATGCACCGCTCGACGCGCGCCTGCGGGCGTTCGGAAGGCAGGCCCTCCACGCGTGGCGTCTGGTCCTGCGCCATCCCTTCACGGGCCGGACCCTGGCGATCGAAGCGCCCCTTCCTGCCGACCTTGCATCGCTGCTCACGCGGTGCGGGCTCGGCATTCCGCCCTCAGGGACGGAGTTGACCCTGATCTGACAATCGGCTTGCGGCCTGCGGCCATCGGCTTGCGGCCTGCGGCCATCGGCTTGCGGCCTGCGGCCGGCGGCGCGCGGCCAGCACGGCGCAAACCCTCAAGAAACCGGTCATTCCGTGTCTCACTTCCAGTGAGGTGACGGTTCGCGACGGAACCAACGATTCAGCCCGTCAGGCCGCTGGTCGCCCGCCGATCGCCGCCCGCCGGTCTGCCCACCAGCGCCTGCAGTTCGTCGAGCCAGGCCGCCTGCGCGGGCTTCAGCTTGCGTCGCGCGTCCTCGAGGCTGCACCAGATGGCCCGGTCGATCTCGGGGAACTCCTGCCGCGTCCCCGAGCGCGGCGGCCACTCCATCCGGAAGGTGTTGCTGGCGAGCGTGGCGGGGTCCCAGTCCGCCTCCGTGGCCCACGCGTGGACCCGCTTGCCGCCCTGCTGCACGACCGGGGTCAAGGGCACGAAGGGACCGGGCGGCGCAAACCCCGTTTCCTCGTGGAACTCCCGCTGTGCCGCGACCAGAAGGTCCTCGGACTGCTTCGGCTCGCCCTTCGGAATGGACCAGGAGCCGTCGTCGCGGTGCCGGAAGAACGGGCCGCCCGGGTGGGCGATCAGCACCTCGAGGTGACGCCCACGACGACGGTAGAGCAGCAGACCTGCGCTCAGACGCACGGCATCGCCATCAGGAGCGCCGCGAGCGCACCCCGCAGCCGCGCGCGGCCAGTCAACGGACCGATGGGATCGACAGGCGGGACTCCGGCGGTCGGGCCCCCATTCACCGCTGCGGCAGGAACGCGGACCTTCACCGCGGCCCATGACGTGCCGGATGTCGGTGCATAGCGGGCGTCGTCCATGATCACGAGGAACCCGTCGGGATCGGGTTGCACCACGAAGAACGGATAGCGCGACCACGTGACGAATCCCCGCGCCCCAGGTGCGGCCCGCGCCGCCAGCACTGCCGGGTGGTCGGCGTTTCTCTCGATCACGCGCGTGCCGCCGTCGAGCCTCGGCTCCGGCCACCACCGGAATCCTGCCACGAGGTACTGCGGACCGACGTCGGCCACGACGTACTTGCGGAACACGCTGGCGAACACCGGGGAGACCATCGGTGTCCCTGTGACCTGCACGCCCCGCTCGGACAGTTGCGTGCGCACGACCTGGCGCCCCGCGTGTCCCAGTCCGACCATGACGAGCGCGTAGACACTCAACAGGCCGAGCGCCACACGTGCCGGCCGCGACCGCGCGCCGCTCTCCGGTGCCCGTCGCGCGATCCACCAGCTGCCCCCGACGCCGAGAGCCAACGCGAGCCAGATCCAGGGATCGACGATGAACAGCGCATCGCCGTAGAACCAGCGAGGGCTGAAGGGCATCAGCCAGCGCAGGCCGTAGTTGTTGAGCGCATCGAGTGTCGGGTGCGACAGGACCGAGACCGCCGAGGTCAGCAGCAGGAGCCGGCCGCTGGCGCGTGGCCTGCCCGCCGGGCGGTTCCGACCGACGAGGCGGTCCCAGGCCATGAGTCCGCCCGCCAGCAGGAACGGCCAGAGGAGCATGGCCGGGATGCCGTGCGTCCACCCGCGACGCCAGTAGAGCGAGTCACCGGCCAGATACAGCGCGGCATCGACGTCCGGAAGATTCGCGCCGATGACGGCGGCAGTGGCCGCGAGCCTCGACCGGCGCCCGAGGCCGGCGCCCGCGAGGGCGGCACCGACCAGCGTGTGGCAGACTGGGTCCATCGATGCCGACGATCATAGCGGAGCCCGAGTAGAATTGGGCCGCTGCCCCCCTTCGGACTTCCATGGCAGACCAATCAGTCGTCCAGCAGGCCGCCGGGATCATCCTGAGGGCCTTCGAGGCGTATCGCAGACGAAGCAGCCAGGTGTCGCACCGCGCGCGGACGCGGTTCGAGCGGCGCGACTGGATCGGCCTCCATCTCGACGCGCTCGAGCGGTTCGACGTGTTCCCGAACGCGGTCACAGGCGCACTCGACGCCGTCACGACGATCCTCGCGGAGGCCGTCGACAACCGTACGGTGTGGCGCGGCATCCGCGACACGGTGTCCGCAGAGCTGGCGAGTCGTCGTGACGCCGACCTCGGCACGACCTTCTACAACTCGATCGCGAGGCGGGCCCTCCAGACGATTGGCGCCGACGCCACGACGGAATTCCCGGCCGGGCTCGCCGGGCCGCCGCTGCCCGAACGCCTGGCGGTGTCCTACTCCACCGGTCAGGGACTGGAACGCACCGTGCTCCGGCTGCTTGCGGATCGAGGGTGGTCCTCCCCGTGGCAGAACCTGCCCGCCGACGCGACGGCTGTCGCGCGCGCCATCGACCGCGCCTGGGGCACCGGCGCCGAGCGTCCCCGCGCGTTCGAGTTGTTGCCCCAGGTGTTCTATCGCGGCACCCGCGCGTACCTGGTCGGCCAGGTCCTGGGCGAGCAGCAGCGCCTGCCGCTCACCATCGCCGTACGCCACGAAGCTGAGGGGCTGGCGGTGGACGCGGTGCTGCTCACGGAAGACGCCGTCAGCATCGTCTTCAGCTTCACGCGCGCCTACTTCCACGTGGACGACGAGGAACCCGCCGCCATGGTCGAGTTCCTCGCCCGGATCATGCCCAGGAAGCCTCGCAGCGAACTGTACACGGCCCTCGGGTTCTTCAAGCACGGCAAGACGCTGCTCTATCGCGACCTGGCCCGGCACGTGGCGACCTCGGACGATCGCTTCGAGTTCGCGCCCGGCACGAAGGGCATGGTGATGGCGGCGTTCGTGCTTCCGAGCGTGGACGTGGTCTTCAAGGTGATCCGGGACCAGTTCGCACCGCCGAAGACCACCACGCGCCGGGACGTGATGGATCGCTACGCGCTGGTGTTCAAACACGACCGCGCCGGCCGCCTGGTGGACGCTCAGGAGTTCGAACACCTCGCGTTCCCGCGCGATCGGTTCGAGGCAGACCTGCTGGGCGAGCTCCGCGCGTCCTGCGGTTCGCAGCTGCACGAGTACGGGGACACGATCGAGATTCGGCATCTCTACACGGAGCGGCGACTCGTGCCGCTGGACGTGTTCCTCGCGACGGCGGCGCACGACATGGCCCTCGACGCCATCATGGACTGGGGCCAGTCGATCAAGGACCTCGCGGCCACCAACATCTTCCCGGGTGACCTGTTGCTCAAGAACTTCGGCGTGACGCGTCATGGGCGCGTCGTGTTCTACGACTACGACGAGTTGTGTCCGCTGCTGGCGTGCCGCTTCAGGCGCGTGCCGCCGCCGAGGGACCTCGACGATGAGTTCGGCGGCGACGAGCCCTGGTTTCACGTCGCCGAGAACGATATCTTTCCCGAGGAGTTCATGACGTTCCTCGGGATCCCGGCGGCGCTCAAGCCCGCGTTCCTGGCCGCCCACGGGGACCTGTTCGGCGTGACGTTCTGGCAGGCCATGCAGCAGCGCCACGAAGCGGGCGAGGTCGTGGACATCCTGCCCTACCGGGAGTCCTACCGCCTGGGCGTGAGACCGTGAAGACTCACGATCTCACCATCATCGGGGGCGGCATCGTCGGACTGGCCACCGCGTACGCCCTGCGCGAGCGGCTGGGGGATCGCCTTGTGCTGCTCGAAGCCGAGGCGACGCTGGCCGCCCATCAGACGGGTCACAACAGCGGAGTCATCCACTCCGGCCTCTACTACAAGCCCGGATCGCTGAAGGCGGCCACCTGTGCGACTGGTCGCGACGCCATGTACCGTTTCTGCGAGGACCACGGCGTGGCGCACGAACGCTGTGGCAAGCTCGTCGTGGCGGTCACCGCGGAGGACGTCGGCAGGCTGGACCAGCTCGAGGAACGGGGTCGGGCGAATGGACTCGTCGGCCTTCGTCGCCTGAGGGCGGAGGAAATCCAGGAGTACGAACCCCACGTGGCGGGTGTGGCGGCGCTCTTCGTTCCTGAAACGGGCATTGTGTGGTACCCGGACGTCGCTGCGGTCTATGCGCGTGAAACCCGCCAGTGTGGCGGGCAGATCGCCACGGGAGCACGACTCCTGGCCGTGCGTCGCGAGGAGGAAGCCCTCGTCCTCGAGACGGCGGGTGGCACCTGGCGCGCGCGGGCCCTCGTCAACTGCGCGGGTCTCTACGCCGACCGGGTGGCCCGTCTGTGCGGACTCGAACCGGGGGTGACCATCGTGCCCTTTCGAGGCGAGTACTACGAGCTGCACCCCCAGCGATGTCACCTGGTGCGCAACCTCGTCTACCCGACGCCGGATCCCCGCTTCCCGTTTCTCGGCGTGCACTTCACGCGCATGATCCGCGGTGGCGTCGAAGCGGGGCCCAATGCCGTGCTCGCCCTCAAGCGGGAAGGTTATCGTCGAGGCGACGTGTCGCTCCAGGACCTTGTCGAGATGGCGGCGTTCCGCGGGTCGTGGCGGATGGCGGCCCGCTACTGGCGGAGCGGCCTCGAGGAGTTCTGGCGATCGTTCAGCACGGACGCGTTCGTGGCCGCGATGCAGCGCCTCGTGCCTGCCATCACGCGCGCGGACGTGCGCCGGGGAGGCGCCGGCGTCAGGGCCCAGGCGCTCGACCCGGATGGCAACCTGGTGGACGACTTCCGGGTCGTCGAGGGCGACCGGATGATTCACGTCCTCAACGCGCCGTCACCGGCGGCGACGGCCTCGCTCAGCATCGGTTCGGCCATCGCCGGGCTTGCTCGACAACGGTTCGGCTGGTCCTGAGGCAACCCGTCGGCTCCGAACTTCGTATGTGTAGCTGTCTGCACCATGTCGCTTCGCACGCGCCTCATCCTGGCTTTCTTTTTCCTGTCGATCGTGCCTCTGACGGCGATTACTGCCTACTCCTACCGCAGCTCTGAACGGGCCCTGCGGGACGCGGCCCAGGCAGAGGGCCAGCAGGCAGCCGCCGAAATGGGTCGCCGCATGGAACTGGTGACCTCCGAGGTGTCCCAGCGTCTCGATCGGCTCTGGGATCTGCCGCGAGTACCCGAGGTGAAAGCAGTACGCGGCACGGGGGATATCCGCTCCGCGGAGCAACTGGCCCGCGTGCTCGGCTCGGCTGCGACCATGCTGGAGCGACTCGAGTTCGTGCCCAATCCCCCGGCGCCGCCCCCACCGCCGGGCGCGCCCGGCACTGGTGGCCCCGCGCCCCGCCCGGTGCCTCCACCCCGCGGCCCCGCGGCCAGCGCGTCCAGCGGCGGTGACGAGCCGTCAGCGGAGGCCCAGCGCGTCGTGATCGATGTGAACGCGGCCATCCAGGAGGCGGTCCAGGCCGTGCAGGACGCCCGGGGAGTGGCCGCCGGTCAGGCTTCCCCCGCCTGGGTTGCCACGTTGACCAAGGGGCTCGCCGAAGGCCTCCAGGCCGGTACGGTGGCGACCGCCGAAGGACTTCGTCACGGAGCGCAGGAACTGGCGCGGCGCGCGGAAGCCAAGGAACGGGCCGCCGAGGCCAGGGCGATCGTCCGGCACTGGAGCTGGGACGGCATGGACGTCCCGATCGAGCGCGGCGGCAAGGTCGTGGGCACGGTCAACGCCAAGATGAACCCCCAGCGGGTGCTCGGCACCGTGTTCGCGTTGGCGCGCACCGAGCAGGGGGAGGTCCCGTTCGCTGTCGATGCGGAGGGGCGGCTCTTCGCGCCGACACCCCGCGACCGGAGCACGCTCGAGTCCCTCGGCGTGGCGCCAGAAGCCGGCGAGCCCGGCGCCACGCACGTGCTGAACCGCGACAACTGGATCGTGGTGAAGCGCAAGGATGCGAGCGGCCTGACGTTCGGCATCGCGAGGCCACTGGGAGAGTCGCTCGAGGCCCTTCGGCGGGCGAGCCTGCGGAACCTCTCACTGGGTCTGCTCGCCATCGGCCTGGCGGCCATTGGCATCGCGCCCGTGTCGCGGCGCATGACGCGGGACCTGACGGTCCTGGCCGAGAGCGCGCGGGAGATGGCTGCCGGCAACTTCTCGGTGCGGGTCCCGGTGCGCTCGCAGGACGAGATCGGGCGGCTGGCGGTGGCGTTCAACCGCATGGCCGAGGGGGTGCAAGCGCACCAGAAGCTCACCGTCGAGCAGGAGCGGCTGCAGCGCGAACTCGAACTGTGCCGCCGGATTCAGAACGAGATGCTGCCGCACGGCACCCTCAGAGTGGGCCTCACCGAGGTGAAGGGCGTGTCTATTCCGGCTCGCGAGGTCGGGGGCGACTTCTTCAATTACTTCGCGCTCGACAACGGCCAGATCGCGCTGATGGTGGGCGACGTCAGCGGGAAGGGCGTCGGTGCGGCGCTCCTGATGGCCAACGTGCAGGCCACACTGCGCGCGCGGCTTCCGCTCGAGCGCGACCTCGCGCGCCTCGTGGACGCGATCGATCGCGACGTGGACGAGCGCACGCCGGGCGGCGTCTACGTCACGCTGTTCCTCGGGATCCTCGACCCCCGGTCCCGCACCCTCCGATACGTCAATGCGGGGCATCACCCGCAGTTCCTGCTGCGCCACGATGGCGGCCTCGAGCGGATGCCTTCCGCCGGACTGCCGGTGGGGCTGTACGCGGGACACGGGTACGACGAACATCAGGTGTCCGTGAAGGACGGAGACCTGATCTTCTTCTATACCGACGGCATCGTGGAAACCGAGAACGAGGCGGGCGACATGTTCGGCCTGGACCAGCTGGAGGCCTTGCTGACGGCCGATCACGAGGGCGATCTCGACTCCGTGCTCGAACGCGTCGAGGCGGCGCTGCGCACGTTCCGCGGTCGAGCCGACCTCTTCGACGATGCCACGATGATGGCCTTGCGAGTCGGAGGCGACGCCGCCGCAATCTGACCGACGGCTGGCGGCCCGCGGCGCGCGGCCAGCGCGGTGCTATCTCGGCGAATCCGGTGTCGCCCACGCGCGTCGAGCTCGTTCGACGCCGGCGATTGCCGCGGCATGGTCGGCCAGGGCCTGCGCCAGCTCACGCGCGGACACCTCGAACGCGGCCCTGGCTGCGGCTGCCGACCCTCGTGCCACCTGCAACTCCCCTTCGAGTGTCTCGACGCGGCCCGCGGCCCGTTCCGCCGCGCGTTCGGCCTCCTCCGCGGCAGCCTTCGCACGACCGACTCGCTGGGCCAGATCATCGAGGACGCGCTCGGCGTTCTCGACGGCACGCCTCGCCGCCTCTCGCGCCTCCGCTGGACGCTCCGGCGGAG
>CAYLZN010000284.1:0-7748 GCA_964387935.1 uncultured Vicinamibacteraceae bacterium | reverse complement strand
AGAAGCGGTTGAAGGCGCTCAGGTAGTGCCCGAGGTTGCCCCACTGGTGGTGCGACCCGTGGTCCACCGCGATGGCGCCCGGGCCCGAGGCCTTGGCGCGCTTGATCTCGCCGGCGACGATGTCCAGCGCTTCGTTCCAGGTGATGCGCTCGAACGCAGCGGTGCCGCGGTTCTGGGGGTTGCGCGCGCCGTTCGGATCGAAGTCCACCCGCTTCATGGGGTGGAGCAGGCGGTTCTTCGAGTACACCATCGATTTCTGGCACATGCCGTGCGCCGCCAGGGTCGTCCGCCGCGAGGGGGTGAACGTCTGGCCGCGCGCGGTGATGGACCAGGACGGCGCATCGGTGTCGTCGAAGTCCATCGGTGTGGTGCGAAGGATTTTGCCGTTCTTGACGTAGACGAAGATCGGCCCGCCGTTGGTGCCGCTGGTGTAGCGGACGACGCCGTCGCCCATGTCGGTGCCGGACTTCCAGGTGACCGATTCGAGCCGCGACAGGGTCTGGAGGAACCAGACGGCGAGGTCGTCGGGGCCGTGCAGGACGACCTTGAAGTTCTTGGCGGCGTCGATGCGCTCCAGCAGGTCGAAGGGCGGGGTGAGGAAGCGCTCAGCGATGGCCCTGTTCTTGAAATCGACGGTGACGTCAGGACGCTCGTGGAGGCCGCGTTTCGAGCTGACCTTGCCGTGGTCGAGCCGGATCCAGCGTCCCTCGGGCCTGTCGCGCAGCCTGATCTGCGCCACGAGGTCCCTCTCCTTCAGGCGCGCCGCGTACTCGGGATACATGCGCGCCGCTACCCGCATCGCCTGCGGAATGCCCCACAGCAGGATTGAGAGATTCATGTCACCCTCCGGACACGGACGCGACTGGTCGAGGTGTATGACGAAGTCCGCCAGCCTCGATGGCCCGCCAGGCCTGGTCGAGACACGCCCGCAGGGCCTGCAGCAACCGTTCGCGGTCGCGCGGCGCCAGGTCGGCGAGCAGGGCGGTGTTGGCCCTCCGGCGCGCGGCCTCGAGCTGCTCGAGGAGTGCGGTCCCCTTCGCCGTGACGAACAGCCGCTTGCGCCGCCGGTCGCCGTCCGCGGTTTCCTGCCGCACGAGCCCCTTGGCGAGCAACTGCGTCACGAGCGCGCTCACGTTGGCACGGGAGACGCCACGCGCCTCGGCGATCTCGGATCCCATCACGCCGTGGGTGGGCAGCGACGCCCGCCCGCCGGGCACGTGGAAATTGGGGTCGCCGGCCACCTGGAGCAGGACGAGCCACTGCTGGGTGGTGAGGCCGGCGCGGCCAGCCAGCTCCTCGCCCAGCTTGCTCAGCTGGTTGCTCAGGTCGAACAGCGCCAGCACGACGGACTCTTCGACGGAGGCTCTGGTCCACAGGGGTCGCGGCATTGATTAGTTAGCTTAACTATCTATTGAATCGACTGTCAACTCCCGCTGACGCGCCCTACCGGAAGATGTAGTGCTGGCAGGTGGGGCACTTGACGTTGAACACCGAGAGCAGTGACATGACCACGATCAGGATCCAGATCACGAACACCCACGGCATGCCCCAGTTCATGTCGTGACGGATCTCGGCGTTCAATTCGTCGACGTTCGGCGCGCCGGCCTTGATGGCCTTCAGGTTCCGCAGGGCCGTTCCGGACACCGGGATCAGGACGACGGCCGCGATGATGATCACCCCGTACATCAGGTGCTTCCAGCTGAGCCACGTGGTCGTGAACACCGGGGTGTCCGTCAGCCAGCACAGCACGAGCCCGACGGGCAGCGTCAGGATGAAGATGTAGGCGACCACACGGTCCACCCCGTGCATGATCCGGGCGCGCTCGAGCCGCTCGTCGATGCTCGCCTTCGGATCCTTTACTTTGAAGTGCAACCAATAGACGATGAAGTCGAAGAGGAGCCAGCCGGCGACCATGAACGCGTGGATGCCGCGGAAGAAGACCTCGAGGCCGTGGCGCAGGGCGGGATCCATCAGTCGGGCTCCGCTCGTCAGTGGGAGGGCGCCGCGGGCGGCTGGCGCAGCAGCCGCCAGACTCGCGGGATGGCGGCGACGGCACACCCGAGGTACACGGCCGCGTTCAGCGCCAGCACCAGGCTGAAGCCGGTGGCCAGGAGCTGCCGGAGCGACGCGAGGCCCATGAAGAGGCCTCCCAGGAGGACGAACAGCCAGAAGAACCAGACAATGAACATGAGGCGGGCACCGTCAGGGCCGTGGAGCCGCGGCGCCGCCGGACTTCCCGGCCGGCGTGCCGAGAATCTTGTTCACCTCGACGAAGTAGCCGTCAGGATCCCAGAGATACGTCACGAGCACCGGAATCGTGCCCTTGCCGTCTGGCGACGGGTACTCGATGCGCTGCGTCTCGCCCTGGAACCTGACGCCGGGCACCTGCCGGATTCGCTCGAGCCGCTGCTCGACATCCTTGGCGTTGACCACGATGATCACGTTGCCGTACATCGCCCGTTCGTAGCTCACGGGTGGCGCTGTCGCCTTGGTCGCCTGGCGCTCCATCAGGCCGATGACGCCGATGAATTCGTCGTTGGCGCGGAGCAGCACCAGATGCACGTCGTTCGGGGGCTGCCCGATCATGCGGTCGTAGATCACCTTCAGACCGAGCCCGTCGCGCCAGAAGGCGAGCGAGCGTTCGAGGTCGCGCACGATCAGCGTCGTCCGGCGCACGTCGACAGGAATGCGCTCGGCCTCCGGAACCGGCTGGGCGCCCAGCGGGGTGGTCGAGAGTGTGGCCAGCAGGCAGGCAGCCGCCACGGGGATCAGGCAGCGCGGCATGAGGTCCTCCAGGGCGTTCGACAGGCGGCCTGAAAATGTCATAAAGATAGTACAAAGTCAAGAGCCCGCCGATGACCCGCTGCGATGGGCCGCCGCGCCGGCGCCCGCCTCAGACAGGCAGCCACTCGAGCAGCGCCTCGGCGAATGGGACCGGGGCCTCGGTGGGCAGGAACACGCCGGCGTCGATCGTCACCTCGTGCACGGGCCGCAGCGCCGCCCGGAACGGGGCGGCGGCGTCTCGCGAGGTGAACGGATCCCGGGATCCGTAGATCAGCAGGCCAGGGCACCGCACCAGGGGCAGTCGATCCTCCATCCGATACTGCGCCACGGCGAAGTGCCCGAACTCGCTCGTCTCGCCGCCGCGGACGAGATCGACGACGAGACGCTGGACCAGGGCGGCGTCTGGCAGCCAGGCCCGGAACTTGTTCCACTTCTCGATGAGGTGGGTCCCGTCCGCCTTGACGTGCCACTGGGCGAAGTGCGCGCCGAGCGCGTGCCGGTTCCCCTCGTCCAGGTACACGGGTCCGGACAAGGCGATCGCCGCAACCCGCGAGGGGTGGGCGGCTGCCAACTCCACGGCGATCACCGCCCCCGTATGGTGCCCGACCACGCAGGCCCGCGCACAGCCCGCGCGGTCGAGGACGGCCAGGATCGCACCCGCGTAGTCGCCAATCGACGGCTGGACCGCCGGACGATCCGAGCACCCGTAGCCCGGCGTGTCGATGGCGATGACGCGGCGCGTACGCGCCAGCAGTGGCACCACGTCGACGAACTCGTCGATGGACCGCGGCGTCTGGTGGAGGAGCACGACGGGCGTTCCCCCCGGCGGCCCTGCCTCCACGTAGTGCACGCAGCCGAGCGGACTGTCGCAGAGACGACGTGTCATGCGGGCTCCTCGTGCGCTTCGGGTCCGACGACGACGATGGACTTGCCCACGTTGTCCCCGCGCATCAGGCGCGCGAACGCGGCGGGCGCCGAGGCGAGCCCGTGAGCCCGATCCTCGAGCACGCGCAGCCGGCCGTCGCGCAGCCATCCGGACGCGTGTGCCACGTACGTGTCGAACAGGTGTTCATGGTCGTACACGACCAGGCCGAACATCTGCGCCCGCTTGCGAATGACCGACGCGACCGGCATCGTGATGGGAACGCCCGTGTTGTATTGCCCGATCAGCCCGCACAGGACGACCCGCCCGCGCAGCGCAAGCAGGTCCAGCGCGGCCTCGAGGATGGCGCCTCCCACGTTGTCGAAGTAGACGTCGATCCGGCGGCCGGTCGCCTCGGCCAGCTCGTCCCGCCAGCCTTCCTTCCGGTAGTTCACGCATCTCTCGACGCCGAACACGCGCGTGGCGACCTCGCACTTCTCGTCCGAGCCGGCAACGCCGACGACACGACAGCCCATGATCCGCGCGAGCTGTCCGACGGCAGACCCCACGCCCCCGGCGGCCGCGGACACGACGAGCGTGTCGCCCGGCACCGGCCGGGCCAGCTGCGTCAGGCCGGCCCACGCAGTGAGACCGGGCATGCCGAGCAGGCCCAGCGTCGTCGAGAGCGGCGCGAGGACCGGGTTCAGACGTCGGACACCGCGCCCGTCGGAGACGGCGTACTCCTGCCAGCCCGTTTCCATGACGACGAACGTGCCCTCGGAGAGGTCGGGGTGCCGACTGTGTTCGACGCGTGCGACACTGCGGCCGGGCATGAGGTCCCCGGCCTGCACGGGTGCATGACCCATGTGGCGTCCGGCGATGACGCTGCGAAGGTAGGGGTCCAGGGACAGGTAGATCGTGCGCGCGAGGAACTGACCTGCGCCCGGCGCTGGCACCTCGCCGTCGACCAGCCGGAAGTCGTCTTCGACGGGCACGCCCGAGGGCATTCGGACGAGGAGCACGCGTTGCTGTCGGGTCGTCATGAGTGTGGAGACGCTGGAGCGGCACCGGCCCCCAGCCCGAGCGCGCCCGGGTTGACGAGACCCTGAGGATCCGCCGCGTGCTTCAGGGCCTCGAGGAGGCGCCACGCCTCGGGCCGCAGTCCCTCGCGATAGCGGTAGGTCCTCCCGATCTGGAGATGCGCTGCGCCGCGACCGAGAAAGAGCTGCGTCAGGCGACGCCGTGCCTCGAAAACGAGGGCCTCCCCGTCCGGGTTCGGGGGGAAGTCCTTGAACTTCGCCCGTGTCGCCACGTCGAGCACGCGCTCGTAGTACGCCGTGCGCGGCGCCGGCCAGTAGAACACCGGCTCCAGCACGAAGGCCTGGGCGCCAACAATCGCCGTGAGCACACCCACGACGATCCCGTGCTGCTCGAACCGCGATTCGTATTCGACGAACATCGCCTGGATCGCGGCCCAGGTGGACGCCGCGTCCGACAGCGCGACGACACCGTGCACCGGCAGCCATCGTTCCCCCTCGGGGCCGATCGCGCTCGTCATGGGCACGAACGGATCGCCGCGCAGGACCTTGGGGATGGTGTTCTCGACCTCGCGGCCGCGACAGCCGGCAGCGATACGGCGGATCTCCTTCATCGCGCCGGCCACGGTCGCTTCGTCCCGTCCCTCGGTGCCGAGGTGCAGGGAGTAGTCCACGCCCTCGAGAAAGCGTCTGCCCGCGACGGCCACCTTCGCGGCCTCCTTCAGGCCGGCCGCGAGGCTGCGCGCGGAGGTCACCACGCCCTTCAACGCCCGGAGATCCTTGGCGAGCCCTGCGCGTTTCATGCGCTGATACTGGAGCACCGGATCCATCCCGAAGCAGTCGGAGGCCAGTCCCTCGCGTGCGATCTCGGTCATCGCGGCGACGAGCTCCTCGTGCGTCTCGAACCCGAAGGACGCCGTATCGACGACGGCCGGCTGGCGGATCAGCTTCAGCGTCGCGCGTGCCTTGATGCCCAGGGCGCCGGCATCGCCGAGGAAGAGCCCCGTCAGGTCGGGTCCGTAGTAGCGGAAGAACGGGCGTGCCGTGCGCACGGCCCCCGTGCCCGTCGACAGGATCGCGCCGTCGGCCAGCACGACGTCCAGCGCGAGCACGCTCTCGGCCGAGACCCCGTAGCGCGCCGAGCCCCAGAGAATGCTGTGCTGGGACAGACTGCCGCCGACCGTGGCGACGCCGCCGGACAGGGGACCCCAGAACGGCGTCCGCACCCCTGCGCGCTGCAGGGCTGCCAGCAGGGTCTTCCAGGTGCAGCCGCACTCGACCGTCACGTACATGTCACGGGTGTGGACCTCGACCACGCGGTCCAGGCGGCACAGGTCCACCACGACGGAGGTCGCCCGATCGGGATGGTAGCCGCCGGTGTACGACGCGCCGCCGCCGCGCGGGACCACGGCGAAGCCGGCCGCGGTCGCCGTCGCCGTGGCCTGTGCCAGCTCGTCGACCGAGCCCGGCTGGATCACGCACGCCGCCGTGTGCCCCGGTCCGCTGATATCCTGCGAATAGAACCGTCGGTCGTCGGCGCCGGTGAGGACGTGCGGCGCGCTGACCACGCCAGACAGGGCACGGACCAGGGAACTCGTACGCTCGTCCATTTGGGGCACAATGATATGACAATATGACGATGATAGATCCTGACAGGCTGGCCGACGTCGCCGCGCACCACTTCGAGGCCGTCATGGCCAGGGACCTCCCCGCCATCCTCGACCGGTACGCGCCGGGCGACGACACCTACGTGTTCGTCGAGGGACCGCGCTGGTCCACGCGGGGCTTCGAACGCATCGCCGTCGGCTGGCGGGCGTTCACGGAAGCTCGGCTGACCGTCCGGTCGTGCACCTGGGTCGAGGGACCCCTCAGCCAGATCGTGGGGGACCTGGGCTGGCTTGGCGGAATCGTCGAACTCGTCGTCGACATCGGAGGACGTGAGCGGCACGTCCGGCTGCGGGGCACCTTCGTCATGCGTCGCAGCGCCGACGGGGCCTGGCGGATCGTCCACGAGCACTTTTCGCAGCCGGCTGCCGACCCCTACGGTATCGGCGACTGGCTCCACGCGAAACCGGCGCCCGCCGCGGACTGACCGGTCAGGTCAGGCGAGCCGCCTCGCCAGCGCCGCCACGAGCCGGTCCACGTCCTCCTCGCTGTTGTACACGTGTGGGCAGGCGCGAAGTACCTCGAAGCCGATGCCCTCGTGGACGACGTTGCGGATGACGAGGCGGTCTTCGCGGCTGAGGGCACGGGAAAGGGCCTTCACATCCCCGCCCGCGACCTTGAACGCCAGCAGGCCGGCCGAAAGCCCGTCTGCGCCTGGCGTGACGACGGTGACGCCGCGCAGACGCGTGAGCCCGTCGCGCAGACGCGCGGCAAGCTGCTGGATGCGTTCGGCGATGCGCGCGGGTCCGACCTGCTCCTGGAGGGCGACCGCGGGCCCCGCCGCCCAGAAGGCGGCACCGTAGTAGTGGACGTTGGTCGCGTGCTTGACCATCGTCGGCGGCCAGTGCTCGACGAAGTCGAGCCCGCTCCTGCCCGTCACGCGGTCGTATCGGTCCCCGGCGTCCCACCCGTCGTACGACTCGACCACCGTCGGCCACAGCCGATCGCGCCATTCGGGACGCACCCACAGGAGTCCGGTGCCGTACGGCGCTCCGAGCCACTTGTGCAGGCTCGTGGCGAAGAAGTCGCAGCCGAGATCGCGGATTGCGACCGGGATCATCCCCACCGACTGCGCCCCGTCGACCACGGCGATCGCCCCGCGTCGCCTGGCCAGATCGCAGATGTCCCGCACGGGAAGGACGGTGCCGTCGGTGTACTGGACGTGGCAGAAGCTCACCACGCGCGTTCTTGGGGTCATCGCCTTCGCGAAGAGATCGACGATGCCGGGGAAGAGGCGGATGCCCGTCTCATAGGCGAGGCCGTTTGCTCCGAGGCCGCGACGATGGCACGGGATATACTCGGCTTGCCTCCGCCGGCGCGGGGCGTACCAGAGAGCAAGGGGCTCGCCGCGAGACGCGTTTACGGGCTGCGCTCGGCGCGGGATGAGGCGATCGCCGGCT
>CAYLZN010000283.1:0-7781 GCA_964387935.1 uncultured Vicinamibacteraceae bacterium | reverse complement strand
ACATCGTCGCGGCCTGGGGTGAGCCGGGGCGCGTGGACATGACGTTCAGCGTGACCGTGATGGGCCCGATCGGCGCGTCGCCGACCTGGCGGTGGCATGGCTACGAGAACTCCTGGGTCCCGCTCGACGGCCTGGTGCAGCGGACGATCGCGGCGATCGGGCCGGCGTCGCACACGGCCCCCGGGCCGATGGCGACGGCCGTGACGCCGCCGGGGCCCGCGGCGCAGCGGCCCGCCGGCCCGCTCGCGCACACGTACTCGATCGTGGCCCGCGACCCGGTCACGGGGGACCTCGGCGTGGCGGTGCAGTCGCACTGGTTCGCCGTGGGGTCGAACGTGACATGGGCGGAACCTGGTGTCGGTGCGATCGCCACGCAGTCGTTCATCGAACCGGCCTACGGCGCCAGGGGCCTCGCGCGCCTGCGGGACGGTCTGTCGGCGCCAGAGGTCCTCAACGCCCTCCTCGAAGCCGATGCGCAGCGCGACGGTCGCCAGGTGGCCATCGTCGATGCGAAGGGACGCGTGGCCGCGCACACCGGCGCGGCGTGCATCCAGGCGGCGGGGCACGTCCTCGGGCCGCAGTTCTCCGCGCAGGCCAACCTCATGGCGAGCGACCGTGTGTGGCCGGCAATGGCCGAGGCGTTCAGCACGGCGCCCGGCGACCTTGCCGACCGGCTGCTCGCGGCGCTCGACGCGGCCGAGGCCGCGGGCGGCGACATTCGCGGACGGCAGTCAGCGGCGCTGGTCGTCGTGAAGGCCGCCTCGACCGGGCGCAACTGGGTCGGCGCGGATCGGGTGTTCGACCTTCGCGTGGACGACCATCCCGAGCCACTGGTCGAGCTACGGCGGCTCGTGCGCCTGCAGCGGGCCTACAACCACGCCAACCGTGGCGACGAGTTGTTCAGCAGCCAGAACGTCGATGCCGCCCTCGAGGAGTACGCGAAGGCGGCGCGCCTGGCGCCGGAAATCGCCGAGCTTCCGTTCTGGCACGCGGTCACCCTGGCGTCGGTCGGCCGCGAGGCCGAGGCCATGCCCATGTTCAGGCAGGTGTTCGCGAAGGAGCCGCGGTGGGCCGAGCTCGTGCCGCGGCTGCCGGCGTCGAAGCTCCTGCCAGACGACGCAGCACTGGTGACGCGGATCCTGGCGCAGCGCCCGACGACGGCTACGAAGCCGGGCCATCGTTGATGGCGCGCTGAGCAGATCGGGACGAACTGAGGTCGGCCTGACGTCAGGCCCCTGCGCCGACTTGCGCCATGGGGGGCGCCGCGCGGAATCCTGCGGCTCGCTGGTTCAGGCGTGGCGCGCAAACAGCCGCCGGAGCTGGTCCTCCGGACGGACATCCTCCTTCAGCTCCAGCAGGGACCGGAGTTCCCGCACGACGAGGGCGCGGTCGAGTGAACGGCCCTGGCGGACGACGACGCCCTCCACGTCGAGCCAGTCCTGTGGACGGTCTGCGAACGCCTTGAGGACGACGAGGTCCTCGGCCGAGCACGTCGTGATCACGGAACCCGGAGCGAGTTCGAACCTCGACGAGCGTTCGATGACGCGTTCCTCGTATGGGAGTGCCGCGAGCGAGATGTCGAGCGGGATGCCCGCAGGGCTTTCCACCAGGAGCACGCGGTAGTTCAGCGCAAACGCCCGCGCGTCGGGGCGCCGGCCGGCATAGCGACCCAGGAGCGGGTCGATGAATCCGGCCTCGTTTCCGATCCCGGTGAGGAGGGCCACGTCGACGTCACGCGTCTGTCGCGGGTCGCCCCACCGCTGGACCGCCAGCCCGCCGATCACGGTGCTTCGCCAGCCGCGCCTGGTGAAGAAGTCCTGGAGTTCGACGGCGGCTTCGAAGAGCGGGTTCACGGACGCTTCCGATGCAGGACCTTCTGCAGGTCGACGAGTCCCGACCACGACCGGCGTGATTCGGACAGAGGCACACGGAGCGCGGCCTCGAGAAGCGCGTCGGCCGCCGCGAGGGCCCGCTCGCTGGTCAGCGTCGCCAGCTCCCGCCACCGCTGGTCATCGAGCAGGCGCCCAGCCTCGGCCCAGCGCCGCACATACGCTCGTTGGGCGTCCGGTGTCATGGCCTGCTGAGCATACCAACCCCCGGCCTGCGGATCGAGCCCGACCAGCACAGCAGGCGCCTGCGCCGCCGCTTGGCGTTTTCGGTCTCATGGCACATGATCGGCCGTCGTGACGCGGTATCGGTTCGGCGACTTCGTGCTCTCCCCGCGCCAGCGCGTGCTGCTGCGCGATGGGCGCGAGCAGCCGCTCATTCCGCGCTACTTCGACCTGCTCGTCTACCTGATCGAGCACCGGCACGAGGCGGTGCACCGGCGCGACATCTTCGATCGCGTGTGGTCGGACGTCGTGGTGTCCGACAGCGCCCTCAGCCAGGCCGTTCGCACCCTGCGGCGAACGCTCGGAGACGACTCGCGCGAGCCGCAGTTCATCCGGACGGTGGCGCGGCACGGCTACCAGTTCGTGTTCGCGGAGGTGCAGGAAGACGAGGACGCCGGACCGAGGCCGGCGCCGGTTGCCGCCGGCGCTGGGCCGGCTGCCGCGGACCTGCCGCCCGACGGACCGCCGCCCGCAGTGGCCGATCCGTTCGAAGCCCTCCTGGAGCGACTCTGCGAACGGAGCGCGCCGATCGATGCGGAGGAGCGCGTGGACGCTGCCGAGCGACTGCATGCGCTCGGCACGGCGGAGGCCCTCTCGCGGCTGGGGACCCGACCTGGCCACGCGCGGGCCCGGGCGTTGCTGCGCGAGACCCGCTGGGTCGTACCTGGCGCGGCCGACGTGCCGCTGCTCGGTGTGCCGGGTGGTGGCGCTGCCGTGTTCGACGTCGTGCGCCTGCGCCTGTCGCGTGCGGCCCGGTCGGTCACGGCTCGCTGGCTGTCCGCGCTGGCCGGCGGCGCGCTGGCCGGTCTCGGTGCGGGGGTGGTCGGGGGTCTCACGCTCGCGGCTGCGCCGGGCAGCAAGGCGCCGCTCGTGGTGGCGCCCGTGCTCGGGGCGATCGGGCTCGCGAGTGGCGCACTCGGGGGCGCTGGCGTCGGGGCCGGGCTTTCGGCCGCCGAAGCACTGGCCCGGTCGCACCGCGTCCTGGCCCTGCTCGTCGGCGGTGCCATCGGGGGAGGCCTCATCGGTACCATCACGGCGTGGCTGGCCGGCTGGTCGCTCACCGCGCTCGTGGGCCTCACCGTCCCGGTCAGCGGCGGCGTCGCCGGTCTCGCGCTCGGTGCCGCGGCCGGCCTTGGCTACGGCTGGGCGACGCGGACGATGGCCGATGGTCTGGCCGCGCCCCGGGGAGGGACCCGACTCCGGGTGTGTGCCGTCACGGCTCTTGCTGTCGCGTGCGGCGCCCTGACCCTGGCCGTGGCGGGCTGGCCGCTCGTGGGCGGCACGATCCACGCGATTGCGCAGGCATCCGCCGGGTCCCAGGTGGCCCTGACGCCGCTGGCGCACCTGATCGGAGAGCCGGACGTCGGGCGCGTCACGGGCGCGATCATCAGCTTCGCCGAGGGCGGGGTGTTCGGGCTCGGCCTCGCGTGCGGCCTCACGCGGCGGCCCGCTCCAGGTCGCGCCCGGTCGCATCGATCCTGACCAGCGCGCTGATCTCACGCGTATCTCACAATCCCCTCAGCGCGCCCTGAAGACTTCCGCCGGCGTCCGCCCGATGCTCCTGGTGCGGGCCCACGGCACTGTCGCCGCCGACCCCAGCGACGCCCGGCCGCGTCGCGTCCGGAGGAGACGACCCCATGTCCTCACCCCTCGCGCCGCTGACACCCCGGCTTGGACCTCGTCCTCAGCCCCGGCCCCCGGTCCCCCCGCGCCATCACCTTCTGCACCTGGCGACGACTCACGGGACCGAGTTCATCGACATCACGGACCGCGTGCGGGACTTCGTCGCCGCTGCCGATATCGAGACCGGGCTGGTCACCGTACAGTCCCTGCACACGACGCTCGGGGTCGTGGTGAACGAGCACGAGCCGTTGCTGCTCGCCGACTTCGTGCGACACCTCGAGCAATGGGCACCCGCAGACGGGTCGTACGCGCACGACGACCCGGCCCGCCGCCGGGTGAACCTGGTGCCGGGAGAACGGGTCAACGGTCATGCGCACTGTCGGGCCCTTGCCCTCGGCGTCTCGGTCACGCTGGGCATCGCGGATGGTGAACTACTGCTCGGTCGCTGGCAGCGCGTGTTCGTCGTCGAGCTGGATGGCGCCCAGAACCGGCGCGTGGCGATGACGGTCGTTGGAGGCCGATCGTGAGGGGCCCCACGGCCCGCGGGTACGCGGCAAGCTACCTCCTGGCGGCATGCGCGGGCGGGTGTTTTGGCCCTGACGCGATCGTCGGCCTGGGCCAGCGCATTCGACATGACGACTTCGACTACTCGGTCACGCAGGTCGAGCGAACCTCGGACCTCGGCGACCGCCACACCGCCGGCGTGTTCGTCATCGTCACGTTTCGCGTGGAGAACCGTGCCGCGCGCGTCGGGCACCGCTGGAACAACTGGATCGCCTACGTCCTCGACGCCGACGGACGCGTGTTCGAGAACGACCCGTCGGCCCAGCGCGAACTCCTGCGCACGAGGCCCTTCAGCTACGCGGAGGAGTACGTGACGCCGCCCGGACAGGCGGACGAAACGTCCCTCGTCTTCGAACTGCCCGCGTCGAGCGGAACGGCGCAGTTGAAGGTGCGGGGCTTCCTGATGATGGGCGACGTGTTCGACGGCAATCGGTTCCGGCGCACGAGGGTGCAGTTGTACTGACGATGGGGGGCGTACGGCGTACGGCGTACGGCACGGCTGGGCGGCGATCGTATAATCTGCGGTCTTCATGATCGGCGGAAACATCGGTCCCTACCGCATCCTCGAACGGGTCGGCGCAGGCGGAATGGGGGAGGTGTACCGTGCGCGCGACACGAGCCTGAACCGCGATGTCGCGATCAAGGTGTTGCCTGCGGCGTTCGCGCAGGAGAGCGACTCGGGGTCTCCCTCGGGTTCGCGAGTCGCGCGGCTGAGGCGCGAGGCGCAGCTCCTCGCGTCCCTCAACCATCCGAACATCGCGGCCATCTACGGTCTCGAGGAGCGGGACGGGACCGTCGCGCTTGCCCTGGAACTCGTCGAGGGCGACGACCTCACCACGCGCATGGCGCGCGGGGCGATGCCCGTCACCGATGCGATCGCCGTCGCCAGACAGATCGCGGAGGGACTCGAAGCCGCCCACGAGAAGGGTGTGATTCACCGCGACCTCAAGCCGGCGAACATCAAGATCACGCCGGCCGGGACCGTGAAGATCCTCGATTTCGGCCTCGCCAAAGGGGAGGATCCCGACGGCGGCGCGAGCAGCGCCGTCGGGTCGCACTCCCAGGCCCCGACGATTTCCCAGCCCATGACCGAAGCCGGGATGATCCTGGGCACGGCGGCCTACATGGCGCCGGAGCAGGCCCGCGGCAAGGCCGTGGACCGTCGTGCCGACATCTGGGCGTTCGGGGTCGTCCTCTTCGAGATGCTGAGCGGCGCGCGCCTGTTCGCCGGCGAGACCGTGTCGGACGTCCTGGCGGCGGTGCTCACGCGCGAGCCGGACTGGAGCGCATTGCGCGCGAACACGCCGCCCGGGGTGCGAAGGCTGTTGCAGCGCTGCCTCGATCGCGATCCGCGCCACCGCCTGCAGGCCATTGGCGAGGCCCGGGTGCTGCTCGAGGATGTCGACGTGGCCGAGCCGTTGGCCGGAGCGGCTGCCGTTCCGCCGCCTCGACGCCGATGGCCCGCGCTGGCCGCCGCCCTCGCCGGGGGCGCCGCGCTCTTCGCCGCAGGCTGGCTTCTGCGTCCGACGCCGCGCGCGGTCGAGTCGCCCGTCCGCATGGTCGATCTGTCGATTCCCGATCTGGCCGGCGGTCGCGGGCGAGTGCCCGTCGTGTCGCCGGACGGGACACGCGTCGCCTACGTGGTCGGTGGACGCCTGCACGTTCGCCGCCTCGACAGCCTCGACGGCGTCGAACTGCCGGAGAGCGACGACGTGCTCTTTCCGACGTGGGCGCCCGACAGCCGTCAGCTCGCCTACGTCCGGCGGGGCAGGGCGTGGAAGGTCTCGACGGAGGGTGGGTCGCCCACCGAGCTGGGGCCCGTGCCCGCCGACCTGGTGGGATCCGGCGGCGGAGCCTGGACGAGCGATGGACGTGTCGTGTTCGCAGGCAGTGATTCGAGCGGCCTCTGGGAGATCCCGGCCGCCGGTGGCGCCGGCCGTGACCTTGTCGGGCTCGATCGAAACGCCGAAGCCGACTTCCATGAGATTTCAACGCTACCAGATGGCCGGAGCCTGATCTTCACCATTCACCTCAAGGGTCGTTTGCCGGACGTGATCGCCGTGCTCTCCGGGGAGACGAGGCGCGTGATCCTCGAGGTGCCCGGGGAGAGCCTGCGCTACCCGGTGTACTCCCCGACGGGGCACCTGCTCTACGAGCGCGAGACGACCAACCCCGGGATCTGGGCGGTGCCGTTCTCGCTCGAGCGCCTCGAAACGACCGGGGCGCCGTTTCTCGCAGTCCCCGGGGTGTCCGCACCGAGCGTGTCCCGCGACGGGACGCTCGGTGTCGTGCGCACGGAAGAGAGCCTCGTCGAGCTCGTCAGCGTCTCGCGCGCGGGCACGATCGAGCCCATCGCCACCCTCGCCGGGACCAGAGCGTCGCGGCTTACCGCGGTCCCCACGGGAACCGGCTATCGGCCGGCCGCCGGCGTGAGACTGTCCCCGGACGGCACGCGGGTGGCGCTGACGCTGGGCAATCCGCCGTCTGACCTCGCGGTGTACGACCTCTCTCGTGGCACCTTCACGAACGTGGCCACGGGGGTCTTTCCCTTCCCGGCCAGCTGGAGCCCCGCCGCAGATCGACTGTTCTATGCCTCGGCGCAGAGCACGCGCACGTGGAATCTCTGGTTCCGGCGAGCCGATGCCGGGGGCGACGAGACGAGGCTCTCGACGAGCGACGAGATACAGGTGCCGCTTGCCCTCTCGCCGGACGGCCGCTGGCTCGTCTACGCGGAAGGCCCGGGCCCGGTGACCGGAAACCTCTTCAAGCGGTCGCCTGCCCTCGAGGCCGAGGCGCAACCGCTCTTCCCGTCACGTGCCTGGGGCGGCGCGGCGTCCTTCTCTCCCGATGGTCGCTGGCTGGCGTACGAGTCGATGGAGGGGGGCCGGATCGAAATCTACGCGCGTCCGTTTCCAGACGGCGAGACGCGCGTGCAGCTCTCGAACGAGGGCGGCGACTCGCCGGTGTGGTCGAAGAGCGGTGAGGTGTTCTACCACGCCGGAGGGAGCGTCCTCGCGGTCGGTATCACGCCGCGCGGCAACTCGCTCGAGGTCTCGAAGCCGGTCTCCCTGTTCCCCGCCACGCCGGACACCCAGCTCGTGCCGGTCTTCGACGTGACGCCCGACGGGCAGCGGTTCGTCATGCTGCGCGCCCGGGGCCGGCAGCACGTCTCGTTGATCCTCAACTGGCCCCGGGAGATCGCGCGGCTCCGCGCAGGAACAGGCGCCGGCGACGGGCGCTGACCCGCTCCTTCAGACCTGCGCGGGCTCCCGTCGGAGCAGGCGACCGCGTCGCCGGTCGCCGACGAACTGCCCGTCCCGCACCTGCACCTGCCCGCGCACCGTGACGATCGACGGACGCCCGTCGATCTCCATGCCTTCGAACCCGTTGTAGTCGTTGTTGACGTGCTGCGTCGCCGCGGAGATCGTGCCCCTGTACGTCGGGTCGTAGACCACGAGGTCGGCGTCGCTGCCGACCGCGATG
>CAYLZN010000282.1:0-7783 GCA_964387935.1 uncultured Vicinamibacteraceae bacterium | reverse complement strand
CTGCCGTCGGCGTTCTTCACGCTCAGCACGAGGTTGTCTACGCGCCTCCGGCGGTAGCAGCCGAAGAACCAGCTCCTGTCCTGCGCGATCGGGCCCGCCGCGCTCACGTTGAAGTCGTACTGCGTGTCGACGGGGTTGCCCCCCGCGAAGTTGAACTCGCGGCTGACGTTCTCGAAGTTCTCGGCCTGCGTGCTGTCGTTGGCGAAGTAGTAGCGCAGGTCGCCGCGCCAGCGGTTTCCGCCGGCCTTGGTGACCATGTTCATGTACACGCCGCCGATGGCGACCTCGGCCGGGATGGCCGACGTCTGGTAGTTGACCTCCTCGAACATCCCCTGGTCGTAGTAGACCATCGTCGATCCGCCGCCGCCGCCCGGCCAGTTCACCGAGAGCCCGTCGATGGCGAACGTCTTGTCGTCGGTGCGCGAGCCATGGGCCGACATCGCACTCTGCTGCATGCCCTGGGTGCCGCCCACGTCGTAGGTGCCGACGGCCACGCCCGGGATGATTTTCGCCACCGACCACACGTCGCGGCCGGTCGGCACGCCCTCGAGCAGTTCCTGGTTCATGACCGTCTGCTGGACGTTGGAGCGCGTGTCCACGACCGGCGACTCGCCGCTGACCGTAATCGTCTCCTCCAGCGAGCCGACCTCCAGCCTCGCGTTGATGGCGGCGACGAAGCCCGCGGCAATCTTGATCCCGGTCCGTTCGATGCTGCGGAAGCCGGGCAGTTCGAACTTGGCGTCGTACGTCCCCGGGCTCAGGTTGTCGAAACGGTAGGTGCCGTTGTCGAGACTCACCTCCATCCGCGAGCCGCCGATCAGGCGGTCGGACGTCAGCGTGACCGTCACACCGGGCATGACGGCACCGCTGTCGTCGGTGACCACCCCGGCAATCGACCCGGTAACGAGCTGGGCCGCGGCAGGCGCGGCCAGGCGCATGGCCGTCGCAAAGGACAGCAGCAGGACTCGAGTGCGCATTGCTCCCCTCCGTCGGACTCGGTCAGATTGCACGAACCGTCCGCCCGCAGAAGCCCGTGACGCGGCCCGGACGCTGAACTGCGACGATGCGAGGGGGATTCTACGCCGAGCGCGAACGGCAGTTGCAACCGTTTGTCACGACAGCCTTGGGCGCCGTTACGCGACGCCGCGCGGGCCCGCGATCTTCAGACTGGCGGACCATCTTCGCCGCCTGGCGGAATCCTGCCGGATCCACCGCATCGACCTGCCGTACTCCGGCGCGGATCTCACGGCGGCCTGCCGTGAGTCGTCTGGCGCAACACGAGCTGGTTCACCCCGGGGCCTGCTTGGTCGGGACACGCTGCTCGGCCAGGATCTGGGCGAGCCGCAGCGGCGACACGATTTCCACGCCGAGAACGTGTTGCCCCATCAGGTGACCGAAGTCACGTCGGTCCCCGGTCACGAACAGGTAAACGCGGCTCCAAATGGCTGCGCAGAGCAGTGGCGCGTCCTTGGGGGGCACCCGCACCGGCAGCTCGAACAGCGCCGACGGCACGACCTCCACGGAACGGAGCAGGTGGTCGAAGGCCGGCAACCAGGCCGCGCGCTTCACGGTGATGTTGCGCCGCGCCTCCTCGACCGCGAGGTCGCTCGAGACGGCGGTCCCCCGCACGCACAGCACATCGATCAGGCGCGCGATGTTGCTGCCAGCGTTGCTGGCGGAGAACAGCACGTTGGCGTCGAGGAACGCCCGCATCGCGGCTACTTCGTCTTCGACCGCGGGGCCCGGGCCCGCTTCCTGGGCAGGTAGCGGCCGATCGCCACCTCGTCGCCGGCGAACTCGGCAATCCGTGCCTCGGTGTAGATCTCGATCGGCACGCTGACAGCCGGTCGGAGCAGAATCCCGGCTTCGGTGTCCTCCAGGATCAGTTCGTCGTTCGCCTTCAGGCCGTAGGTTTCCCGAAGGGCGGCCGGAATGGTGATGACCCCACGCTCGCTCATCGTGACCTTGCTCGACATGTCATCACGATAGCACGAAGTAACTGATATTCAGTAATACTGAAAATCAGTTGGTGCAACCCGCTCACTGTTCGCTTTCCCCCCTCCACGGTGTTTTCCGCTCCTTCGGCCACCCCACACACGGGAGGATGAACGTTGCACATCCTGAACCCGGGCTCCGGCATCGCCATCGCCATCGCCGCGACAGCGGTGTGCGCGCTGGCCGTGAGCAGCCAGGGCCAGGCGCCCTCGCCCCGGTATCTTTACGTGAACGGCCAGGCCGGCAGCCGCGATACGCAGGTCGTCAACGTGATCGACACGACGGCCGGCGAGGTCGTGACGGGGCTCGCCACGGGCGTGGGGCTCGCGGAGTCCCTCAGGGGCCTGGCCCGCGCCCTCGGGCCCGACGCTCGACGACGCCGGCCAGCTGAATCCCTGGCTCTTCAACCAGTGCCGGGACTCGTGGGACTGCGGCAGCGCACCGGCATGCGACCCGTTTACGGAATGCAGTGTCGAGCGCTACGAGTGTCGCGCGAACCCGCGCCACGGAGGCGGCACGCGGTGCCGGAGGGCGGCGACGTGTGGCGGGTGCCGGAGCCCGGGGGCCGAACAATGACGACGCGTGCCCACTCCGGCCGCGATCTGAGTACCGTTCAGAGCCGCTGCGCCGCTCGCGCGTCCGAGCTGCTCGCCGCGTGGGCGTTGATCGCGACGTGGCCGGGCGGAGATCTCGCCGCCCAACCGGGCGCCGCGCCGGGCCTCCACTTGATCAGCGGCAAGGCAGGAGCGACCGTTCCTGCCGCAGCCGCAAGCCGGGGACTCGCGCTGACACCGAACGGGCGTTTCATCCTCTTCGAGTCCGACGCCCCCGACCTTGTTTCCGGACACGGCGGTCTCGACGATCATCACATCCACCAACCGGGTGCCAGTGATTGTCGAGCGTGCGATGTGGTGGCCGGGGCCCACGGCGGCGACGTGGACGGAGGCGCACAACTCCGCCGGGTTGACCAGCACGGGGCGCACGTGGGCGGTGGCCGACGGGAGGTGGGCGGCGTGCGAGGCACGGAGACCTACCTGCTCATCGCCAACCGCGGACGCGACGATCGCGCGCGAGTGACGCTGTACTACGAGGACGGCAGCCGCGACGAGAAGGAGTTTGTGTTGCCGGCGAGCAGCCGCACGAACGTAGCCATCGCGGCAGAGTTCGCGAGCGCCCACGGCCGCCGATTCGGCGCCGTTGTCGAGGCGCTGGGAGACGACCCGCACATCGCCGTCGAGCGCGCCATGTACTCGAGCCTGCCTACACAGTTCTGGGCGGCCGGCAGTGCACGCGCCGCCCGCCGCAGTGCTACGGTCGTCGTGCGCCGGGTGGTCCCGAGCGCGTCGGGCAGCGGGATCACCGGGCCGGCGGGCTGGTAGAATAGCGCTCGCACCCGCCCATTTGACCGGAGGACCACGCATGGACCGCAAGACCGCCCACGACTTCGATCAGGAACTGCTCATTCTGTTCGATGCCTACGTCCACGGCCTCATCGACCGCCGCACGTTCCTGGACAAGGCCTCGAAGTTCGCCGTGGGCGGCGTGACCGCGGTGATGCTGCTCGACCAGCTGAACCCGAAGTTCCTCGAGGCGCAGGTGGTCAAGCCCGACGATGCCCGCATCAAGGCGCAGCACGTCGAATACGAGTCACCGAAGGGCTACGGGAAGATGCGCGGCTACCTCGCCTACCCGGCCAAGGCCACGGGCAAACTCCCCGGCGTGCTCGTGATCCACGAGAACCGCGGCCTGAACCCGCACATCGAGGACATCACGCGCCGTCTCGCGCTCGACAACTTCGTGGCGTTCGCGCCGGATGCGCTGTTCCCGCTCGGTGGATATCCAGGCGGCGAGGACGAAGCACGTGCCCTGTTCCCGACGCTGGACCAGGCCAGGACGCGCGAAGACTTCGTGGCGGCGTTCGAATGGCTGAAGGCGCGGCCGGAAACCAGCGGCAAGGTCGGCGCGGTGGGATTCTGCTACGGCGGCGGGATGGTCAACCACCTGGCCACGCGGTTGCCGGACCTCGCAGCCGCGGTCCCCTTCTACGGCTCTTCGCCGAACGTGGAGGACGTGCCGAAGATCAAGGCCCCGCTGCTGATCCAGTCGGCCGAGGTCGACGAGCGCATCAACGCGAGCTGGCCGGCCTACGAGGCCGCACTGAAAGCCGCGAACGTGCGCTACGAGCGGCATCTCTACCCGGGGACGCAGCACGGCTTCAACAACGACACGACGCCACGCTACGACGCTGCCGCGGCGAAGCTGGCGTGGGAACGCACGCTAGCCCACTTGAACAGGCACGTGCGGTAGCGCCCGGGGGCGGGCCTCAAAAGGCCCGTCCGAAAGGCGCCCGGGGCCGAAGTGCTTCGTCATGAACGCGGCCATCGCGGCGAGGTCCGCGGGCAGCAGCGTGTGCCCGCCCGTGTGCGTAACGACGACGAGGTCGTCAGGCGTGCCGAGCAGGGCATACACCGGGCGCGCCGCGTCGGCGGCGAGGATCTCCCCGCGCCAGTCGGACCACGTGTCGCTGTCGCCGTTGACCAGCAGCATCGGCCGCGGGGCAATGAGCGCGAGCAGCATGTGGCTGTCCACCGGCAGATCCGTGACCCGCCCGGCGTAGTCGCGGTATCGCGGCGCGAACCAGTAGTGGTAGCGGGCGGGATCGGTCAGGTCGGCGACCGTTTCACCGAAGTGCCGCCGGCTCAGCGCCGCGCCGCCCTCGCCGGAGATGAGCGGCATGACGAGCGCGAAGCGCGTGTCCTGCGCCGCGGCCCAGAGCGTGGTCTTGCCGAGCCGTGAGGCGCCGGCGAGCGCGATCTTCCCGGCCACGATGGCGGGGTCCTTCCGAAGGTAGTCGAGCACGCGGCTCAGGCCCCAGCTCCAGGCGCCGATGGCCCCCCACTCGTCGGGCTGTCGCGGCCCCTGGCCTCCGCCGAACAACGACCGCACCCCGAGCGCCGCCCCGTCGTCGAAGTCGGGCTCGATGTCGCAGTAGTAGACGTGGGCCACTGCAAACCCCGACTCGAGAAACGGCCTCGCGTCGAACCCGACCGGGACGCGGGCCTGGCTCGCGGGAATGCGCGTTTTCGACTTGAGATCCCAGCCGACGCCTTCGTCGATGCCGGGTTCCGGGAAGGCGACGGCGTTGGGTGCGAACCCCAGGTAGAGGAGCGCGGGGACGGGGCCGGCCGCCTTGGCCGGCGTGTAGAGCACCAGGCGGATGACCGGCGCGTCGGGCCCGTCGCCGAACACGAGGCGCACCTGCGTCCGCCGCGCGAGACCCCCGAGCCCGGTGGCGGCGCGCTCGATCGCGTCCACGCGGGGCTCGATCGTGCGCGTCGGCGTCCGGCCGAACTGGTGGGCCGCGAACAACTCGAGCAGCTCTGGCCGGCGCTGGCGGTGCCACGTTGCCGCATCGGCGACCGGCCGTCCATCCTGGAGCCGCAACACCTCTGGGAGGACGTAGGTGCCGACCTGGCTCTCGTCCGTGTTGGGCGCCCGCGGCGGCGACGAGGGGGGTTGCGCGTGCGCAAGGACGGTCAGCGCCACGGCGACGACGGCAATCGAGGTCGGGAGACGCACCGGCATCGAAGCGCTATGCAATCACGAAACGACGTCTCCACCAAGGCCGGTTCCGCGCCGGCTCGAGGCCCACACGCGACGGGCCATCCCGCGGGACGGCCACGGGCGATGTCGACCCTGGTGGTGAGCGCGCGAGCCGCGGGCGCCGGGCCCAGGCGGGCGCCGGGCCCCTTGACAGTTATGAACATAGGTTCATAATACGGTCGGAGGTCCGGGGTCGATGCCACGCCCGTTCTGTCCCCGGCGAATCGCCGGTCAGCCAGCCGCCACCCTCTTCGAGCCGGCCGACACCCCGAGGCTGCCGCTCGACGAGGTCGTGCTGACCCTCGACGAGTTCGAGGCGCTGCGACTGGCGGATCTCGACAAGCTGTACCACGCGCGCGCGGCGAGGCAGATGCGCGTGTCGAGGCCCACGTTCTCCCGGATCCTCGACGCCGCGCACGCCAAGATCGCGGATGCCCTGGTCCACGGGAAGGCCCTGCGGATCGAAGGTGGACCCGTCCGCGTGCAGGCAGGACCCCGGCGATGCTGTCGTCGGCACGACCCCGTCGCTGCGGCCCCGGCCTCCGGTGAGAGGTCTTCCGTCAACGAGCCCGCCCCCCACACGAGCATTCCACATGAGACTCTGCATGCCCGTCACCTCCGATGAAGGTGCCGCAAGCCCGGTCTGTCCGCACTTCGGCTCCGCACCTTACTTCATGGTCGTCGAACTCGAACACGGCTCGTGTCGCGCCGTGCCGAACGTAGACGCGGACCACGAGCACGGCGCGTGCCAGCCGCTCGTGGCGCTTCGAGGAGAAGACATCGACGCCTTTGTCGTCGGTGGAATCGGCATGGGCGCATTGCGGAAGCTCCTGGGCGCGGGGCGGCCCGTCTATCGGGCCCGCCACTCGACCGTCGAGCAGAACCTGGCTGCGTTCAAGGCCGGCGCGCTCGATGTCATGAGTCCGGACGCCGCCTGCGCGCATCATGGGAGGGCGCGATGACCTCGACACGGCAGCCACCGGACCATGGCCCAACGGGCATCAACAGCCGGCTGGTGCATGGGGGGCATCATCCCGACGCGACCGGCGCAGTCACCGTGCCGATCTACCAGACGTCCACCTTCGCCTTCCGCGACGCGGCGCATGGGGCGGCCCTGTTCGCAGGGCACGAACAGGGGTTCATCTACACGCGCCTGGGCAATCCCACGGTGGCGGCCCTCGAGGAGAGCGTGGCCTCGCTCGAGAACGGACGGGGCGGGGTGGCGACCAGCTCGGGCCTGGGCGCGGTCAACACGGTCTACATGGCGCTGCTCGGGCAGGGCGCTCACCTCGTGAGCACCGCGTCGGTGTACGGGCCCAGCCGCGGGCTGCTCGAGAAGCACTACCTGCGCTACGGCGTCGAGGCGACGTTCGTCGACACGAGCAATCTCGACAGCCTGCGGCAGGCGATGCGACCGCACACGCGCGTCGTGTACGTCGAGTCGCCGTCCAATCCCACCATGCAGGTCACGGACCTCGCGGGCGCGGCGGAGATCGCCCACGCCCACGGCAGCCTGCTCGTGGTGGACAGTACCTTCGCGAGCCCCTACCTGCAGCAACCGCTCGATCTCGGGGCGGACGTGGTGCTGCACTCCGTCACGAAGTTCATCAACGGTCACGCGGACGTGGTCGGCGGCATCCTCGTCGCCAGGGAGGCGAACGTGGTGGCGCGGCTGAGGGACGTCATGATCCAGACGGGCTGCAGCATGGACCCGCACCAGGCCTTCCTCGTGCTCAGGGGTCTCAAAACGCTCGGGGTGCGTGTCGAGCGGGCCCAGCGGAATGCCATGGCCGTCGCCTGCTGGCTGGAGTCCCATCCGATGGTTGCCCGGGTCCGGTACATCGGCCTCCCCTCGCACCCCCAGCACGAGCTGGCCAGGCGACAGATGCGCGGCTTCGGTTCGATGATCAGCTTCGAACTCAAGGGCGGGTTCGACGCGGGGCGCCGACTCATGGACCGCGTGCGGCTGGCCACGCTCGCGGTGTCGCTCGGGGGCGTGGAGACGCTCATCGAGCACCCGGCGTCCATGACCCACGCGTCGATGTCGAGAGAGGCACGCGAGGCCGCCGGGTTCAGCGATGGCCTCGTGCGGTACTCGGTCGGCATCGAGGACGTGGAAGACCTCATCGCGGACCTGGACCAGGCACTGGCCGCGGCGCGCTGCGGCTGAATGCTGACGTCCGTA
>CAYLZN010000281.1:0-7786 GCA_964387935.1 uncultured Vicinamibacteraceae bacterium | reverse complement strand
CGGTCGCGCCGCGGGCGGCCCGCGGACCCGTTCGGCGAGCACTTCGAGGGGCTCGTGCCGAATCTGCGCCGGCGCTACGAGGAGGCCACGTGGGCGGAGCGGGAGCTGATGGAGCCCTACCGCGCGCTGCGCGAGTGCGCGGCCTGTCACGGCGATCGGCTCCGGCCGGAGAGCCGCGCCGTCCGGGTCAAGGGCCGGACCATCAGCGAATTCGTCTCGCTCCCGGTAACCGCCGCCGTGGCGGCGTTCGAGGCGCTGCAGCTGACCGCGCGCGAGTCGCTGATCGCGGGCCGCATCCTCCGCGAGGTGCGGGACCGGCTGCGATTCCTCGACGATGTCGGCGTGGGGTACCTCACGCTGAGCCGCAGCGCCGCCACCCTGTCGGGCGGGGAGGGGCAGCGGATTCGCCTGGCCACCCAGATTGGGTCAAGCCTCACGGGCGTGCTCTATGTGCTCGATGAGCCCTCCATCGGACTGCATCAGCGCGACAACCGCCGCCTGCTGAAGACGCTCGCCCGGCTCCGCGACCTCGGTAACACCGTCATCGTCGTCGAGCACGACGAGGAGACCATTCGCACGGCCGACTACGTCGTCGACCTGGGGCCTGGCGCCGGCGTGCACGGGGGTGAAGTGATCTTCCAGGGGACGCCCGAGCAGCTCGTGCGCGACGGGCAGACGTCGCTCACGGGCGCGTACCTTCGCGGTGAGCGGTCGAGCCCGCTGCCGCCGTCACGGCGGCCGGCCCTCCGCGGCGCGCTCCGCGTCGTGGGCGGTCGCGAACACAACCTGAAGAACATCACCGTCGACTTCCCGCTGGGCCAGTTCATCGCGGTGACCGGTGTGAGCGGCTCGGGGAAGTCGACGCTCGTCAACGAGATCCTCTACAAGGCCCTCGCGAGGGACTTGTACCGGGCGGTGGACCAGCCCGGCGCGCACGATCGGATCGAGGGGATCTCGCTGATCGACAAGGTCATCCAGATCGACCAGTCGCCGATTGGACGCACGCCGCGCTCGAATCCCGCCACGTATACCGGGCTGTTCACGTTCATTCGAGAGCTGTTCGCCATGCTGCCGGAGTCGCGGGCGCGCGGGTACCGGCCCGGCCGGTTCTCCTTCAACGTGAAGGGGGGACGCTGCGAGGCCTGCCAGGGTGACGGCGTCATGGCCATCGAGATGCACTTCCTGCCCGACGTGTACGTGACGTGCGAGCCGTGCAAGGGTCGTCGCTACAACCGTGAAACGCTGGACGTGCAGTATCGCGGCCGCTCCGTGGCCGACGTCCTCGAACTGACCGTGGATCAGGCCCTGCCGCTGATGGAGAACTTCCCGGCGATCGCGAACAAGCTGCGGACGCTGCAGCGCGTCGGGCTCGGCTACATCGAGCTCGGGCAGTCGGCGACCACCCTGTCCGGCGGTGAGGCGCAGCGGGTGAAGCTCGCGCGGGAGCTGTCGCGGCGCGGCACGGGCCGCACCGTCTACCTGCTGGACGAGCCCACGACGGGCCTGCACTTCGAGGACGTCCGCAAGCTGCTCGAAGTCCTGGGACACCTCGTGGACCAGGGCAACACCGTGATCGTGATCGAACACAATCTCGACGTGATCCGCTCCGCGGATTGCGTGATCGACCTCGGTCCCGAGGGCGGCGATGCGGGCGGCCGTGTGGTCGCGGTCGGGACGCCGGAGGAGGTGGCGCGCGAGGCGGGGTCGCACACCGGCGAGTTCCTGGCCGAGGGCCTGGCGCCGGGACGCACGCGTCGCTCCCGCCGAACCGGTGTGGCTTGAGGGCCACACTGTGTCAACGTCTGGATGTGGCCAGGCAGCCACACGGGTCGCGATCCGGAGGGTCTTGCTAGGGATGAGCCAGCGTAAGTCTATTCAATCTAACTACTTGAGTGGACGCTCCGGCCGGGGATCTGAGGACCGCGCGGGCACGGATGTTGCTAAAGACCGGCCGGGCGATTCAGTGTCGCCCGTGCGTCCCGCATGAGTGCTCAATACACCCTCCGCCGAGCCGTCACCTGCGCTGGAATCGGACTGCATTCCGGCAACAAGGTGTCACTGACCCTGAAACCTGCACCAATCGACCACGGGATTCGGTTTCGCCGGCTGGACCTGGCTGCCGAGATTCCGGCTCGTGCCGAACACGTGGCCAGCATCTTCTATGCGACGGGCCTGGCGTGCGGCGCGGTGACGGTCGAGACCGTCGAGCACCTTCTGGCGGCGCTCGTCAGTCAGGGCGTGGACAACGTGCTCGTGGAACTGAGCCATGCCGAAGTGCCGATCATGGACGGGAGCGCCGCGCCGTTCGTGTACCTGATCCAGGAAGCTGGCCTGCGCAAACTGTCCTCGGCACGGCGTCGGATCAAGGTGGACCGCCCCATCGAGTTCGCGCGTGGCGACAAGCGCATTGCGATCTACCCGGCCGACGGTTTCAGGGTGAGCTACACCATCAGCTTCGACCACCCGCTCGTGCGCCAGCAGTCCCGGACGATCGAGATCACCCCGGAGACTTTTGCCGAGGAGATCGCGCCGGCCCGGACCTTCGGGTTCCTGAAGGAAGTCGAGACGCTGCGGCAGCGGGGGCTGGCGCTGGGCGGTTCGCTCGAGAACGCGATCGTGTTGAGCGAGACGGGAGCGCTGAACACGCTCCGGTTCGAAGATGAGTTCGTGCGTCACAAGATTCTCGATGCGATCGGCGATCTGGCCCTCACCGGGTTCCCGTTGATTGGCCATCTGGTCGTCGAACGCGGTGGGCACGCGCTGCACACCGACTTCGCGTCGAGGATCCTCGAAGAGACTCACGCCTGGCACTTCGTCGAGGACGTGCCGTCGACCGTGCTGCCGCTGCCTGCCCCCGTGCCGGCTCCCGCGGCGCTCGCCAGCTGACATCTCGCGACGCCTGGTCCTCCTGGACCCGCGGCTCAGGCCCGCGCGTCGCGGGCGTCCGGCCCCACGACCAGGGACCGCGTCGTGACCTCGGACCCGCAGTTCTCGAACCAATCGACGCCTTCCGAGACCAGGTCGAAGCGCAGCGTGTACTGCCCCGGCTCGGACGGCACCGGCACGGACAGGGGCAGGTCCAGCCACGAGCCGGCCTCGACCGCGCGTGGCAGCGCCGCGCGCGCATAGTCGCGCTCGACCAGGGCGCCGTCGCGATCGGCCAGTTGCACGCCCACCCGCACCAGCCGCCGGCCGTAGCTGGCCGTGGCAGGGAAGGGTCGCTGGCACAGGTTGCGCAGGCGGGCAGGAAGCTCCAGCCGCCCACCAGGTGGGCTCACGAAGCCGGCCGACCTCGACTCGCGCAGTTCCACGCGGGCGCGCGGCGTCGCACCGGGGATGGCGTTCCCCAGATGGTTGTCGTCCCAGACCTCGTGGCGGATCTCGGCCCAGTCCGACGTGCCCGGCGCGAAGCGTCGGGAGTACGCATCTTCCGGGTGGTCGGTGATCTCCCAGCAGAGGCGATCGGCGCCGAGGTCTGCCGCGAGGCGTCGCGCGAGCTGCATCTCCCGGTCGCTGTCGTTCCACCGGAACAGGATGTAGCGCCAGTTGATGAACGGCACGTCGAGGCCGAGGCGTCGTTTCTCGTCGGTGGCCGCGCGGAGCGCCGCGATGGCCTTGGCGAAGCTCCCGCGCTGACGGTAGCGGGCGTAGGCGTCCTGGGAGGCCCCGTCGATCGAGAACGTGATCTCGTCGATGCCGGAGCGGATCAGGCGCCGCACCGCGTCCTCGGAGAACGCCAGGCCGTTCGTGCTGGTGTAGAGGAAGACGTGCGGGTACCGGGTCTTGATGTACTCGCACATCTCGACGGCCCGCTTGTGCAGGAACGCCTCGCCGTAGTTGAAGAAGTCGACGCGATCGAGCGTCGGCGCCGCCTCGTCGACCACGCGCTGGAAGAGCGCGACGTCGAGCATGCCGGCCTGCCGGGTGCGCGTGATGCCCGTCTCGGGTGCACAGCAGGCCCCGAAGCAGGAGATGTTGCAGGCCGCCGTGCACTCGATGTAGAGCCGCGACGGGAGCGGTCCGGTCGGCAACGGCCGCACCGGGGGCACCGCCCCGGGCCCGAGCGGCAGCTTCAGCGGGCAGTCGCCGCAGAACGACGACCCGCCGTCGTTCAGGTCCTGCCGGAGGCGCCTCGCGGTTTCGCCCTGCCACACCTCCGCGATCGTCGTCGTCCGCGCGTCGCCCAGCACGCGCTTGGCGTAGGGGTCGGCGCACCCGCAGACCACGCGGCCGTCACAGAGGAGCACCAGCGTGCTCCACGGCCAGGAACACGTGAAACGGGTGGCGAGGTAGTTCGAGGCCATCCGGGGGGAGGTCGCGGACCCTGGACTCAGGCGTCCCGGCCGGCCGCGTCTCCGGCCGGGTCGACCGAGTCCAGCTTCTTCATGTACGCGTTCAGGCGCTCGTTTTCGTAGGTCACCGTGTTCAGGAACATGCTCTCGGCGAGATAGGCGCGGCGTTCCTCGTCGGTCATCTGATCGATGAGGTGGTTGATCTCGCGAATCATGTCCTCGAAGGTGCGGTCGAGGTCCCGCTTCACCGTGACTTCCCGGTACAGGGTCTCGAGCACCGCCAGCAGGTCGTTGTCGAGCGTCAACGGCGCGCCGGTCGTCGTGCTAATCGTGCGCATGCGGACCCCCGAAGCTCTCGAGCGCCGTGCCCTCGTCCTGGTGGACGTCGATGAAGTTCTGCGCTCCCGTCATCGTCAGCATGGTCTCCACGCGGCGCTGCACGCCCGACAGCTTGAAGGCCCCGCCCGTGGCGGACATCTGCCGATACAGGTCCATCAGGCACCCGATGGTCGCGCTGTCCACGTAGCCAACGGCGGAGAGGTCCACCAGGACCTTGCGCTGGCCCCCGTCGATGAGGCCCTTCACCGTGTTGGAGAACTCCGACAGCAGCGGGTACATCATGCGCGCTTCCTTCACGCGGATGATGGCCACGTCGTTCCGGTGCTCGGTTGTCAGGTTCATTCAGGTACTCCGGGCTGGCGTGCGGAAGTCCGCGCCGTCGCGGTCCGGCCCATCTCCTCAATACGCCGGATCTGGCGGGCAAGTTCGAGGCGGCCCCGGTTGATCCGGGACTTGACCGTGCCCTCGGGCAGCGCGAGCTGCGCGGCAATCTCCTGGTACGACAGCTCCCGCAGATCCCGCAGCATGACGGCCGTCCGCAGGGTCGGCGGGAGTTCGTCCAGGGCCCGCCGCAGGAGGGCGCGCCGGTCGTTGTGCTCCAGGAGCGCGTACGGGCCCGTTTCCTTCGAGATGGCCGGCAGATCGCCCGCGTCGTGGTCGCGGTCCACCGTCTGCCGTTCCTTGCGGACGCTCCGGTAGTGATCGATACACAGGTTACGGCTCACGCTGATGAGCCAGGTCTGGAAGTTGGCCCGTCGGTCGAACGTCGCCAGGGAGCGGAAGATCTTCAGGAAGATGTCCTGGGTGAGATCCTCGGCCTCGTCGTGCTTGCCGACGAACTTGTATGCGACGTTGAAGACTTTTCGCCAGTGCTGGCGGACGATCTGCTCCCACGCGGCCTGTTCACCCAGCAGGCACCGCTCGATCAACTGGTCCATCGAGGCCTGGGGGCTTGGCGAATCGACGCTCATGAACACCGTGGGATGAAAAAGCCGGCGGATCGAACCGGGATGATAGCGTACAATCCGCCTCTCGTGACGGATTCGCAGGCCTTTCACGCCACCCCGCGCGGACTGACCTGCCACGACGTGCCCCTGGCCGACGTGGCGCGCCAGGTCGGCACGCCCTTCTACGTCTACGCCGGCGGCGTCGTCCGGACGCGCTATGCGGCCCTGGACGCGGCCGTCGCGGGCGTGCCCCACGCGATTCACTACGCGCTCAAGGCCAACTCCACGCTGGCCGTGGCCCGCCTGATCCGTGGGCTCGGCGCCGGTGCGGATGCCAATTCCGGCGGCGAGATCGAGGTCGCGCTGCGCGCCGGGTTCATTCCGCAGCAGGTCGTCTTCACTGGCGTCGGCAAGACGCCGGACGAACTGGAGCGCGCCGTCGCGCTCGGCCTCAAGGCCATCAACGCCGAGTCGGCGGGTGAACTGGACCGCCTCGAAGCCCTGGCTCATGCCCAGGGCGGGCGTGTGCGCGTCGCGCTCCGCGTCAACCCCGACATCGATCCCGGCACGCACGCGCACATCACCACGGGCCTCAAGCGCAGCAAGTTCGGCGTGCCGCTCGACCAGGCCGGTCCCCTCTGCCGCTCCCTGCGCGATCGCCCGGCCCTGGAACTCGTGGGTCTCCATGCCCACATCGGCTCGCAGATCACGACCGTGCCCCCGCTCGAGCGGGCCGCGTCCGCCCTGGGCGACCTGGCCCGTGAGCTGCGCGACGCGGGCCTGCCCCTCGAGCATCTCGACGTGGGGGGCGGCCTCGGCATCAGTTACGAGGGGGAAACCGAACCTGACGTGCGGGCCTACGGGGCCGCCATGGCCGCCGTCGCGCAGGCGACCGGGTTGTCGCTCATCCTCGAGCCGGGCCGCTGGCTCATGGCCCCGGCCGGCGCACTGGTCGCGGCAATCATCGATATCAAGCCTGCGCCCGACCGTCGCCTGTTCGTCGTGCTGGATGCCAGCATGACGGAGTTGATCAGGCCAGCCCTCTACGGCGCGCATCACCGGATCGTGCCCGTCCAGCCACGCGAGGCGGCCGGGGTCCTGTGCGACATCGTGGGGCCCGTCTGCGAGAGCAGCGATACGTTCGGCCGCGACCGCACGCTGCCGGGGCCCAGGGTGGGGGACCTGGTCGCCATCCTGGATGCCGGCGCGTACGGGTCGGTCATGGCCTCGAACTACAACCGTCGTCCGCAGCCTGCGGAAGTGCTCGTCGATCAGCACGAATGGCGCGTCGTCCGACGTCGTCAGACAGTCGATGACCAGCTGCTGTGCGAGGTGTGAGCGCGTGCTGATCGCCTTCGAAGGGCTCGACCAGAGCGGGAAGGAAACGCAGGTCCGTCGCCTCGCGGCGCACCTCCAGGCCGCGGGCCAGGAGGTGGAGACGCTGGCGTTTCCCTGCTATCGCACCGAGATTGCGCAGGAGATCGCCCGTGCGCTGCGCGGCGAACGCGCGTACCCGGCCGACGTGCTGCAGTTGCTCTACATCGCGAACCGCTACGAGTACCGCGCGCGCATCGCGGAGTGCCTGGCGGCCGGGCGCCACGTCCTGTGCGACCGCTACCTTGCCTCCAGCGTCGCGTATGGGGAAGCGTTTGGCCTCGATGCCCACTGGCTGTTCGACGTCCAGCGCTACCTCCCGCAGCCGGACCTGACCATCGTGCTCGATATCCGACCGGCCACCGCGGTCTCCCGCAAGGCCCGTGGACGCGACCTGTTCGAACAGGACCTCGCGCTTCTCGGGCGCGTGCGCGACAGCTACCTGCGGCAGGCCCAACGCACGGGCTGGTGGGTCATCGATGGCGAGCAGGCCCCGGACGCGGTGGAAGACCAGGTCGTCCGCCTCGTTCGTGCTCGACGAGCGCCGCCGTCAGGGCCCTGACTTCCCTGGCTCCCCAGGCCATCAGCGTCGCCGCGGCCTCGTCCAGCGTTGCGCCGGTCGTCCGCACGTCGTCCACGATGACGACCACGGCGTGCTGAATGGACCAGCGTCGAGCCAGCCAGGTCCATGCTGCCCGAGGCAGGGCCCCCCCGCCCCCGGAGGTGCGCCTGGCTGCCCAGGAGCCGATTCGCAGCCGCAGCGAGGGCCCGAAGGCCCCCCGCAGGTGGGCCGCCCTTGCGCCCGCCCCGAGTCCCGCCTGCGGCGCGGTGGCG
>CAYLZN010000280.1:0-7800 GCA_964387935.1 uncultured Vicinamibacteraceae bacterium | reverse complement strand
GCCCTTGGCCGGCCGGGCGACTGCGTCGCCGTGCGGGCGCGATCGCCGGGCGCCGCGCGCGCGCGCCGACGCGCGCACCGCGTGAAGGATCTCCACCAGCCCGAGGTCCACCTGCCGTCGCTCCTGGTCCACGCGCAGCACCTGCACGGTGACGCGGTCTCCGAGCCGGTACGTCCTGGACGTGCTCTCCCCTTTGAGCGCATGCGCCCGCTCGAGAAACCGATAGTAGTCGTCAGCCATGCTCGACACGTGGACGAGCCCTTCGACGAAGTGCTCGACCAGCTCGACGAAGAGCCCGAAGGCCGCCACGCCGGTCACGAAGCCGTCGAAGTGCTCGCCGACCTTGTCGGCCATGAAGCGCACCTTCTTCCACTGCACGAGCTCCCGCTCGGCCTCGTCGGCCCTGCGCTCCATCTCCGAGGCGTGCCGCGCGATCTCCGGGAGTTCGTCGGCACGCCCCTCGAAGTCCTCGCCCTCGGGTCCGCCCTGTCGCAGCGTCCTGAGTGCGCGGTGCACGACGAGGTCGGGGTAGCGCCGAATCGGGGAGGTGAAGTGCGTGTACGTCTCCGTCGCCAGGCCGAAATGCCCCAGGCAGCCGGCGTCGTACCGGGCCTTCTGCATGGTCCGCAGCATCAGCAGCGCGATGGGACGCTCCTCGGGCCGCCCGCGCATCCGGTCGATCACGCGCTGGAAATGCGCAGGCCGGACCGCCTCAGGGGCGCACGACAGGGAATAGCCCAGCGTCGCCAGGAAGTCCTCGAAGACCGTGACCTTGAGGACGTCTGGCCTCTCGTGGATCCGGTAGAGGGCGGGAGCCTCGTGTCGGTCGAGGTGACTGGCAACGGTCTCGTTGGCCAGCAGCATGAACTCCTCGATCAGCTTGTGCGCCACGTTGCGCTCGGACGCGACGATGTCCTCGATGCAGCCTTCGGCATCGAGCAGCACCTCGGGCTCCGGCAAGTCGAAGTCGATGGCGCCGCGACGCCGCCGGCGCGCGTGGAGGACGTCGAAGAGTTCCTTCATGAGGTGCAGGGTCGGCACCAGCCCTTCGTACCGCGCGGTGACCGACGGGTCGCCGTCTGTCAGGATCGCGTTCACCTCCGTGTAGGTCAGCCGCGCGGTACTGTGGATCACGCCATCGTGGAATTCGGCGCGGACGACCGTGCCCTCCGCATCGACCTCCATGAGGCACGACTGCACGAGGCGGTCCACGTGCGGGCGCAGGCTGCACAGGCCCGTGGCCAGGGAGGCCGGGAACATGTGCACGGCGCGGTCGGGGAAGTACACCGACGTGCCTCGGGCGCGGGCGTCCTCGTCGAGCGCTGAACCCGGCCGCACGTAATGGGCTACGTCGGCGATGTGCACGCCCAGCCAGTAGTGACCGTTCGCCAGGCGCTCGATGGACACGGCATCGTCGAAGTCGCGCGCGTGCTCACCGTCGATGGTCACGACCACGCGATCGCGAAAATCGGTCCGCCCGGCGACGTCCTTCGGGCGCACCTCGGTCCCGAGCCGCCTGGCCTCGGTTTCGACCTCCGCCGGGTGCGCGTCCGGGATGCCGTGCTTGCGGATGATGATGGTCGTGTCCACGCCGGGTGCGTCGATCGGCCCGAGGACCTCGACGACGCGCCCGAGGGGCGGGCGCGCCGCCGTGGGCCAGCGCGTGATCTCGACGGTCACCATGTCCCCGGGATGCGCCCCGCGCTCTTCACCCCGCGGCACCTGGACGGCCATGGCCAGCCGGTGGTCGAAAGGCGCCACGAAGCACGCGCCGCCTCGATCCACGTCGTAGCGTCCGACGACCCGCGTGGAGGCGCGCTCGAGCACGCGCACGATCCGCCCTTCGGCCCGGCCGTCGTCGCGCCGATGCTCCACGCGCACGAGGACGCGGTCGCCGTGCATCGCGTCGGCGAGGTGGACGCGCGACACGTACACATCGCCATCGACCCCGTCGATCGGCTGGTCGGGCTGCACGAAGCCGTAGCCGTCCGGGTGCGCGGAGAGACGCCCGGGGACGAGGTCCATGCGGTCGGGCACGCCGTAGTGCCGCCCCCGCGTCTCGACGAGCGCTCCCCGGGCGACGAGGCCCCTGAGCGTCCGGCGCAGCGCCTGGCGCTGATCCCGTGGGACGCGGAGCAGGCGCATCAGTTCCGACGCCGTGGCGGGATGCGTGACCTTCCCGCGCATCAGCGCAAGGATGCGGTCCTCGGACACCATGGGGCGAGTGTAGTCGATCAGCCGAGCAGGAGGAGCATGACGTCACCAACGTTGGTGTCGGTCACGGGCACGCGGAGGAGCGCATCGAGCGGCGCGAAGAAATGATACGCGTCGTTGTTCGCAAGCAGAGCCTGCGCGTCCAGACCGCGCCCGGCCGCCTGCGCCTCCGTGCGCTCGTCGGCGATCGCCCCCGCCGCGTCGGTCGGGCCGTCCACGCCATCGGTCCCCACGCTGGCGACGGTGGCCGTCAGGCCCCGGCGTGCAAGTTCGAGGGCCGCGGCCAGCACGAACTCCTGGTTTCGCCCGCCCAGGCCCGTGCCCGTGACGGTGACCGTGGTTTCTCCCGTTGCCACGACCGCGCAGGGGCGGCCGGCAACGGCCGTGAGCGCCAGGGCCTCGTCGAGGAATCTCGAGGCGGCCGCGCGGGCCTCACCCTGAACGGCAGGCTCGATGGTCGCGCAGGCAACACCGGCCCGGGTCGCCTCACGGGCAGCGGCCTCTGCAGCCGTCTGCCGGTTGCCAATGACGCGATAGCCGGATCGACCGAAGGCGGGCGTCGCTGGCTTCGGAGTCTCGGGCACCTCACCACGCAAGCCGGCCGACAGCCGCTCGGCGACGCGAGGCAGGTGCAGACGCCAGTCGCGCCCCGTCGCCTCGAGCACCGTCCAGGCATCTCCGAACGTCGTCGGATCCGCGACCGTCGGCCCCGACCCGATCGTGGCGGGATCGTCATCGACGGGACGGGAGACGTCCGACAGCGCCAGCGTCCAGGTCCGGGCCGCCGTCGCCATGAGCAACTGGCCACCCTTGATGAGAGACAGGTGCTTGCGTACGGCGTTGAGGCCATCGATCGCCACGCCACGAGTGAGCAGTCGATGCGTCACCGCGACCTTGTCGGCCAGCGTCACGGGTGGCGCCGGCAGGGCCAGCAGCGCCGATGCCCCGCCCGACAGCAGGACCACGACCTGGTCCTCGACCGTCAGTTCCCGGACGGCCACGAGGGCAGCTTCGGCCGCGGCGACACTCTGCTCGGTGGGGTGCGGATGGCCGGCCGCAAAGGCGCGCAGGGGTCCGAGTGGCGTGCCGGGCACGCGCGGGGCCGAGACCATGCCACCACGCACGGCCCCGTCGAACCAGTCGAGCACGTCTTCGGTCATGGACACGGCAGCCTTGCCCGCGGCGAGGACGACCGGAGGTCGTGCGCGGTCGAGGCCGGCCAGCACCCCGGCCGCGAGGGACGCACGGACGAGTGCACCGGCGTGGACGGCGCGCACGGCAGCCGTGATGCAGCGATGAACGAGGATTCGCCGGTCGTCGGCGTTCACGCTAGTCCCCTGGAACCGTGAGGCCTGGTAGAAGTCCCGGAACGCGGCGCCCGACTGGCAAGGCGCGACGAGCGAGAATGCCGGGAGTATTCGAGGGAGGAGCAACGCAGCCAGACGGGATGCCCCGCCCGGGAATTCTGCCAGGATTCACGGTTCCAGGGGACTAGTGCGCGGGCCGCTGATCGTCCCACGCCGAGACGCGGGTGACGACGTCGAGTTTCTTGAGCAGGGCGCCCAGCAGCCGGTCCGAGTCCTGGTCGCGGCACAGCACCTCGAGCCGCGCGAGGATCGTGTCGAGCACGCATTCGACGCTGCGGATCGCCTCCGGTGAGAAGTACTCCCGCTGGCGCTCGAGGCAGCGGTAGTGCTTGAGGAACTCCTCGCGATAGAACTGCATCCGGAGCAGCGAGGCCAGACACGCGTGAGAGAGAGGAGCGCCTGCGGAAGATCGGGAGTGTCGCAGAGCGTTGTAGGTCGCGATCCGCATGTCCCGAAAACTGAGTCTACTGAGGCGGGCGGACACCTGTCAATCGTGCTCTTACGGAACCGTCTGCCCTCCTCGATGACGCCGCACGGCGGCAAAACCAGCCCACGCCCCGAGGGCGATCGCGCCGAGGACGAGGAGCAGCACCGTCGGCCACGAGAGGGACTCCAGGGGCACGCCACCGGGCTCCGCGCCGTACCGTCGGGCGACGACCGCGTGCGCCGCGAGAAGCAGCAGCAGGGCGGCAGCGGCCCCGAGGAACGCCTGCAAGGCCCCTTCGACGATGAAGGGGCCCCGGATGGCGGCGAGAGGAGCGCCCAGCAGGTACTGGATCTCGACCTCGTCGCGACGCGACACGTAGGAGAGCCGCACGACGCTGAGGATCGCCACGGCCGCCGCCAGCATGAGCACTCCCGAGAGGAGTCCGCCCACCAGGCGACCGATACGCGCCAACGCCGACACGCGCGCCAGCAGGTCCTGGTCCAGGCGCACGTCGGCGACCCCCGCCTGCCCCCGGAGGCGTTCGGCCAGCGCCTTGACCTGGGCGAGTGGGGCTTCCGGCGCCAGCCGGACCTCCAGCGATGCGGGCAGGGCCCCGACGCTCCCGTCTGCCATCAGCGGCGCCAGGTCCGGGAAGAGCGCCGTGAAACGCCGCCTCGCCTCCTCCGGACTGATGCGGGTGACCTCGTGCACGACCGGATCGGCGCGCAGCGTACGCACCACCGCCTCCCACGTCGCCTCACTCGCCTTGTCGTCGAGGAACACGGACACTTCGGCGGCCGCTGCCCATCGGGCGAGCGCCTGCTCGATGGATCGGGACACCATCAGGAAGGCCCCGAGGACGAACACGGCGCTGACGATGGCGGCAAAGGCGAGGAGGAACGACCGCCAGTCGACAGCCAGGCTGGCCGCGGCCTCGCCCAGCAGGCGCACGAACTGCCGGACGGCCGCTTTCACGACTCCCCCGCCACGCGCCCGTGTTCGAGCGCCACCGTGCGCCGACCCACATAGCGCACGAGGTCCAGGTCGTGAGTGGCGACGAGCACGGTCGTCCCGCGGGCGTTCATCTCGCGAAACAGGTCCATCACCTCGCGCGACAACGCGCGGTCGAGGTTGCCGGTCGGCTCGTCGGCGAGCACGAGCGCCGGGTCGTTGACGAGGGCCCGCGCAATCGCGATCCGCTGCTGCTCGCCGCCCGAGAGCTCGAGCGGGTAGGCGCCGAAGCGATGCTGCAGGCCGACCCCCTGGAGGGCGGCCATCACGCGCCGCTGCATCGTCGAGGGCGCCATGCCCGTCGCGCGCAGCACGAGCGCCACGTTGTCGAAGACGGTCTTGCGCGGAATCAGCTTGAAGTCCTGGAAGACGAAGCCCACGGTGCGGCGGTACTCCTGTACCTCGGGGGGCGACAGCGCCGCGAGATCGCGGCCGAGCACGGTGAGCTGACCGCTCGTGGCCAGCTCCTGCCGGAGGAGCAGCCTGAGGAGCGTGCTCTTGCCGGCGCCGCTCGGGCCGGTCAGGAAGACGAACTCTCCCTTGCCGATCGTCAGCGTCACCTCGCGCAACGCCACGACGCCCCTGGTGTACGTCTTCGAGAGATCGGACGCTTCGATCACGCTGGCTCGTCGAGGAGGCGTTTCAACAGCTCGTTGACCCGCTTGGGATTCGCCGTGCCGCCAGCCTTTCGCATCACCTGGCCGACGAGGAAGCCGAGGGCCTGGCCTTTGCCCCCGCGGTACTGCGCGACGGGTCCGGGGTGCTCGGCGAGGACGTCGCGGACGAGGGCCGCGAGGGCCTGCTCGTCGTCCACCTGGGCCAGCCCCTCGCGCTCGACAATCGTGTCCGCCGTGTCGCCGCTCGACAGCATGGCCTCGAACACCCGCCTGGCGACCGGGCCGCCGATGGTCCCGCTGGCCACGAGTCCGACCAGACCGCCCAGGCGTTCCGCGTCGATCGGGGCCGCGGCGATCTCGACGCCGCGCTCGTTGAGCACGCGGGCCAGCTCTCCCATCACCCAGTTGCTCGCGGCCTTGGGGTGCCCGGACGTGGTGGCGACGGTCTCGAAGTACGCGGCCGTCGCTGCCGTCTGAGTCAGCCACGTCGCGTCGTACTCCGGCAGCCCGTACTGGGTCATGAACCGCATCTTGCGCGCGTCCGGCAGTTCGGGGAGCGCTGCGGCAATGGCGGCCACCCACGCGGAGTCCACGTGCACGGGCGGCAGGTCCGGCTCCGGGAAGTACCGGTAGTCGTGCGCCTCCTCCTTGCTCCGCATGGCCACCGTGCGACCCGCGTTCGCGTCCCACAGGCGCGTCTCCTGCACGACGCGCTCGCCGGCCTCGAGCTGCGCGATCTGGCGCTGCACTTCATGGTCGAGCGCCTTCTGCAGGAACCTGAAGGAGTTCAGGTTCTTCACCTCGGCTTTCGTGCCGAAGGTCGGGCTGCCGGCGGGACGCACCGAGACGTTCGCGTCGCACCGCAGGCTGCCCTCCTCCATGTTGCCGTCGTTGACACCGATGGTCACGAGGATGGCGCGAAGACGGGTGAAGAATTCGGCCGCGTCGGACGCCGACCGGAGGTCCGGCTCCGTCACGATCTCGATGAGGGGCACGCCGCTGCGGTTGAAGTCCAGGTACGTGCGACGGGCCGAGTCCGCGAATCCCTCGTGGAGGGACTTGCCGGCGTCCTCCTCCAGGTGCACCCGCGTGATCCCGACCGTCGTCTCACGGTCGCCCGCCCGCCAGCGGAGCTGCCCGCGCAGCGCGAGCGGCCGATCGTACTGGGAGATCTGGTAGCCCTTCGGCAGGTCCGGGTAGAAGTAGTTCTTCCTTGCGAACACCGACGAAGGCTGCACGTCGCACCCCAGGGCGAGCGCCGCGCGGACCGCGAACTCGACGGCGCGGCGGTTGAGGACCGGCAGCGCCCCTGGCAGCCCGAGACACACCGGACAGACGTGCGTGTTGGGGGCGGCCCCGAAATCCGTGCGGCAGCCGCAGAAGATCTTCGTCGCGGTGCGCAACTGCGCGTGGATCTCGAGGCCGATGACAGGCTCGAACGTCATGCGCGGGCCGACCTCGTGTTCATCGCGCCCCCGGCCCGGCCGCCTTGACCTCCGCCCCCACGGCGTCTTCGAACGTCCTGAAGTTCTCGACGAACATGGTGGCCAGCTTCGCCGCCTGCGCGTCGTAGGCGGCGGGGTCGCTCCACGTGGCGCGGGGCTTGAGGACCGCGGCCGGCACGTCCGGGCACGCGGTCGGCACGTCGACGTTGAACACCGGGTCCCGATCGAACGTGACGCCGTCGAGCGCGCCCGAGAGGGCCGCCTTCACCATGGCCCGCGTGTGCCCGATCTTCATGCGGCTGCCCACCCCGAAGGGACCGCCCGTCCACCCCGTATTCACCAGCCACACGTGGGCCTTGTGCTGGGCGATGCGATCGCCGAGGAACCGCGCGTACACGTTGGGGTGCAACGGCAGGAACGGGGCGCCGAAGCATGTCGAGAACGTCGCCTTGGGCTCGGTGACGCCCTTCTCCGTGCCGGCGACCTTGGCGGTGTAGCCGGACAGGAAGTGGTACATCGCCCCCGCCGGAGTGAGGCGCGCGATCGGCGGCAGCACGCCGAAGGCGTCCGCCGTCAGCATCACGATGTTCCGCGGGTGACCGCCGGTGCCGGCCGGCACGGAGTTGTCGATGAACGAGATCGGGTACGCGCCTCGCGTGTTCTCGGTCAAGGCGTCATCGTCGAGGTTGAGGTGCCGCGTCGCCACGTCGATGGACACG
>CAYLZN010000279.1:0-7822 GCA_964387935.1 uncultured Vicinamibacteraceae bacterium | reverse complement strand
CTGGTCACTGGGGTTGACGGGATCGCGTGACCTCTGGCACCCCGCGCAGATCGACCACCGGCGTCCCGCGCATCAGCCCGACGTAGACGACGAACGCCACCGCGAACCCGACGAACCAGGCGTAGTCGAAGAGGGCGCGCAGCGCGGGCACGACCAGTCCCACGAGCGCAGCCGCGGCACCCACGGTGAGCGCCGCCAGGGCTGGCGCGTTCCATCGGCGGTAGAGGCCGCTGCGCGAATAGAGATCGGCGAGGGCCAGTCTCGCCCGCCGTACGACCCAGTAGTCCGCGATGAACACGCCGGCGATGGGCCCGAGCAGGGCGGAGTAGGTGATCAGCCAGCCGATGTACCGGTCGCCGCTCTCGAGCAGCTTCCACGGCATGATGGCCACGCCGACCAGTCCTGTGATGACGCCGCCCCGCGCGAAATCAACTCGTGAGGGCCACAGGTTGGCGAACCCGTTGGCGGGCGCCACCACGTTCGCCGCGACGTTGGTGGTCAGGGTGGCAATGAGCAGCGCAAACAGCGCGACCAGGACGAGCACGGGGCTCTCCAGCCGGGAGAGCAGTTGCACCGGGTCCCAGATCGGCTCGCCGAAGATCACATCCGACGCGGAGGTGACCGCCACGCCGATGAACGCAAAGAGCGTCATCGTCGTGGGCAGGCCCAGGAACTGGCCCACCACCTGAGCACGCTGGTTGCGCGCGTACCGCGACAGGTCGGGGATGTTGAGCGCGAGCGTGGCCCAAAAGCCGACCATGGCCGTGAGCGAGGGTACGAAGAAGGCCAGGAACACGGCGGGGGTCTGGAAGCGGCTCGGCCGGTCGAGAATGGGACCGAGCCCGCCGGCCCGCCATGTGGCCCACGCGAGCAGCGCCAGCCCGGACACGATCAGGAAGGGCGCGGCCCAGGCCTCCAGCCGTTTGATCGAGTCACTCCCCCGGATGATGACATACATGTTCATCAGCCAGAAGACGAGGAACCCGAGCGCGGCGGCGAAGGGCGGCTCCCACTGCGGCGTCGCCACCTTCAGCATGGTGTAGATCGCCTGGCCGCCGATCCACGTCTGGATGCCGAACCAGCCGCAGGCGACGACGGCGCGCAGCAGCGCCGGCACGTTCGATCCGTAAATCCCGAACGACGCGCGCGCCAGGACGGGAAACGGGATGCCGAACCGCGTGCCCGCGTGGGCGATGAGCACCATGGGAACGCACACGATCAGGTTGCCGAGCATGATCGTGCCGACCGCCTGCCACCAGTTCATGCCGCCGCCCACGAGGCTCGACGCGAGCATGTACGTCGGGATGCAGACCGAGAGACCGACCCACAGCGAGGCCATGTGGTAGGTCGTCCACGTGCGTTGCGCGAGCCGCGTCGGGACGAGATCGGCGTTGGCCAGCTGAGGGTCGGTTGGCGGCGTGTCGAGCTCGTACAGCTCACCCGACCCGCGGCGCATGCCGCGCAGGGGGTGCGACGTGGCGGTCGACTCGTGCACCTGGATCGGTCTCCTCACTCGCTCGATCGGTCGGGATCGGGCGCGTAGCCCTCCTCGGGTTCGTAGCCGCCCTGGTAGGCGGCGTGATCCGGGCGGCGGATCTGGGACTGCGCCACCACCGAGTGCCGCAGCAGGCCGCGGAAGTCCTCGAGCGAGTGCCAGCCGCGATCCGCGTGCCGCGCCAGGAAGTCGGAGTAGCCCTGGCACAGCCGCCTGATGACGGTTGGGCCCACGGCCCGGTCCAGCATCGCCGCCGTGCAGACCTGCACCACGCCGCATCCGAGGAGGAAGTAGTTGAGGGCGTCGTGGAACGCCGAGATGCCGCCGATGCCCGCGAAACTCCGGTCCGGAAAGGCCCGCGTCATCTGCGCCATCTTGGCGAGCGACAGCGGCAGGATCGACGGACCGCCGAGCCCGCCGCTCGACACCAGGCCATCGACCTCGATCTCCCACTGCAGCGTGTCGGGATCGACGAGCGGAAGCGAGGGCCACGTGTTGGAGGACGACACCGCGTCGGCGCCGCCACGAAACACGGCCCCCGCCTCGACGACGATGTCGGCGGTCGCGGGGGTGAGCTTGGCCCAGACCGGCACGCGGGCCACCTCCTTGACGACCTGCACCACGAACGAGCACAGCTCGCGGTCCTTGCCGATGTTCGACCCCATGTCGGGCCGGTCCATGTGCGGACAGGACAGGTTCAGCTCGAGCCCGTCGGCGCCGGCGTCCTGGCAGGCCATTGCGAGCGTCCGCCAGTGATCGAGCTCGGTGTCGCTCCCGGAGCCCGCCATGATCGACGCAATCAGCACGCGCGAGGGAAACGCCTGCTTGATGCGCGCAAGGCGAGGCACCCACCAGTCGAGCGGCTTCTCCGAGATGAGTTCCCAGTTCCAGGACGAGTGGAGGACGCCGTCGCGCCCCTTGTTCATCGAGAGGCGGCCGGCCTCCGCCGAGTGGCGCAGGAACTTCGTCTTCGGTCCGGCGACGTTGACGACCGGGTGCATGCCGATCGTCTTGGTGACGACGCCACCCCAGCCCGCCTCGAAGGCGTGCAGGATGTTGCTCTCGGACTCCGTGGGCGGAGCCGAGGCGAGCATGAACGGGTTCTCGAAGCGGATGCCGGTGAACGACACCGACAGGTCGACGCTCATGGAGCCTCCTGGTCAGGGCGCCACCAGGGCCCCGTAGGCCTCGGGGCGCCGATCGCGGAAGAACTGCCACACCTCGCGGACCTCCCCGATGAGATCGAGATCCAGATCGGCGACGACGACGGCATCCCGGTCGCGCGGGGCCTCCGCGAGAATCCGGCCGCGCGGGTCGCAGAAATAGCTCGTCCCGTAGAACTCGCCGATGTTCCAGGGCGCCTCGTGGCCCACGCGGTTGATCGCACCGACGAAATACCCGTTGGCCACCGCGTGCGCCGGCTGTTCCAGCTTCCAGAGGTACTCCGAGAGTCCCGCGACGGTGGCCGAAGGGTTGAACACGATCTCGGCGCCGTTGAGACCGAGCGCGCGGGCGCCCTCCGGAAAGTGGCGGTCGTAGCAGATGTAGACGCCGATCGTCGCAAAGGCCGTGTCGAACACGGGATAACCGAGGTTGCCCGGCCTGAAGTAGAACTTCTCCCAGAAGCCCGGCTTGCAGTGCGGGATGTGCGTCTTGCGATACTTGCCCAGGTACGTGCCGTCGGCGTCGATGACGGCGGCGGTGTTGTAGTAGACGCCCTTCTGTTCCTCCTCGTAGATGGGCGCGACGATCACCATCTTGTGCTTCTTCGCGAGCTTCTGGACGGTCGCCACCGTGGGGCCGTCCGGCACGGGCTCGGTGAGCTGGTACCAGCGAGGCTCCTGTTCGGCACAGAAGTAGGGCCCGTAGAACAACTCCTGGAGGCACAGGATCTTCACCTTGCGTCGGCCGGCCTCGGCGATGAGATCCACGTGCTTGGCCATCATGGCCTTCTTGATCGCGGGCAGCCCGGCTTCGGGGCCGAGGACGTTGGCGGCCTGGATCAGGCCGCACCGCACGGGACGTGCCATCTCACCCTCCTCGGGTCGTGATACGTGAGCCGCCAGTATGCCACTGGTCGAGTCGATGTGGTAAGAGTGAGGGCGCTCATGACCTCGAACTCCGAGATCGCTGCCCTGCCCTCGGTCGGCATCGTCGGCGCCGGCGTGGCCGGCCTCACCTGCGCGCGCCTGCTGGCGGACTGCGGCATTCGCGTGACGCTGCTGGACAAGGGGCGCCGCGCGGGCGGGCGCCTGGCCACCCGCCACACCGAGGGCTGGCAGTTCGATCACGGGGCGCAGTTCTTCACGGCGCGGGACCCCGCGTTTCGGGCGCAGGTGGACGACTGGCGAGCCCGCGGGCTCGCGGCGCCCTGGGAGGCCCGGTTCGTGACGCTCGCGCACGACGGGGTCACGTGTCCCGCGGACCCGGCCGAGCGTCTGGTGGGTGTGCCCGGCATGCAGGCGCTTGCCGCGGATCTCGCCCGCGACCTCGACGTGCGGAGCGGTGTGCGCATCGCGCGGCTCGGCTTCACCGACGCGGCCTGGCACCTGTACGCGGATGACGGGGCCGACGCCGGCGGCTTCGACTACGTCGTCATCGCCATCCCTGCCCCCCAGGCGGCCGCCCTCGTCGAGGGCACAACCCTGGCGCTCGACGCGCGGGCCATCCTGATGGCCCCGTGCTGGACCGTGCTGGTCGGCTACGAACGCCGGCTCGCGCCCGACTTCGATGGCGCGTTCGTGCGCGACGCGTCCATCGCCTGGGCGGCCCGCGATTCGAGCAAACCGACGCGACCCGCCCGCGACACGTGGGTGCTCCAGGCCTCGCCCGAGTGGTCGATGGCCCACCTCGAGGAGTCCCCAGACGCCGTTCGCGATGCCATCGTCGACGACTTCGCCGCGCTCACGCGGCTCGAGGCCGCTCGGTCCTGGTCCTTCGCCGCCGCTCACCGCTGGCGGTTCGCACTGGCCACGCTGCAGCGGCGCGAGCCGTTCCTGTTCGACCACGATCTCCGGATCGGCCTGTGCGGCGACTGGTGCGGCGGGGCGCGCGTCGAGGGGGCATTCCTGAGCGGCCGCGCGATGGCGACACGTCTGCTGGAGGTGTTCGCGGAGGCGTGAGGCCCCACGGGCGTCGGACCGTGGCCCGGTCAGATCCGGCTGGTCGCAACGACGAAGAGGTCGAAATCGACGCGTTCGTCCTTGGTCGGCGCCCACGTCGGATCGCTTCCGCCGAAAAACGTGCTGAAGTAGAACAGGTCGATGGCGAAGGTCTCGACGTCGCGGAAGCGGACGTTGCGGCGGTCGAGTGCGAGCACGCCATCGAACCAGCCCTGGACTACGCCGTCGCGCTGACCAGGCCGGTTCATCACGATGCGGTGCTCGACGCGGTGCCAGGTCCCGGGGCGGAACACCCGTTGACCGCCGAGGTTCCAGTCGAAATCCTCACCGTACTCGGTGGGCTGATCGGGGTGGTAGACGTACTGGACGACGGCGCCGCCCGTGCGCCACATCATGCGGGCGGACCAGCCGTCGCGGCCCGTGGGCTTCTCGCCCCCGGTGTTCGCCCGGCCACCGGCGAGTCCGGGAAGCTTGCCCCCCTTGACGAAATCGAAGTCCGGAGCGAACCGCACGTCGTACCCGCAGTACAGCTCGTCGTGGCGCGCCCCGACGCTCATCTTCCACTGGGCGCCGCTCGGCTGCGAGCTGACGCCCCCGCGCGGGTAGAGGATGCGCAGGGATCGGCCCTTGCGAGCATCGCTGCCCCCGACAATCGACGCGCGGCCTTCCCGGACGCCGGTGCTGGGCGTCGCTCCCATCCAGCCTGCCGCGAGGGCGCTGCTGTCGTAGACGCCGGGCGCGGCCGTGTTGAAGTCCTGGCGGAAGAGGATACGGCCGGCGCTGGGCGGCGGTGTCGGGTTCGTGGGTGAGCTGCTACGGCCACCGCACGCGGTCAGCACGGGCAGGACGCAGGACGTCACGAGGAAGCGTCGGCGAGTTGAAGGGGCAGGGCGCACGCCGCGATCATGCCATCGCGGATGGCCGGCCGTCGACTCGCGGCGGCCTTCACGCCGCGCGACAGCCGCCCGCCGACCCGCCACCAGCGTCTCCCTACAGACAGTTGTCACTGCAACTGATCCATTGGTTCTCATACTTCATTGAGAATCGATGCAACTGAATGGATCCAGACGCTCGGAGAAATCCACTTAGGTGGATTTCGGGCGCAGACAACCCGATACGCCTCCAGACGGGCGCCCACCAACCATTTGAGCACCATGCACTTGTGTGCGCGGGCTCCGGCAGGGTCGAATGGAGCGCTCGTTGCAGTATCTCTCAGGCAGATTCACTGTCATCGGCTCGTGCCCGCCCCCACACGGGATCCGGATGGAAGAACAGGAGGTTCCCATGAAGCAGCGGCGGTCGCGCGAGCGTGCGCCCCTCGCCCGGTGGGCGGCGCTCGTCCTCGTGCTGGCCTTCGCGCCAGCCATCACCTTCGCGCAAACCGAGACCGGCAGGATCTCCGGGACGGTCGTGGATCAGCAGAAGGCCGTGCTGCCCGGCGTCGCCGTCACCGCCACGCTGACGGCGGCCGGCACGCAGCGCACGACCACGACCGACGAGCTCGGCAACTACTCCTTCGCGAACCTGCTGCCCGGTGAGTACGAGCTGACGTTCGAACTCTCAGGCTTCGCGACGTACAAGATCAGAGCGACGGTCTTCGTCGGCTCATCCGTGACGGTCCCGGCCACGCTCGTGATTGGCGGGCGGACCGAGACCATCCAGGTCGTCGGCGAGTCTCCGCTCGTCAACACCTCGACCGCCGAGGTGGCCTCGGTGGTCAATGCCAACCAGATCCGCGAACTGCCGAGCATTACCCGCAACGTGTACGACCTCGTGGCGGTGGCGGGCAACGCGGCACAGGACACGGCCGACAGCGCCGGGTCGGGGCGCGGCGCTGGCTACGCCCTGAACGGCATGCGATCGGCTTCAACCAACGTGCTGCTCGACGGAGCGGCCAACAACGACGAGTTCACCGCGAGTGTCGGCCAGCAGGTCCCGATCGATTCGGTGCAGGAATTCAGCGTCGTCAGCAGCAACTTCTCGGCCCAGTACGGGCGCGCGTCGGGCGGCGTCGTCAACGTCGTCACGAAGTCGGGCACCAACGACCTCAGGGGATCGGCCTCCTACTTCTTCCGGGACGAGACGCTCGCGACCAACACGTTCGACAACAAGGAACGGGGTATCGAGAAGGACCCGTTCGATCGCAGCCAGACGGCGTTCGCCGTCGGCGGACCGATCAAGCGGGACAAGGTGCACTTCTTCGGCAGCGCCGAGTACATCCGCGTGCGCAGCCAGTACACCGACACGTCCTACGTGCCGACGCCGGAGTTCCTGGCGCGGACGTCGGCCACGACGCAGGCTTACTTCGCGGACTACAAGGCGAAACCGATCAGTGGCGCCAGGGTGACCGCCGGCAGCATCGCCGGGGTGATTCCTGGCGGCGCGTTCTCCCAGTTGCCGGCGGATCTGCCCGTGTTCGGCCAGGTGCAGACGCAGTTCCCGTCCGATGCCGGCGGCGGTGATCCACGGAACGAGTGGCAGGCCGTCGGCCGCGTGGACTGGCAGATCAACAACGCCAGCAGCGCCTACTTCCGGTACGCGATGCAATGGCAGGATCTCTTCGCCGGTACGGTGTCCAACAGCCCCTGGGAGGGGTTCGACACCGGCGCGAAGACCGAGAACCACAACCTGCTCGGGTCGTACACGCGGGTCTGGTCGAACACGTTCACGAGCCAGTCGAAGTTCGTGTTCAACCGCCTCTTCAACGAGCAGCCCCTGAATGGGGCCCCGACGCCGACCTTGTACATGCGCGACACCGCGCGCACGAGCATCGGCGGCATCAAGATCGCGCTCCCGGGCTACCTGCCGTACAACCCCGGCAGCGGCATTCCGTTCGGCGGCCCGCAGCAGTTGTGGCAGTTCTACCAGGATCAGACCTGGATCAAGGGGCAGCACGACCTCCGCTTCGGCGGATCGTACGTCTACATCCAGGACAACCGGACCTTCGGCGCGTACGAGAACTCCACGCAGGGCCTTGGCAGCACGATCGGCCAGGCGCTCGACAACCTCGTGCTGGGTCGCATCCTGCGATTCCAGGGGGCCGTGGACCCCGGCGGCAAGTATCCTGGTGAGGTCCTGACCCTGCCGGTCGGCTCCCCCAGCTTCACGCGCAACAACCGCTACCACGAACTGGCGGCCTACTTCAACGACAGCTGGAGCGTGCAGCACAACGTTACGCTGAGTCTCGGTGTCCGCTACGAGTACT
>CAYLZN010000278.1:0-7850 GCA_964387935.1 uncultured Vicinamibacteraceae bacterium | reverse complement strand
GGACGCCGACCTCGACGAAGCGCCGGATCAGGTTGCGCACGTGCGCGTCGCCGCCATGTCCCGTGTCGGCGTCCGCCACGATGAACGGCCGGTAGTCGACGACCGGCGCGGTCTTGCGCTGGTCCTCGGTCATGCGGGCGCGCAGGAAGTGCTGGTTCTTGTCGGCCGCGAGCAGGGCCCGCACGAGCACGGAGGCCTCGTTGGGCACCTGGCTCAAGGGGTAGCTGGCCAGATCAGGCCCCGGGTCCTCGTGGGTGGAGCCCTTGGCCGAGGTGGCCCAGCCCCCGAGGTAGATCCCCTCGATGCCGACACGCTTCATCGTCACCGCCTGGCCGGGGGAGTACGGGCCGAACGTGGTGATCGACTTCTTCTCGGCGAAGAGCTGGCGCAACCGCGCGTAGAACTGCTCGGCGGCCACGCGTGCCACCGTGTAGTCCCCCGCGATCGTTCCCTGCTGTTCGGCCACCTCGCGGGCCGTGTGAAGGCGCTGAATGCCTGCGAACCGCGGGTTCGCGATCCACTCCTTCGCGGCAGCCACCTGCTGTTCGAATGTGTTCATGGTCCTGACCTCGCAGTCGTCCGTACGCGGAGCACATGCCTGGGCATGACAGACCGATTGTCCGGCGGGGGCGGGGCGTGCGGCGGGACCTCGCCGGGCGGAGTCCGGCGACGGCGCACCAGCCGATTATGGCGCCGCGGCGGCGCGAGTCACGGGGGGAGGGGGCCGGCGCCGGCGGCCGCGTCGAGCCGGCCCTCGTGCGTTCTCGTTGACAGGGGCGGTGAGGGCGGCAATCATCTCACGCATCCGTCCAGCGCTCCGAACGTCGAACCCGTCCCGGATACCCTGTGCCGATGACACGCCTCGCCACGCTCCTGATCGCCGCTCTCGCCTTGCCACTGCTCGTCTCCGCCGGGCAGCAGCAGACTTACGACGTCGTCATCGCGGGTGGTCGCGTGATCGATCCCGAGTCCGGCCTGGATGCCGTACGGTCGATCGGCATCCGCGGCGGGACCGTCGCGGCCATCGAGGCCGGAGCCTTGAGCGGCCGTCGCTCGATCGACGCGAGCGGCCACGTCGTCGCGCCTGGCTTCATCGACCTCCACCGTCACGGCCACGACGATGAGAACTACCGCCACGCGGTGCTGGACGGGGTGACGACCGGATTCGAGCTGGAGGTCGGGACCGGCGACGTGGAGCGCTGGTATCGCGAGCGCGCGCCGGGGCAGATCATCAACTACGGCGTCTCGGTTGGCCACATTCCCGTGCGCATGGCGGTGCTGGGTGATGCCGGCGAGTTCGTGCCGAGCGGGCCGGCGGCCAGCGAGGCGGCGACCGACGCCCAGATTGCCGACATGGCACGCAGGATCGAGGCCGGTCTCCGCCAGGGCGCGGTGGCCGTCGGGTTCGGGACCGCCTACACACCAGCCGCGTCGCCGTGGGAGGTCCTGGAGATGTTCCGAGTGGCCGGCCGTCACCGGGCTCCCGCGCACATCCACGTGCGGCGCGGTATCCAGGGGATCCAGGAGGCACTCGCCAACGCGACCATCACCGGCACGCCGCTGCACATCGTGCACATCAACAGCACCGGCGGCAACCAGGTCGGCGCCCTGCTGCAGCTCATCGCGGACGCCCAGGCGCGCGGCCTCGACGTGACCACCGAAGCCTATCCTTACAACCGCGGGTCGACGGGCATCGAATCGTCGCTTTACGACACCTGGGAGCAGCTCTCGGACGAAGCCATCGGTCAGATCGTGTGGGTCGCGACCGGCGAACCCCTGACACGCGAGAGCTTCGCCCGCCATCGAAAGACGGGGGGCTGGGTTATTCAGGCCCCCGGACGCATGGAGAACGTGCAGCGCGCCATCAACAGCCCGCTGACGATGATCGCCAGCGACGCGACCCTCATGCGCGACGGGAGGGGCCACCCGCGGAGCACCGGCACCTATTCCCAGGTGCTCGGCCGCTACGTCCGCGAGGCCGGCACGCTGACCCTCTCCGAAGCGCTCCGCAAGATGACGATCATGCCCGCCAGGCGCCTCGAGGGTAGGGTGCCCGCCATGCGGAACAAGGGACGCCTCCGGGTGGGCGCCGACGCGGACCTGGTCGTCTTCGACGCGGCGCGCGTGATCGATCGCTCCACCTATCAGCAGGCCGGCCTCCCGCCGGACGGGATCGCGCACGTTCTCGTCAACGGCGTGCCCGTCGTCTCGGGCGGCAGCCTCGTGAAGGACGTCAGGCCGGGGCGGGCCGTGCGAGCGCCGACGGCGCCGCAGGGCAGGATCCAGTTGCGGCGATGAACGGGCGCGCGAAGAAGCGCGCCGCGCCGAATCGACTCATCTGGGATCTTCTCGCAGCACGCGCGTGAGCTGCTTCAACAGGGCGACGCGATCCTGCGTTGTTGGCGCGACGCGGCGCACGTCGTTCAGGAACGCCGGGCCGGCGTGGCCCAGGCCGAACCGATCGCCCAGCCATACCACGGGCAGGTATTCAATGGCTTCGAGCGTGGTGTCGGCGCCACCAGGGCCGGAGGCGCTCAGGTGGAGGATGAAGCTGGTCTTGAACCTCGCGGGTTCGCCCCGATAGACGTACTCCGACGCCCAGAACGTGTCCGACACGTCGAATAGATAGAAATCCGAGGCACGAAGCGCCGAATCGAGCGCAACGTAGCGCGCGAGCGCCGGGTTGTCGGCGGCCTGGTCGCGCAGGCTGGCCTCGTCGGGGAATACGGTCCCGCCTTGCGGCTCGAGGCGGAACTGGTGGAACGGCGGGGCAAGCGGCATGCGGCCCTCGGTCGCGAAACGGTGAAGCCGTCCCTTGACCTCCGCGAGGGAGAGGGCCACCGTTTCCTCGACGAAGGCCAGCTCCTGCGCCGCCCGTTTCTCGACCCGCTTGAACGGCGGCACGGCGCACGCCGCCACGGTCGCACCGACGATGGTGACGGTGGTGACGGTGGCGAGCGCCAGTCGAGGCGCGCGGCCGCTACGGAATCGGCGTGGCGACGGCATTGGTGCCCGCGGCCCAGAAGCGCCCGCCGCTGTCGGAGTACATGGCACGCTCCACGACGATGAGCGCCGGCGTCGTACCGATGCTCTCCACGATGGCGCCGAACCGCCTGCCGACGGCGCCCGGGAAGAACGTCCCGACATCCACGTTGAACCGGCTGTTCGGGTTGAGGGAGAACGTGTCGGCTGCCGTCGTGCCGTCCTCGAAATACAGGGTGACCCGGGCGGAGCCCGCATAGTTCGACGTATTCGCAATCAGGATGTAGGTCTGCAGGTTCCGCGCGCCGCCGACCTCGCCCTCCGCCAGCGCCCACTTCTTCGCCGTGCGGGTGGTACCGGGGCTGTTGTGCCCCTCGTACCACTGGTCTCCTCCCGCCCACCACATCGCGCGTTCGACGATGATCGGGATGCCGTTGGTCGAGGCGACCGTCGTCGAGACGGCCGTGTCGGCCAGCCGCGGGTCCTCCAGGTCCACCCAGATGTTGTGCCGGCTCCTGGCCGCCACGGTGTACGCCTTCACGACGGTGCTGCCGTCCGGCAGCAGATACGTGGCGGTGACGTTGGCAGGCGCGTCGTTCGGGTTGGCGACCAGGACGAAGAGATCGAAGAACGAGCCCGTCGCCCCCTCGGCCAGGAACCACGTCAACGCCGGACTCGTGACGCCCGCGCTCTCGTGGCCCGCGCCAAAGAGCTGCCCGGGCGCGTCCAGGTACATGGCCCGCTCGACGATGACGGGCACGTCGTTGGTCGACCGGATGATGGCCGAGACGTCCGTGTTCTCCAGCACGGGCCCCTGCGTGTCGACCCAGATGTTGAAGCGGCTGTCGGGGGCCACGGTGTAGGTCTTCACGATGGGTGCCGCCGGCGCGGGCAGCAGGTAGGTGACCTCGATGTGGGCCGGGGTCGCTCCGGGGTTCTGAATCAGGTAGAAGAGGTTGAACCCCGAATGCGTCGCGCCCTCGGCGAGATACCAGATCACCGATGGCGCCACGATGCCGGTCTCGGCATGGCTGCCATACCCGTTGGCATCCCACGTCATCGTCCGATCGACGATCATGCTCGCATCGGCCTCGACGACGGTGGAGAACTCGGCGTCTCCAAGGAAGCCGCCGACCTCCACGGTTCGGCGCGTCAGGCCGGGTACCGCCAGGTACCCCGGGAACACGGAGCCGTCCCCCTGCAGGAAGCGGAGGAGGACAATGCCCGGTGTCGGCTCGGTGTTGAGCAGGGCGACGCGCGTGCTGAAGAAGGAGCTGGTCGCGCCCTCGGCCAGATAGCGCGTGTGGAGGCTCTTGGGGTGCGTGCTCGCGTCGAACTCCTGCAGGTTGGTCGCGTCGTCGCCATCGGGATCCGCGGCCGCATCGGTCGGATCGTTGGGATCGAGACCGAAGATCAGCTCGTAGGTGTCGAGCATGCCGTCACCGTCGCTGTCGGCCGACGAGCTGGAGGCCGGCGGTGCCACGTAGGTGTAGCCGCCCGTTTTGGTGGTGCTGTCGCCGCCGGGGTTGGTCACCTCGACATCGGCGGCGCCGACGGCGCCTGGGGGCACCACGAAGGCGATGGTCGTCCCGCTGACGTTGCTGACCTGGGCCGCCGTATCGCGCACGCGTACGGTGGCGCCGGCGAGGAAGTGGTCACCCGTGATGGTTGCCACGGTGCTGCCCGCGGTCGTGCCGGCCGCCGGATAGACCGACGCAATCGTGGGCACCATTGGCGTCTCGATGATGCTGACGACCACCGCGGCGTTCGACGCGCCGCCCGGCGTCGTGCTCTCGACGACGGCCGTGAGGGTGTCGGCCGTGCCGAGGACGGCGTCCGCCGGCGCCGTGAGCTGCACGTCCACCGTGGTTGACGCACCGGCCGCCAGCGGAAACTCCGTCTGGCTCACGCTCGTCACGTACAGCCGGTCGTCGGACGCGGAGAAGCGAAACGAGCCCGCCTGGCCGTGGTTCTCGGCCGTGAAGCGGTAGATGATGCTGCGCCCCCGCGCCAGCGCCTGCGCGGGAGGCGCGACGACCAGGACGCTCTGCACCTTGATCAGCCGCGGCAGCGCGCGCGTGTAGGTCCGTCCGGACTGGTCGGTGCCCGTGACGTACACGAGGCACTCGGTGGCGGGCAGCGAGACGGGCCCTCCGAATTCGCTCGGATCGTCAGGGACCGGAGGCAGGTCGAACGTCTTCAGCGTGACGTTCGCCTTCGACCGGAACTCGAAGTGCACCGTGGCGTACGTGCCCACCATGCGGGCGAGCGCCGTCGTGGTCTGGCTCGCGAGCGGCGACCCGGGAATCGGCAGGACGCCCTCGTGGCCTGGTCGCCCGCTGCCGCGGACGAAATCGAACGACGCGAGGTTCAGGGTGCTCTCGCCGGTCACGTTCATCGAGAACGTGCCCGTGCCGTCGAGCGTGACGGTCCAGAGTCCGGCCGGTGGCGCGGCGATGGAGTAGAGAACGCCCGAACTCAGGGTGACGACGCTGGCGCCCGCTGTGGCGCCCGTGACCGTGGTGCCGTCGGGCCGCTTGACCTGTACGCCGGTCGTGCCGCTCACCGAGACGGTGAGCCGCGTCAGGTCGTCGACGGGAATGAAGTACGTCTTGCCGCCTGCGCCGAGCGTGTCCTCGACCGAGAGCAGGTTGACGGTGAAGGCCCGCGACAGGTCGCCGGCGAGCGAGGAGACGCTGTTGGCCTCGGCCGGCGCGATGGCGAAGAGCTGGCCGCCGGTGCTGCGCGCGACGCGCGGATAGGTGGGGTCGATGTTGACGATGGCGGGCGCTGTCGCGATCGAAGCCTGAGCGACAACGGCCTCGTCGTTGGCGCGGTCGGGCGCTGCGACCAGGAACGACGAGCAACTGCCGAACACCATCGGGTAGATTTTGATGTCCTTGGACGCCGCCAGCGCCTCGACGCGGCCCGCCAGGTCGCTGTCCTTGGCATCGGCGTCGGTGAACATGAACAGGCTGCCGCCAGGATCGGAGGCGCCAAGGGCCTGCAGCATGCCCGTCATGGACTTCTCCGGGCAGTCGCCGCCGCCGCTGGCCCCGAGGCCGTTGATGGCGCTCTTGAAGGTCGCCGGGTTGTCGGTGATCGTCAGCGGTCCGACGCCCGGATCGCTGAACGGGGCCAGCACGTAATTGGTCGGCTCGTCGTCGGTGCCGAGGCGGCTGTCGACGATGGCCACGGCCTGCGCCCGGACGCCCGCGATCACCGTCCCCATGCTGCCGGTCGTGTCGATCGCGATGGCGAGCGTGCTCCCGGCGCCCAGGAGCTTCCGGAGCTGCCTGTCCGTGATGACGCCCTTGATGTCGCGGATGAACTTCTTGGTGGCCTCGACCGAGACGGCCGCCGCCGCCGGGTGCAACTGCCAGTGCGGCGAGAAGTTGCACGCGATCGAGTCCTTGTTGATGCCGGAGTAGAAGAGCAGCGTGTTGAAATCCGTGATCCCGCCGTGATCGCACTTGCCGCTGTTGGGCTTCTTGATGTCCTCGAAAGCGTAGTACCCGCTCGTGAGCTTGCTGGTGATGATGTTGTCTTCGCAGCTCGGACAGAACTCGGCGGAGCCGGGCAGCAACTTGCACGACTTGCACGTTGCCTCCGTCTTGGGCAGCGGGACGTTTTTGAAGGCGTCGGTCGCGCCCGGGCGTCCGAGATCCGGATGTGGAGCGCCGAAGCCCAGCTCGATCCAGTTCGTGTGCGAATAGAAGTCCTGCAGCGTGTGCAGCGCCGTGCCCAACGCGATGCGCGCGGCCGTGACGTCGTTGTTGGCGAGCGACGTCTTCACGGCGTCGACCTGGAGCAGGATGAAGAGCTGCGCCAGGTGGAAGTTCTCGCCGTCCACGTGCTTGTAGGAGCTGAACTGGTCGTCGTCGGTCGCGGCGTTGGCCTCGATGATGGCGTCGATGGCTTTCTCCATCGAGCTGGAGAGCGTGATGACGCCGAAGAACTCCTTGTCGAGCGCCGTGATGGCCTGGCGCGTCTGGGCGGCATGCGACTGCCCCAGCAGACCGCCGAGCGTTCGGTAGCTCGTGGGCCAGAAGGCGCGGACCGCCTGTCCCTCACCGAGCACGAAGGGGGCGACCAGCAGCAACAAGAGACCGGCAACGGCGCGGCGAGTCATGGGCACCCTTCCCTTCGCGGCGGACTGGGGGCCGGCGAGCAGAGCACCCTGCCGCGACACGATCGCACTCGCTGTCAGACATCGCGGGGCGCGCGTCGGCTGACGCAGACGCACCGGCCATGCGGAGCTCAGAGGCTGCGGAGTATAGCACCGACCTCCACGAACCGCTGACCGCCGATGAAGCGCGCGCGCAGAAACTGCGCCTTTGCGCTGGCGGGATGTCTCACAAACTGCGACGTCCCGGCATGGCTGGAATGGCGGAGGCGCGCGGGTCAGCGGGTTCGGCGCGTCGGGCGGCGGCTGGGCCTGACCGCCGCGAGGGCATCGATTTCGCTAGCGACCTTGGTCAGGCCGGCGGGAAGCTCCGCCAGGGTGCTGGCCGCGGTCTGGTAGTCGCCCTTGTCGAACGCCGCGCGCGCCGCATCCAGCGCGGCGGCAGCCTGCGTGAGGCGCTCCAGGGGACCTGCGAGGCTCTGGGGCGGCACCTTGGCGCTGGCAGCGGCCTCGGCGCGCTGACGCGCATGGTCCAGCGCCGCCTGGGCGGCCTGCAGCGCGCGGTCGGATGCGGTGCGTGCCCGCGCCTTGGCCTCGGAGGCGGCCGCGGCGGCCGTCTGGGCCCGCTCGCGCGCGTCGAGGGATGAACTGAGCGCCTGGCGGTAGTCGCGCTCGTCGACGGCCTTGTGCGCCCGCGTCAGGGCAGCCTCGGCCGCGCCGAACTCGTCGGCCGCGTACTCGG
>CAYLZN010000277.1:4363-7855 GCA_964387935.1 uncultured Vicinamibacteraceae bacterium | reverse complement strand
CCGCGGTGCCCTGACGCTCCCGTGGGCACCGGACTTCGGCCTGCGCCGTGGGTGCATCGCCGTGCACAACGGGTGGTGGCTGACCGACGGCGGCGCGGTGAACGAGCTCTCGAAGGCACGCGAGACGGACATGGGCTACGGCGCCGCGTTCCACGAGAACCTGGTCGAGGTCGAGCGCGCATGAGCGGTGTGGTTCTCCCGCCGTCGTTCGTGCACGACCTGAACACCTGCGTCGGCTGCCACGCGTGTGCCATCGCCTGTGTCAACGAGAACAGGCTCGAGCCTGGGCGCTTCTGGCGCCAGATCGTCACGCACAACCCGGCACGGGCCCCGCAGGTGCCCACGTTTCACCTGTCGCTCGCCTGCAACCACTGCCTCGACGCGCCGTGTCTGCGCTACTGCCCGGCGCTCGCGATCGCCCGCGACGAGCGTACCGGCGCGGTGCTCATTCACGACGACCTGTGCATCGGCTGCCGGTACTGCAGCTGGGTCTGTCCCTACGATGCGCCGCGCTTCAATGAGTCCCACGGCGTGATGGGGAAGTGCACGCTGTGCTCGCACCGGCTGGCGGACGGCCTGAGCCCTGCGTGCGTCTCTCTGTGTCCGACCGGCGCCCTGCGGCTTGGCCCGTACGACGAGACGGGGACGACGGACGTCGTGGGCTTCCCGCAGGTCGACGTGCGCCCGGCGATCCGCTTCCTGCCGCTCGTCGGCCGGGTGCCGCAGCCTGCGGTGGTGCCCGAGCCGACCGATCCGGCCGACGTTCGTGCCCTCGCGGCGCTGATCGTCCGGGACGACCAACCCCCCAAGATCACCGCCCGGTCGGAGTGGACGCTGGTCACCTTCACGTGTGTCGCCATCGTGCTGGCGGCCTGGTGGGTCGCGGCCCTGCTGGGAGGGCCCCAGGTGAGAGCGCTCCCATTCCTGGCGTTCGGCCTCGGGGGGATGCTCCTGAGCACGCTGCATCTCGGCCGGAAGGAGCGCGCCTGGCGCGCGATGCTGAACTGGCGCCGTTCCTGGCTGTCACGCGAGGTGCTGTCCTACGGCACGTTCCTGGGCCTGGCGGGGGTGTCGCTGCTCCTGGTGCCGGCGGTTCGGGTGGTGGGAGTCCTCGCCGCCGTCGCGGGCATCGCCTGCGCCTGGTGCATCGATCGCGTCTATGCGTCGATGGCGCTCGAGCGCCGTGCGGCTGCAGACGAGGGGGCCGCCGTGACCTCGACCGCGTTCCTCGCCGCAGTCCTCACGGCGGTGCCGTGGGCGATGGTGGGGCTCGGCGTGGCGCGGGCCTTTGGCGCCGTGCAGCGCGCCGGACTCAGACCCCTCGTCGTCGTTCGCCTGATCGTGGGATTGCTCCTGCCCGGCGCGCTCTGGCTGTGGGGTGGCGCCGGGGCCTGGACGTGGGGAGTGGCCGTGGGCTGCGCCATCACCGGCGAGGCCCTCGACCGCTGGCAGTTCTACGACGCGCTCGACGTGGTGACGCCACGGCGCAAGATGGCGCATGCGCGGCTTCTGCCATCATGACTCCCAGCGGCCCCGACCGGCACTCTGTCTTGACACATTCCGAACACGTCGAGGACACTCCCTAGGTTGAACCTGTTCCCGGCGGCCCCCACGCGGGGGAGCGGGTTGACCGAACAGGAGGCGCTGGTGAGCCAGCACAAGAAACTCGCGATCCTCGTCGGTGGCGGCCCGGCCCCCGGCATCAACAGTGTCATCAGCGCGGCGACGATCCGTGCCGAGCTCGAAGGCGTCGAGGTGGTCGGCATCCGCGACGGGTTCGAGTGGATCATGCAGGGGAACGTCGATCACGTGTCGCCGCTCACGATCGACGGCGTCAGCCGGATCCACTTCCGCGGCGGCTCGCACATCGGCATCTCCCGCGCCAACCCGACGAAGAACCCGCAGCACCTCGAGAACACCGTGATCTCGCTGCTGCGGCTGAACGTGTCGCAGCTCATCACGATCGGGGGCGACGACACGGCCTACTCGGCCATGAAGCTGGAGGAGAAGGCGGGTGGCCGCATCCGCGTGGTCCACGTGCCGAAGACGATCGACAACGATCTCGACCTGCCCGGCTACGTGGACACGTTCGGGTTCCAGACGGCGCGACACTACGGCGTGGAGATCGTCAAGAACCTGATGGTGGACGCCAAGACGACGTCGCGGTGGTACTTCGTCATCGCGATGGGGCGCAAGGCCGGGCACCTGGCGCTTGGCATCGGCAAGTCGGCCGGAGCCACCCTGACCCTGATTCCCGAGGAGTTCGAAGGTCAGCGGATCAGGTTGAAGGCGATGGTCGATACGCTCGTCGGCGCCGTCATCAAGCGCCTCAGCTACGGGCGTCGGGATGGTGTGGCGATCATCGCGGAGGGCCTGGTGCTCGACCTCGACCCCGAGGATCTCGCGCAGCTCGAGGACGTGGAGCGGGATGCCCACGGCAATGTCCGCATCGCCGAGGTCAACATCGGCGAGATCCTCAAGGCCGAGGTCAGCAAGCGGCTGAAGCAGTTCGGCATCAAGGCGACGCTCGTGGCGAAGAACATCGGCTACGAGCTGCGGTGCGCGGACCCCATCCCGTACGACATGGACTACACGCGGGACCTCGGCTACTGCGCCGCGAAGTACCTGCTGGCGGGCGGAAACGCCGTCATGATCTCCATGCAGGGCGCCCACTTCGTGCCCATTCCCTTCACCGACCTGCTGGACCAGGAGACCGGCCGGGCACGCATCCGGCTCGTGGACATCCACTCCACGCGATATGCCATCGCCCGTCGGTACATGATCCGGCTTCGACGAGACGACTTCGAGGATCCCCACGAGCTCGCCAAGTTCGCGGCCTCGTGCGGCCTCAGTCTGCAGCAGTTCCGCGAGGAGTTCGGCAGCCTGATCGAGAAGGAACCGCCGCCGATGCGGGTGGAGGTCCTGCCGGGACCGGAGGTCGCCCGGGCCAGAGCCGAGACCACCTACAAGCTGCCGCCTCCGCCGATCAAGCTCGGGCCAGTGCTGGACGAGCCGGCTCCATCCGCCCAGGTCGAGGCACCGGGCCAGGCGGACCGGAAGAAGAAGTAGGGCAGGGAGCGGGCCCAGGGCTCAGGGCTCAAGGCTCAGGGCGCGCGCTCGTGGCGCGGGCGGCGGCCGCCCGGTGGGCTTGCGCGTAGCGGGACGGGAGTGCGTGGCCCACCGCGCTCTCGATTCCCGCAGAGGCGTTCACCACGGCGTCCAGCGAGACGCCGGTCTCGATGCCCAGCCCGTTCAGCATGTACAGCAGGTCCTCGGTCGCGAGGTTGCCTGCCGCCCCTGGCGCGAAAGGACATCCGCCCAGTCCGCCGGCCGACGCGTCGATCGTCGCCACGCCGAGTTGAAGCCCCGTGAGCACGTTGGCGAGCGCCGTGCCGCGCGTGTCGTGCAGGTGCAGCGCGAGGCGCTCGACGGGCACCAGGCGCGTGACGTGCTCGAGGACGTCTGCCACGAGCGCGGGGTGCGCGACGCCGA
>CAYLZN010000277.1:535-4353 GCA_964387935.1 uncultured Vicinamibacteraceae bacterium | reverse complement strand
AGCGCCACCTCGTAGACTCCCAGGTCGAGCACGCGCGCCGCGAGGTCGGCCACGCGCGCCGGCGCGACCGGTCCTTCGAACGGACAGCCGAAGCAGGTGGACAGATAGCCTCGCACCCGCAGTCCCGCGCGGGCGGCCTCGCGGCACACCTCCGCGTGCGTCACGAGCGAGGCCTCGATCGACTGGTTGATGTTGCGATGGCTGAAGGTCTCGCTGGCCGCGCCAAAGATGGCGACGTCATCGACACCGGCATCGATCGCCCGCGCGAGGCCCTTCACGTTCGGCGTAAGCGCTGTGTACCGCGTGCCTGGACGCCGCGTAATGCCGCGCAGGACCTCGGCCGCGTCCGCCATCTGCGGCACGCGGGCGGGGCTCACGAACGCCGTCACCTCGATGATCGGCAGCCCGCTCGCGGACAGCCGGTTCACGAACGCGATCTTGTCGGCGGTGGAGACCGCAGTGCCTTCGTTCTGGAGCCCGTCGCGCGGGCCCACCTCGACAAGGGTGAGACGGGATGGCAGGGGAGGCAGCGAGGGCCGCGAGGGGACGGTCACGGGTCAGGCTCCCTCGAGGTCCACGAGCGCCGCACCTGGCTGCACGAGATCGCCTTCCGCGCAGCGCACGGCCTTGACGATCGCGTCGTGCGGTGCCCTCAGCGGCAGTTCCATCTTCATCGCCTCGAGCAGCAGGAGGGTCTCACCCTTCCTCACGGCCTGGCCGGCGCTCACGAGCAGACGGATCACCGTGGCCGGCATCGGCGCGGCCAGGGACTCCGCGGCCCCACGGCCGCCGCGGCCGCCGCGCCGGACGGGGCGGTCATCGACCTCAACCCGGAACACCTCACCGTCGAGGAACACCCAGCGGACCTCGCCGGCGTCGACCGCCCAGGCCAGCGTGCGGCGTTCGTCTTCCGTCAGCCTGACGCGCCCGTGTCCCTGGTACTGGGCGATGAACTCCTGCACGGCGGCGCCGGGCTCGTTCACGTGCGCCACGGTGACGCGTCCGTCCGGGTGCAGGTCGACCGACAGCGTGCGGCCGTGAACGTGGGCGAACAGGCGGCGCGGGTGCATGGCTAGGCGCCTCGCCAGTGGGAAAGCGTCACCCACGGATCGCGCAACGGGACCGGCGCGCCCGGCAGGCTCACCGACATGGGCGCCCCGACGAGCGTGGCCGCGGCGGCGGCCGCCTGGCCGAGTGCCTCGTCACTGGGCGGCGCGAGGAGAGCCTCGAGGTGACGCTCGATGAACCCGGTGTCCATCCTGCCCTCACGAAACGCCCCATGCTCCAGGACGCGTCTCAGGAACGCCACGTTCGTGACCGCGCCGAGCACCGGGAACGACGTGAGGGCGGTGACGGCGCGGCGCACCGCCGCCTCACGAGACTCGGCGTGGACGACGAGCTTGGCGAGCAACGGGTCGTAGTGCACGGTCACCTCGCTCCCCTCCACGACGCCTGCGTCGACGCGGATGCCTGGCCCGTCGGGTTCGCGGTAGAGCAGCAGCCGCCCGGCCTGCGGCAGGAACCCGTTGTGCGGGTCCTCGGCGTAGATCCGGCACTCGATCGCGTGACCGCGCTGGGTGAGTTCGTCCTGGACCCAGGGCAGCGGGGCGCCGGCCGCGATGGCCAGTTGCAGCCGCACGAGGTCGAGGCCCGTCACCGCCTCGGTCACGGGATGCTCGACCTGGAGGCGCGTGTTCATCTCGAGGAAGTAAAACCGCGCCGCATCGCCCTCTCCCTCGAGCAGGAACTCCACCGTGCCTGCGTTGCGATAGCCGCACGCGCGGGCCGCAGCAACGGCGGCCCCGCCCATCTCGTGTCGAAGGGCTGGCGTGAGCGCCGGCGACGGGCTCTCCTCGATCACCTTCTGATGCCGCCGCTGGACCGAGCACTCGCGCTCGAACAGGTGGACGACGTGCCCGTGGTGGTCGGCGAGCAATTGGATCTCCACGTGCCGCGGCTGCTCGATCAGGCGCTCGAGATACAGGGTGCCGTCGCTGAAGGCGGAAGTGGCCTCGCGGCGCGCCGCACCGACGGCGTCGCCGACCGCTGCGCGCTCGCGCACCACCCGCATCCCCTTCCCGCCACCGCCGGCTGCCGCCTTGACGACCAGCGGGAACCCGAGACGCTTGGCCGCTGCCGCAAGGCCCTCGTCACTCTGGTCCGTCGGCTCTTCACCGGGCACGACGGGGACGCCCGCGGCGCGCATCATCTGGCGCGCCGCCGTCTTCGATCCCATCTGCGCGATCACGGCGGCCGGCGGCCCGACGAAGGTCAGGCCGGCCGCCGCGACGGCCTCGGCAAAGGCGTCGTTCTCTGCGAGAAACCCGTAGCCGGGGTGCACGGCATCGGCGCCCGACGCTCGTGCGGCGTCGACGACGCGTTCGATGACGAGGTAGCTCTCCGTCGCAGGGGCCGGACCCAGCCTCACCGCGAAATCGGCGAGCGCCACGTGCGGCGCCTGCGCGTCGGCATCCGAGTAGACGGCCACGCTCTGCAGGCCGGCCTCCCGGCACGCCCGGATGATCCGCACGGCAATCTCGCCACGATTGGCAATCAGCACGCGCCGCATCAGGTCGTCCAGCTCGGTGCCCGCTTGTCGAGGAACGCGGTGAGGCCCTCCTGGCCCTCGGGCGACACGCGCTGGCGGGCGATCGTCTCGGCGGTGACCGAGGCGACGTCCGCGGGCGGGCGTCCCGCCACGGTTCGGATGAGGGCCTTGATCCGCGAGATCGCGCCGGGTGCCGCGCTCATCAGCTCCTTCACGTAGCGACCCACCGCGAGGTCCAGCGCTTCCTCCGGCACGATCTCGTGCACGAGTCCGAGCTCGCGCGCGCGCGTCGCCGAGAAACGCGCGCCGGTGAGGAACAGCTCGCGCGCCGCGCCGACCCCGATCTTGGCGAGGGCAAACGGCGAGATCACGGCTGGGACGATCCCCAGGCGCACCTCGGTGAAGCCGAAGACGGCGTCCTCAGCGGCGACGACGATGTCGCAGACGGAGGCGAGGCCGGTGCCGCCGGCGATCGCGGCCCCCTGAATGCGCGCGACGAGCGGGACCGGCAACGTGTCGAGGGCCCCGAACATCGCGGCCATCTTCAGCGCATCCTCGCGGTTCTCGGCTTCGGTGGCGTGCCGCATCCGCTGCATCCAGGCAATGTCGGCGCCGGCGCAGAAGTGCGCCCCCGTTCCGGCGAGCACCGCCACGCGCACCCCTGGGCTGCCGCAAATGTCAGCCGCCCAGGCCGTCAGCTCCACGACCACCTCGTCGTTGAAGGCATTCCGGACCTCGGGCCGATTCAGCGTCAGAAACGCGACCGGTCCTTCGCGGCGCTCGAGCAGGTGACGGTACGTCATGGCCTCACATGCGGAAGATGCCGAAGCGAGCGTCTGCCACAGGGGCGTTGGCGGCGGCCGACAGGCCGAGCGCGAGCGCGGCGCGCGTGTCCACGGGATCCAGGATCCCGTCGTCCCAGAGACGCGCCGTCGAGTAGTAGGGCGACCCCTCGCGCTCGTACTTCTCGAGGATCGGATCGCGAATCGATCGTTCCTCGTCGGGAGAGAGCGCCTGGCCGTCTCGGGCGAGCTGGTCCCGCTTGACGGTCGTCAGCACGCCGGCGGCCTGCTCGCCGCCCATCACGGAGATGCGGGCGTTGGGCCACATCCAGAGCAGCCGGGGATCGTACGCCCGCCCGCACATGCCGTAGTTGCCCGCGCCGAACGACCCGCCGGTGATGACGGTGAACTTCGGGACCACGGAGTTGGCCACCGCGTGGAGGCGGGCGAATCCCGTGACGATGGTGGTGGCGTAGCGCTCCTTGAAC
>CAYLZN010000277.1:0-525 GCA_964387935.1 uncultured Vicinamibacteraceae bacterium | reverse complement strand
CACGGAGTTGGCCACCGCGTGGACCATCTTCGCGCCGTCCTTCGCGATCCCGGCGCGCTCGTACTGGCGACCCACCATGAACCCGGTGATGTTCTGCAGGAACACCAGCGGGACGCCGCGCAGATTGCACAGCTCGATGAAATGGGTGGCCTTGAGCGCGGACTCGGAGAACAGGACCCCGTTGTTCGCGACGATCCCCACGAGGAACCCGTGGAGGCGGGCGAATCCCGTGACGATGGTGGTGGCGTAGCGCTCCTTGAACTCGTCGAAGCGCGAGCCGTCGACCAGCCGCGCGATGATCTCCCGCGCGTCGCACGGCTTGCGCAAGTCCGTGGGCACGAGGCCATACAGCTCCTCCGCGTCGTAGGCGGGCTCTTCGACCGCGGTGATGTCTGCCGGGAGGTGCTTGGTCGTGTGCAGGGTGGAGACGATCGTGCGCGCCAGGTGCAGCGCGTGCTCGTCGTCGTCGGCGAAGTAGTCGGCCACCCCCGAGAGACGCGTGTGCACGTCCGCCCCGCCGAGGTC
>CAYLZN010000276.1:0-7922 GCA_964387935.1 uncultured Vicinamibacteraceae bacterium | reverse complement strand
CGCCCGATCACGTGGTCGAGCGCGGGACGATAGAAGAGCCAGCCCTCGCGCCCGACGACGACCTGCTCGTTGCCGGTCGCGAACACACGCGTGAGCGTGGCCTGCACGAGCGCGCCGATCAGCGGCCGCCAGGGCGCCTGGTCGTCGATGCGTTCCTCGCACGTGTTCATCGCCGACAGCGCGGCGCGGTTTCTTTCCACCGCGGTGCCGAGCGGGCCGCCCGTGCCCGCCGTCCCGGCCGGAGCCCCGAGACCGGTCCCGATCGCGACGGCACATTCCTGCAGGAGCGCCAGGCGCGTCGGCACGTCGGGCGCTCCGATGCGGGTCGCGAGGGCGGGCAGCAGGGTGAACACGAGGCCCGAGACGACGAGCCACACCAGCGCCGCCGGGCGCCGCACGTGCGGATCGGCGGTCGAGGTCCAGTCGACTTCCTTGCGTCCCGCTCCGCTGGTCACTGGCAGCTCCCCATGCGTCAGAAAATGAAATAGATGAACGGGTTGTAGCTCTGCGTCGCCAGGGCCGCGAGCGACAGTGCGAGCACCACCCCGATGACGGCCAGGCGCCCGGCCGACAGGTCGGCGGTCCACGCCAGCGTCTGGCGGCCCCACCACACGATGACGGCCGACACCGCCATTGTCGTCACCAGGTAGGGTGCGTAGACGACCGGCGTCGCAAGCGCCGAGGCCGGCGACGGGTCGCCAAGGCCCGCCAGGCGCAGGAACAACCGTCCCGCATCGCCGAGCGATGGCGCGCGGAACAGCACCCATCCGGCCAGCACCAGGACGAACGTACACGCGATGCGCGCGGGGCGCGGCCAGGCCGAGTAGAGGGGACGTCCACCGCGCGCGCGCTCGCACGCGAGCAGCAGACCGTGCCAGCCGCCCCAGACGACGAACTTCCAGTCGGCGCCGTGCCACAGGCCGCCGAGCAGCATCACGAGCATCAGGTTGACGTAGGTGCGCACGGGCCCGCGCCGATTGCCGCCGAGCGGGACGTACAGGTAGTCGCGCAGCCACGACGACAGGGTGATGTGCCAGCGCCTCCAGAAGTCGGTGATCGACTCGGCGAGATAGGGATCGTCGAAGTTCCGAGGCAGCACGAAGCCGAGGATCAGCCCGAGGCCGATCGCCATGTCCGAGTAGCCCGAGAAGTCGAAGTAGATCTGGAACGCGTAGGCGAGCAGGCCCACCCACGCGTCGGCCGTGGCGGGCGCGTCCAGGGCGAACACGGTGTCGGCGACCTGGCCGCAGGGGTTGGCGAGCAGCACCTTCTTGGCGAGGCCGAGCGAGAAGATCGCGGCGCCGCGCGCGGCGCGGGCCACCGAGTGCGTGCGGGTCACGAACTGATCGGCCACGTCCGCAAAGCGCACGATCGGCCCCGCGACCAGTTGCGGGAACATCGACACGTAGCAGGCGAAGTCGATGGGGTTGCGCAGCGCGGCGACGCGGCCGCGGTAGACGTCGATCGTGTAGCTCATCGACTGGAACGTGTAGAAGCTGATTCCCAGCGGCAGCGTCACGCGCAGCGTGGTGTCGAGCGCGATCGAGGGTGCGCCGATGAGGTGCACGAGGTCGTCGTAGGCGGAGGCTGCGAGGTTGAAGTACTTGAAGAAGCCGAGCAGGCCGAGATTGGTGGCGATCGAGGCGAGGAGCGCGAGTCGGCCCGTCGCGGTCGATATCGGCGACGCCACCGCGGATCCGCGCCCGCGGGCTCGCGCGCGCGCAATCGCCAGGCCGCAGGCGTAGTCGATGCCCGTCGACAAGGCCAGCAGCAGCGTGAAGGCGGGATTGCTCCAGCCGTAGAAGACATAGCTGAGCGCGGCGAGCGTCAGGTTGCGCGCCCGGCGCGGCACGGCGAAGTACGCCAGCAGCGCCACCGGCAGGAAGTAGTAGAGGAAGAGGTTGGAGGAGAAAACCACACCGGTCTCTTCGAGGTGGAGCGTTCGTGCGACTACTTCGCCGGGGGCTCGTAGTAAAGCGGCAGCGCGCTGGCGTCGGGCGCCATCACGAGGCGTTCGCCTTCGAGCTCCGGGTGGCTGTCGTACGGCTCGATCGCGACGCGGTAGGTGCGCCCAGGCTGACGGTCCGCATCGGGAATGCGGGCGCCGTCCCGCAGCACCCAGTGCGCGATGGCCACGTGCGTCTCGCCGAGCTGCCCCTCGATCACGCGAGCGATCTCGTAGCGGCCGGCGAGCAGGGCCGAACGATACGGGGCGATGGCCCGCAGCGTCGGAATTGGCGCGATGGACTCCAGGCGCGCCTCGACGACGGCGCGGCCGTCGCGAGGTGCCCCGTGCACCGGTGCCGGGTGTGCCTGATCGCCCGGCACGGTCTCGAGCGCCTGGCGCGGCGACACCCACGCGTCGGGAAAGAAGTCCGCGCGCGCGTTGCGCGTCACTTGCGTCCACGCCTCGATGCGCGTCAACGAGCGGTCCAGGCGGCCGAGGAAGACTTCGACGTTCGTGCCGCCGGCCCGCACGGCCGGGCCCGCCGCGCCCTTGCCCGCAGTGTAGGGCCCGGTCACGACGAAGAAGCGCGGGTGCGAGGCCCAGCGGGGATGGTACACCTCGTGTCCGCGCAAGGGGGCGATGGCATCGAACGTCAGCGTCCAGCGCCGGCCAGGTTCGAGGGTCGGGACGAGGGTCATCCGGCGGTGTGCGCCATCCAGGAACCACAACACCGACGCGTCAGCGGCAGAGAGGCCCGCCCAGCAGCCCTCTCCGGCATCCCGCACCGTGCCGCGTCCGAGGTCGAGCCATCCGATGCGTGGCCAGGGAAAGACCCCCCCCGCCAGCCTGCCGTCTGGAGCGATCTGGAAGTTGTCTTCGTTGACCACGACGGTGGTGGGCACCTGCTCGCGGCGGTCGGGCGCGTCGAGTGCGAAGCGCTCCAGCCGGCGATACTCGCCCGGATCTTCGGCGGTCGGGTCGAGACCCACGTAGACCCAGTCGCGCCCGGTCGCCGGGTCGCGCCAGACCGCGAGCGCCACACCGGGGCCGAGCGATCTCGGTGTGCCGCCCTCCCAGGGAATGACGAAGGCCTCAGGTCCGCGCCGGATCGAGTAGAGGACGTGTCGGGCATCCGCCGTCAGCAGCGGCTTGGCGTAGCCGTTCGGGCTGGCGGTCACTGCGCGCTCCTCGTCCCGCTCGGCCTCCCAGGCCACGACCATCAACTGATCGCCCCGGGCGAGCGCATCGCGCCCGTCACCGCGATCCTGGAGCCACACGAATCGCACGGGGCCACCGGCGACATCCTCGACGGAGCCGGCCCGGTCTCTGGGCGATGCGGCCACGGGCTGCGTCGTCACGGCGTCCCCGGCGGGCGCACTCGCCGCCGGCGTCCCGGCCGGGGCGCCGGCGCGGGACTCCTGCGGGCTCTGCCGGCATCCGCCGGGCAGGCTGAGCAGCAGGACGATGGCGATGGAGCCGACGCAAGACCTCATGCCCGTCGAGGGGTTCCCGCAGGCGACGCCTCCCGCACACCCATGCCGCCCCGGCCCAGCAGGCCGACCATCCGGTAGCGGGCGGCGAGCACCTGCCCGGGCGTGAACCCCGCTGCGGCCGCGGGGCCGCGCAAGGGTGCCCCGGGGACGGTCGGATCGTCCGACGCTGACATGAACCGCGAATTCTACCACCGCGCGGCGGCGCCCGCCCGCACCATCGAGGTGCACGGGGTAGCGGGCCTGCGCCGCAGCGCAGCACACCTTTCTCCATTTACGCGGTCGTCACGCTCCGCTATCCTTGCGCTCTCTCGGGTCGTGCAGGCGTTCAGGTGTCTTCATCACGGATCGGGCGGCGTTGGAAGGGTCAACACAGGGGGGCATCATGAGATCTGGCGTGCGAGGGATCGCGATCGCGCTCGTTCTCCTGCTCGGCGCGCTGGCGGGTGCGGCGAGCGGGCAGGCGCTGGCTGTACGCAGCGTCGTCGGGGTCGCGCCGGGCGCGCCGGCCCCTGACCAGGCACCGTCACTGCCGGCGGCCACACAGGAGGCCGCGCCGGCCGCGGCACAGGAGGCCGCGCAGGAAGACGCGCCGGCCGCGAGCGAGTTCAAGTGGAACTGGGACAACACGCTCACCTACGGCGTCGGGTTCAGGCTCAAGGACCGCGACGAGCGCATCATCGGCCTGGGCGCCGGCGGCAAGGCCTACTCGGTCAACGGGGACGACGGGAACCAGAACTACGACACGGGGATCTACACCAACGCCGTGAAGTGGACCACCGAGTTCGAGTTCAGCTACAAGGATTTCGGCGGGTTCTTCCGCGGCTTCGCGTTCTACGACTTCGAGAACGAGAACGGGGACCGCGCCCGGACGGAGTTGAGCGACGACGCCCTCCGCCGCGTCGGCAGCCGCGCCGAGGTGCGCGACGCGTTCGTGTACCAGCGCTTCAAGCTCGGGTCCCTGCCGGGCGAGGTGCGTGCCGGGTGGCAGGTCATCAACTGGGGTGAGAGCACGTTCATCCAGGGCGGCATCAACGCGATCAACCCCCTCGACGTCAGCGTGCTTCGCGTGCCGGGTTCCGAGTTGCGCGACGCGCTGCTGCCGGTGGGCGCGGTGAAGTTCAGCCTCAAGCCCACGAGCAGCACGTCGTTCGAGGCGTTCTACCAGTACACGTGGGAGGACCTGAAGATCGACCCGGTGGGCAGCTACTTCAGCACGACCGACATCGCGGGCGCGGGCGCCACGAAGGTGATGCTCGGATTCGGCGCGGTCCCGGACACGGTCCCGGTGGGACACCCCCCGTTGCCGCCGACCAACAGCCCGATTGGCGCTGCGGTGCCGAAGCGGTGCCCGGCGAACCTCTGTGACGATGCCGACGACGGCGACGAGCCGAGCCAGCAGGGCCAGTACGGGGCCGCGATCCGGTACCTGGCCGATGGTCTGGGCGGCACCGAGTTCGGGCTCTACTTCATCAACTACCACAGCCGGCTGCCGCTGATCATGGCGGTGACGGGGACGCAGACGGGCCTTCTCACCGGGAACTACGCGGCGACGGCGAGCTACTACCTGACGTATCCGGAGGACATCGAGCTGCTCGGCGCCAGCTTCAACACGCAGCTCGGGCGCACGGGCATTGCGCTGCAGGGCGAAGTGTCGCACCGGTGGCGCGTGCCGCTGCAGCTCGACGACGTGGAGCTGCTGTTTGCGGCGTTGTCGCCGCTGCGGCTGCTGCCGCCGATTCCGCAACTGGCGCCGATCATCGGCGCGGGCCAGCTGTTTGCCCGGAACAACCAGATCGGCCAGTTCGGGTTCCTGGAGACGATCTCGGGGTACAAGCGATTCGAAACGACGAACGTCCAGTTCACGGGCACGAAGGCGTTCAGCCAGGTCCTGTGGGCGGACCAGATGGTGCTCGTCGGGGAGATGGGCTGGGGCACCGTGCACGACTTCCCGGATCCCGGCACGCTGCGGCTCGAGGGGCCCGGGACGTATACGAGCGGCAACGCGATCTTCACGCAGGCGGGCGTGCAGCCGGCGACGCAGCTGGAGGACACCTTCCCTACCGAAAACGCGTGGGGGTACGTGCTGGCGGGGCGGTTCGAGTACAACAACGCGTTTGCGGCGGTGAACGTCACCCCGCGGTTCTCGTTCAGCCACGACGTGAGCGGCACGTCGCCCGGCCCCGGCGGGAACTTCATCGAGGGCCGCAAGGCGCTCACGTTCGGGCTCGCCTTCCAGTACCGGTTCAACTGGGAGTTCGACGTGAGCTACACGGACTTCTTCGGCGCGGACATCGACGGCGATCTGGCGGCGAGGACCGCCGGGCGGTACAACCTGATCGGCGACCGCGACTTCCTGGCGTTCAACATCAAGTACTCCTTCTGAGGCAGACGTCATGCGCAGCACGGTACGAATCGTCTCGACGTTCTCCCTGGTCATCGTCGGCGTGCTCGGCGTCGGCGCGTGGCTCTCGGCGCAGGAAGGCAAGCTCCCGTCCAACCTGACGCCTCTCGGCGGTGAGCGGGCGGCCAATGCGGCCGGCACCATCCCGGCGTGGGACGGGGGCATCACGAAGCCGCCGGCCGGCTTCGTGGTGGGCAAGCACTACGTGGACCCGTTTGCCGCCGACAAGCCCCTGTTCACGATCACGCAGGCGAACATGGGGCAATACGACGCCCAGCTGTCCGAGGGGCACAAGGCGATGCTGAAGGCCTACAACACCTTCAAGATGATCGTCTACCCGACGCGGCGCAGCGCGTCGGCCCCGCAGCGCGTCTACGACGCCACGGCGCGGAACGTCGGGCGCGCGAAGCTCGTGAACAACGGGAACGGTGTCGAGGGCGCCATCGGCGGGCCGCCGTTCCCGACGCCGAAGACCGGCAACGAAGTGATCTGGAACCACCTGCTGCGCTTCAGGGGAGAAACGGCGGGCCGCTGGGTGATCCAGGCCATGCCGACGCGCGGCGGGCAGTACACGCCGGTGCAGTTCGACGAGGAGACCCAGTTCCTCTATCACCTGCCGAACATGACCCCGCAGGCGCTCGGCAACCGCATCCTGTTCTTCAAGCAGACGGTGACGGCGCCGGCGCGGCTCGCCGGCGGCATCCTGCTCGTGCACGAATCCATGGACCAGGTGAAGAAGCCGCGCGATGCGTGGCTGTACAACCCGGGGCAGCGCCGCGTGCGGCGCGCGCCGCAGGTCGCCTACGACAATCCCGGTACCGCCGCCGACAACCTGCGCACGAGCGATCAGCTCGACATGTTCAACGGCGCGCCCGACAAGTACGACTGGAAGCTCGTGGGCAAGAAGGAGATCTACATCCCGTACAACGGGTACCGGCTGCAGGATCCGAAGCTGAAGTACAAGGACATCATCACGCCGCTGCACCTCAACCCCGAGCACGCGCGCTACGAACTCCACCGCGTCTGGATCGTGGACGCGACGCTCAAGCCCGGCGAACGCCACATCTACAAGCGACGCGTGTTCTACCTCGACGAGGACAGCTGGCAGATCGTGCTGATGGACCAGTACGACAACCGCGACCAGCTGTGGCGCGTGTCCGAGGGGCACGTGATGAACTTCTACAACGTGCCGTGCGTGTGGACGTCCGCCGAACAGCACGTGGACCTGCAGGCTGGCCGCTACCTCATCATGGGGCTGTTCAACGAGGGGCGCGTGCACGACTTCAGCCTGAAGCGCTCCGAGGCGGACTTCACGCCGGATGCGCTGCGCCAGGAAGGGGTTCGGTAGCCATGCGCGTGCTCGGCGGGGCGGCGCTCCTCGTCACCGTCGGCATCGTCCTGCACGCACAGTCTGGCAGCGGGGGCGCCGCCGGGGAGGAGCGGGCCTGGACGGCCCCCCTGGCGCCCCAGTCGCTGCTGCTCGACGTGGCCTCGCGCGACGGCCGGATCGTCGCGGTCGGCGAGCGCGGCCACATCGTCGTGTCGCAGGACGGTGGCGCGTCGTGGACGCAGGCCGACGTGCCGTCGCGGGCCCTGCTCACCGGGGTCCACATGCACGACGGGCAGACCGGGTGGGCCGTCGGCCACGACGAGGTCATCCTGCGCACCACCGATGGCGGGGCCACGTGGACGAGGGTGAACTACGCCCCCGAGCACGAGAAGCCGCTGCTCGACGTCTGGTTCTCCGACGCGCAGAACGGGCTCGCCGTGGGCGCCTACGGCAGCATGCTCACCACGGGCGACGGCGGTCAGACCTGGCAGACGCGGACGATCAACGACACCGACGACTTCCATCTGAACGACATCAGCGCGGCCCCCGACGGCACGCTGTACATCGCGGCGGAAGCCGGTCACCTGTACCGGTCGGCCGATGGCGGGACGACGTGGCAGGCACTGCCATCGCCCTACCAGGGGTCGTTCTTCGGCATGCTGCCGCTGGCGGACGGCCCGCTGCTCGCTTACGGCCTCCGCGGAAACCTCTTCCGATCGTCCGACCAGGGCACAACCTGGGAACGCATCG
>CAYLZN010000275.1:0-7933 GCA_964387935.1 uncultured Vicinamibacteraceae bacterium | reverse complement strand
CCACGACTCCAAATGCTCCTTTTCCCGCCATCCCTAAACCGATCGGCGTTCTAGGCGGCAGCGCCCGCTCTGCTACTATGCACCCGGACCGCGTGGCCGTGCGCGCCACGGGTTCGCCCCCGGCTTCAGGAGTGGACATGTTCACCGCCTCAACCTATGTCGCCCGTCGCGAGCGGCTGGCCGCCGACGTCGGCTCCGGGCTCGTGCTGCTGCTCGGCAACGCCGAAGCCCCGATGAACTACACCGACAATCAGTATCCGTTCAGGCAGGACGCGTCGTTCCTGTACTTCTGGGGACTAGATCGACCGGACCTCGCCGCCGTCCTGGACATCGACGCCGGACGGCACACGGTGTTCGGTGACGAGTTCACGATGGACGACATCGTCTGGCTCGGCCCGCAGGCGACCATCGCCGAGCAGGCGGCCGCGGCCGGGGTGTCCAGCGTGGCGCCGAGGGCCACGCTCGCCGAGGTGCTGTCCGAGGCCCTGCGGAAGGGCCGACGCGTGCACGTGCTGCCGCAGTACCGGGCCGACAACGCCCTGCGGCTGGAGCGGCTCCTCGGGATTCGCGCCGAGGCCGTCGCCCAGCACGTGTCGCTCCCGTTGATCAGGGCGATCATCGCCCAGCGTTCGGTGAAGTCGGAGGAGGAGATCGCCGAGATCGAGCGCGCCCTGGACCTCACGCGGGAGATGCACCTGCTCGCCATGAAGATGGCGCGCCCGGGCGTCTACGAACGCGAGGTGGCCGGCGCGATCGAGGGGCTCGCGCTGGCGCGGGGCGGGCGGCTGTCCTTTCCGGTCATCTTCTCGGTACATGGGGAGACGCTGCACAACCACCACTACGGCAACCGCATGGAAGCCGGCCAGATCGCGGTGAACGACTCCGGGGCCGAATCGCCGGGCCGCTACGCGGGCGATATCACGAGGACGATCCCGATCGGCGGCCGCTTCTCCGGGCCGCAGCGCGACGTGTACCAGGCCGTGCTGCGGGCGCAACTGGGGGCGATCGGCGCCATGAAGCCGGGCGTGCCGTTCCGGGACGTACACCTGATCGCGGCACGAAGCCTGGTGGAGGACCTGGTGGCGCTCGGCTGCATGCGCGGCGACGTTGACGCGGCGGTGGCTGCCGGTGCGCACGCGCTGTTCTTTCCTCACGGACTCGGCCACATGCTCGGGCTCGACGTGCACGACATGGAGGGGCTCGGGGAGCAGCACGTCGGTTACGACGAGACGGTCGAGCGGAGCCCCCAGTTCGGCCTGAAGTCGCTGCGCATGGCCCGCGCGCTCCAGCCGGGGTTCGTCGTGACCGTGGAGCCCGGCCTCTACTTCATCCCGGCGCTCATCGACCGCTGGAAGAGCGAGCAGCGCTTCGCGGACTTCATCGACTACTCGAGCGTCGAGCGCTTCCGCCACGCCGGCGGCGTGCGCATCGAAGACGACGTCGTGGTGACGCGTGAGGGGCACCGGGTGCTCGGGCCCCCAATCCCGAAGGCCGTGCCGGACGTCGAGGCCCTCTGTGTCTGACGTCAGGGTCGGCGGACCCGGTAGACGCGACTCTCGGTGCGATCCGCGTTGGTGAACGCCGCCACGAAGGTGAGCCACGGAGATCGATCCAGCGCGGTGACGTCCGCGCGATAGTCGCCCGTGAGATAGAACGCCTCGTGCACGAGGAGGAAATCGGCGCCTCGCGCCACGATCGCGCGCACGGCACCGTCGGCGGGCAGGTCGCGCGCGTGGGTGACGAGGTCGAGGTAGGCGGCGGGCAGGAAGCCACTGTAGCCGTTCAGCAAGCGGTGCCAGTGCCACGTGGACGCGTGCATGAAGGTCGGGTCCTGAGGACCGACGCGGCCACGCGTGTCCGCGATCGGGAACTCGAGCACCACCGAGGGCGGCTGGCTGGCGAGCCACGCGTACGCCCCGGTGGGCGCCGTCGGCAGGGGCGACAGCGGGCGCGGCAGGTTCCACGACTCCATCACGATCACCGCAAGCGCGCACAGCGTGAGGAGGAGGCCGAACCGCGGCGAGGCTGGCGCGAGGATGCGCGCCGCACCGAAGCCGGCCAGGACTGACACGCCCAGCACCACGAGTACCGCGAACCGGGCGGGCACGCGCAACCCGTGAAGCGCGGGAACAAGGTCGTAGAGCCACGGGTAGGTCAGTCCGTCGAAGCCGCGCGAGGCATCGAAGGCGAACACGGTGCCCGCGATATACGGCACGCTGCCTGGACCGAACAGGCCCACCGCCGCCAGCGCGCCCGCCGCGTAGCCCGCGAAGAGGCGGTGCTCACCGAGTCCGGGGTGCGCCGGGTCGCCGTGCAGCGCGTTCAACGGATGCGCGCGCAGGTAGTCTCGCGGCTGCGCGCCGCTGCGGGCGATCTCGTCCAGCGGACGCTCGCCGACCTGTCGATGCGCCTGGAGGTAGCGCGGGACCAGGATGGCGACCACCAGGGCGAATGCCAGTGCGGCGGCAACGGCTCCTGTGCCCAGGGCTCGCCAGCCGAGGCGACCCCTCGCCACCGGCGCGGCGACGCTCACCCCGGCAATCACGGCGAGCATGAGGCCGAAGTAGACCCCGTAGTAGAGACAGGTGAGGGCCTGGAGGCCTGCGAGCACCCCGACGACGGTGGCGCGTCCCGGGCCTGGAGCGTCGCGCCAACGCTCGAACGCCAGGAGCGCCAGGGGCATGAAGTAGGTCAGTTGCAGTTGCACGCGCGGGATCAGATCTGCGCGCAGCGGGGACAGGCCGAATACGAGGCTGGCCACCAGCGCGGCGCGGCGGTCGCGTGTGAGCCGTCGGACGAGCGCAAAAACGGCCAGTCCGGAGAGCACGTATCCCGAGAGCAGGGTCAGGTTGTGGCACAGCACCGCGTTCCCGGTCGCCCACCAGACGGGGGCGACCAGGACCGCCGGCAGGATGAGCGGCTCGGAGAACGCCAGGGTGTTGGGTTCGGGGTGGAAGATGTTGGCGTCGAACAGGTGCGCCGGATCGGTCGGCAGCGTGCGGGCGACCCACGCGAGGGCCCAGGCGTTGAGCAGGGGATCGCCGTAGTCGTTGACGCCGGAGGCGAGGACGAGGACCTGCGGCCACGTCACCAGGATCGCCCCGGCGATGAGCAGGAGCAGGAGGCCGCCCCACTCGAGCCAGGGGGGCACGGCGGTACCCCTGGGAGCCCTGAGCCTCGAGCCGTGAGCCATATGCCTGATTCTATGCGCTACACTGTGGCGTCTCGCCGCGCGCGAGTGTTTCACAGAGGAGCGTGTTCATGTCACGTGCCGTTCACCGCCTGCTGGGCGCAGCCCTTCTCGCAACCTTCACGGCCGCCGGCGTCACGACCCTCGTGGCGCAGCGTGGCGGTCCGCTCTCGCCCGCGGACCTCGCGCGGCGCTGGAACCTCGAGAAGGAGCTGCAGTCGATCGCGGTCGTCGAGCGAAAGGTGCTCGTGCCGATGCGCGACGGGGTCCGGCTCGCCACCGACGTCTACCGACCGAAGAACGCCGCTGGCAAGGTGCCTACGGTGTGGGTGCGCACCCCTTACAACTTCAACTACTGGGACGTCCGCAACGGCGCGCCGGCGGACATGACCAACGCCCTGACGGCCGTGAAACGCGGGTACGCGCTCGTGATGCAGAACGAACGCGGGCATTTCTTCTCGGAAGGTCACTGGGACATCCTCGGGCCGCCGCTGACCGACGGGACCGACACGCTCGAGTGGATCTCGAAACAGCCCTGGTCGAACGGCAAGGTGGGGACCACCGGCTGCTCGTCGACCGCCGAATACCAGATGGCCGTGGCCGCCCAGGGCCACCCGGCGTTTGCCGCCATGAACGTCCAGGGCTTTGGCGCAGGCGTCGGACGCGTCGGGCCGTACTACGAACAGGGCAACTGGTATCGCGGCGGCGCCGTGCAGATGCTCTTCATCGCCTGGCTCTATGGCGAGCAGAACCAGCTGCGCCCGATGTTCCCGCCGGACACCCCTCGCGAGGACCTGGTGCATGCCGCGAGGATGTTCGATCTCGCGCCCCAGATGCCGCCCGTGGACTGGGCCAAGGCCCTCCGGCATCTCCCCGTGCAGGACATCCTGAAGGCGGTCGACGGTCCGCGCGGGGTCTTCGCGGATGCCATGCCCGTGGACACCGGCGGTCGCATGATCCAGCGCACGCCGAACGATCCGGCCTGGTACAAGGGCGGGCTCTGGCACGATTCCATGCCGCTCGAGGTTCCCGGCCTGTGGTTCATGTCGTGGTACGACGTGTCGGTCGGACCGAACCTCGCGATGTACAACCACGTCCGCGCGAAGGCCCGTCCGGGTGTGGCTGACCAGCAGTGGGCCATCATCGCGCCGGTCGCTCACTGCGCCTACACCCGGGCGACGGAAGACACCATCGTCGGCGAACGAAGCATGGGCGACGCGCGACTGGACTACCAGGAGATCGTGTACGGGTTCTTCGACCGTTTCCTCAAGGGCGACCCTGGCGGCCGACTCGAGAAGCTCCCGAGGGTCACCTACTTCACCATGGGCTCGAACAAGTGGCAGTCGTCGGAGACCTGGCCGCCGAAGGGCGCGACCCCGATGACCTTCTACCTGGCGAGCGGCGGCCGGGCGAATTCCCTCTACGGGGATGGCACTCTGACGCTGACCCCACCCGGCGCCGACGCGCCGGACCGCTTCACCTACGATCCGACCAATCCCGTGCCGTCGCTCGGCGGGAACGTCTGCTGCACCGGCAACGCCATCACGCCGGGCTCGTTCGACCAGCGCCCGATCGAGTCCCGTGCCGACGTGCTGGTCTACACCTCGGAACCGTTCAAGGAAGGCCTCGAGCTGACCGGTTCCATCGAGCCCACGCTGTACGTGTCGTCCGACGTGAAGGACACCGACTTCACCGTCAAGGTCGTGGACGTGCTGCCGGACGGGCGGGCCTACAACCTCGACGAGTCCATCCAGCGGGTACGCTATCGCAACGGCTACGACCAGCCGCCAGCGTGGATGGAGCCCGGCCAGGTCTACAAGGTCACACTGCAGCCGCTCACGACCAGCAACTACTTCGCCCCGGGACACCGGCTGCGGATCGAAGTCTCGAGCAGCAACTTCCCACGCTTCGATCGCAACCTGAACACGGGCGGCAACAACTACGACGAGACGCAGGGCGTGGTCGCTCACAACGTCGTCCATCATTCGAAACAGTATCCGTCGCAGATCGTGGTGACGGTGGTCAGGTAGGGCAGCCATGTCGCGCGCGGTCGTCGCCCTGATGGTGGTGGTCGGATGCGCGGCGCTCTGCGGGACGCAGGGGCCGACGCCCACGTCAGCCGACGCCGCGCTGGACGCGAGGGTCAGCCGGGTGCTCGAGCAACGCCGCGGCACGTGGCGGGACATGAACGTGCCCGAGGCCGACGGCCGCGCGCTGCACGACCTGATCGTGCGCCACCGGTACGTGCGCGCGCTCGAGATCGGCACCTCCACGGGCCACTCGGGACTCTGGATCGGCTGGGCGCTCGCGAAGACCGGCGGGCGGCTCATCACCATCGACATCGACGAGTCTCGCCACAACGAGGCGGTGGCCACCTTCCGCGACGCGGGGCTCGGCGGTGTGATCGACGCGCGGCTGGGTGACGCGCACGTCCTCGTGCCTCAGTTGCCGGGGCCGTTCGACTTCGTGTTCATCGACGCCGACAAGGATTGGTACACCAACTACGCCAAGGCCGTGCTGCCCAGGCTGGCCGTCGGAGGCGCGCTGACCGCCCACAATGTGTATCCCGGTCGCCGGCGAGGGTTCGGCACCGGCGAGTTCTACGAATGGGTCACCGGGCTGCCGTTCATGGAGACGACGGTCATCAACGGCGGGCTGGCGATCAGCTACAAGCGCAAGGCCCCGTAGTGTCGCCGGTCGAACACGCTCACGGCAGCCCCGAGCGCCGCGTGCGCAGATCGCGCAGGTAGGCGAGCCCCCGAATCGACCGGGATCCGTACCAGCTCGTCATCTCCCCATCGATGAGGTCGATCGGCACGTGCGGGTACCGCGCGCGCAGCGTGAGGAGATCGGTCTCGCGAAACCGATACGGCTCGCTCGACAACAGGACCCGTCCGGCGCCCGAGACGGCCGCGTCGAGATCGGGAATGGTCGGGTAACGACCCGGGCCGACGTCGCCGCCGGGGCCGTGGAGCACCTCCCAGCCAACGGCGCCCAGCATGCCCGCGATGTACGTGTCCGAGGCCACGGTCATCCAGGGGTCCTTCCAGATCAGATACAGCACACGTTCGACTGGCCAGCGGCAGGCCCGGCAGGCGGCGAGTTCGCCCTCCAGGGCTCCGCAGAGGGCGTCGGCCTGACACTGGCGCTCGAACAGGCTGCCCAGCTCCCGAAAGAGCGCGACGGCGTCTTCGGGCGTCTTCGGATGCGTGACCACCACCCGGGGCACGAAGCCGCGCAGCGCGTCCACGGTCGGGCGTGTGTTCTCGTCCACGTTGACGATCACGTGCGAGGGCGCAATCGCACGCACGCGGGGAATGTCCACGTCCTTGGTTCCGCCAAGGATCGGTACGCGGCGGACGACGTTTTTCGGGTGAATGCAGAACCTCGTCCGCCCCACGATCCGGGCTGCCAGATCGAGGTCGAAGAGCGATTCCGTGATGGACGGCACGAGCGAGACGATGCGAGGCGGCATGACGGGATCAGCGTGGTGACGGGTGGGGCGGGCGACCGAGTTGCCAGGCGCACACGGTGGCCACGACTCCGCCGAGACCCAGCACGCAGAACGCCCAACCCCACGACTCAGGCACGGTGAGTCCGGGGTTGAGGGCGTCCAGCACCAGGCCGAACACCCACGGAGCGATCGCGCCGGCCCCGAAGCCGAGCAGCGAGCGGACGGCCAGGACGCGGCCAAGCCCTCCCGGCCCGACGATCTCGGTGAGGGCGGTGGAGAGCACTGGCGAGTCGCCGAGCGCGACGAAGCTGTAGATCAGGGCGACGGTGAGGACGCTGCCGACGGGCCAGGTGATGGTCCATCCCATGGTGCCAGAGAGCATCGTGCCGAGCGCCGCCAGGGCGATCAGCGTCCTGCGACGACCGGCGACATCCGACAGATGTCCCATCGTCGCGGCTGCGACGGCGCCGAGCAGGTGAAGTCCAGCGCCCAGGTAGGCTCCGCGACCGGCCATGTCGAGTCCTCGTCCCGAGGCCCCGGCGAGCGCTGCAGTCAGGAAGGCGGGCATCCACGTCCACATGCCGAGCAGTTCCCATGAGTGGGCCGTGTAGCCGGCCACGAGGAGATGCGTATCGCGGCGTACGGCCGGCGTGACGGCAGGAGGGCGAAACGCCGAGGTGTGCCGGACCTGGTTCGGCGTGTCCCGCAACGTCCACCAGAGCACGAGGGCGCCGAGCGACGGCAGGGCCCCGGTGAGGAGGAACGCCAGCGGGTAGCCGCCCCGGGAGAGGGCCACGCCCGCCCCGAGCAACGACACGGCGTAGCCCACCGACGTGCTGCTGATGAGCCAGCCGACCGCGCGCCCGCGTTCGGCGGGGGCGTATCGCTGGGCCATCAACATCAGCAGAGGGTTGTACAAGCCGCCCTGGGTCAAGCCCACCAGCGTGTAGAGCAGGAGCGTCGACGTGAAGGAGCGGGCACGCAGGCCGAAGAGCATCGCGGCGGCCGCGCTGGACCAGGCGGACCACAAGGCGACGCGCCGGGCGCCGGCGCGGTCCGCGAGCGTCGAGCACACGACGAGGGACGCCGCGTAGGCGAGGTTGAAGGCCGTGGAGACGAGTGCGGCCTGGGCTGCGGAGACGCCCCAGGCGGGACGGACGACGGCGAGGCAGGCGGCGTACGCCATGTAGGTGGCGTACGACAGCACACGGGAGAGGCAGACGCCGGCGAGCCAGAACCTCGGGGTCAGGTCTCTACTTGTAGCACGTGGCCGCGTGCGCGCACACGCG
>CAYLZN010000274.1:0-7941 GCA_964387935.1 uncultured Vicinamibacteraceae bacterium | reverse complement strand
GCCATCAGCGTGAGCGTGTTCAGCGTCATGCCGAGGAAGTACATGATGATGAACGCCGAGATCACCGAGATGGGCAGCGTGAGCCCGGTGATCACCGTGGAGCGCCACGAGTTCAGGAACAGGAAGACGATGAAGACGGTGAGGAGCGCGCCGATGACGAGCGTCATCTGCACGTCGGCAACGGCCTCGCGGATGAACCACGAGGTGTCGCGCACGATCTGGATCTCGACGCCGGGCGGCAACTCCGCCCGGAGTTGATCGACCGCCGCCCGTACGCCGTCCACGACGTCCACCGTGTTCGCCTTGGTCTGCTTGGTGATATCGATCGCCACCGCCGGCTCGCCGTCGATGAGCGCGAGCGAACGCTCCTCCTCCACCGTGTCCTCGATGGTCGCGACGTCCGACAGTCGGATGGGAGTCGTGCCGCGCCGGCCGATCACCATGGACGCGAAGCCGTCGGGATCGACGGGCTTGCCGGACATGCGCAGGGGCACCTCCGTGCCGGCCAGCGTGAGGCGACCGAGCGGCGTGTTGACGTTCTCGGAGGCCAGGCCTGCGACCACCTCGTCCACGCCCATGCCGAGCGCCGACAGCCGTGACGGGTCGAGATTGACGACCACTTCACGCCTCGAGGACCCGACGAGCTTGGCCCGCGCAACGCCGGAGATGTTTTCGACGCGACGCTTGATCTTGCGGTCCGCGAGTTCCGTCAGCTCGCGTGGCGACAGCGACGTCGAACGCACGGCGAGGGAGATGACCGGCATGGCCGCGAAGTCGAACTTCTGGATCACCGGCTCCTTCATCGCCTCTGGAAGGTCGCGGCGGATCGCGTTGATCTTCGCGCGGGCCTCCTGCGAGACGTCGTTGATCTTCACCTCGAGCTCGAACTCCACGACGACCGACGAGAGGCCCTCGCGCGAGATGGAGTTGACGTGCTTCACGCCCGAGATGGGATTGACGGCTTCCTCGATCCGGCGGCTCACCTCGCGCTCGACGGTCTCGGGAGAGGCGCCGGGGTATTCGGTGATGATCGAGAGCACCGGGATCTCGACCTCCGGCATCATGTCGATGGGCAGCCGGCGCCACGAGAACAGCCCCAGCGTCACCAGGGTGAGCATCATCACCGTGGCGACCACGGGCCGCCCGATGGACAGGTTCGAGAGGAACATCGCTACGCCCCCTCGCCCCTGGCCGCCACCGCGACGCGGTCGCCTGGCTGCAGCGAGAACCCGCCCCGGACGACCACGGGGTCACCGTCCTCGAGGCCCGAGACGACCTCCACCGTGACGCCGTTGGACTGCCCGAGCTTCACCACGCGCTTTTCAGCCGTGTCACTGCGCGCCAGGAACACCTCGGCGGTCTGCTGCTCGAGGTTCCAGTTGAGCAGGGCCTCGCGCGGCACCTGGAGGATGCCCGGCCGGTTGGCCACGACGATGCGGCCTTTGACGAACGCGCCGCCCTTCAATTGCCCGTCGGCATTTGGCACCTCGACGACGACCTTGGCGGAGCGGCTGGCGGCGTCGATGGCGGGGTTGATGAACATGACCTTCCCGGAGAAGGTGCGGCCGGGGAGCGCATCGGTGGTGAACTCGAGCGGCTGGCCGACCTTGACCGACGAGAGCTTCGATGAGGGGACCGCCACCGTGAGATCGAGCAGGGTGTTGTCCACGATCCGGAAGAGCGGCGCACCACTGCCCATGTTCTCGACCCGGTTGCCCACGTTGACGCCGCGCATGGCGACCACGCCGTTGATGGGCGCGACGAGCGTGGACTTGGCCAGGCGCGCTTCGGCCGTGCGGGTCTGCGCCTGGGCCGCTGCGATGGCCGCCTCCGCCGCCTCGACGGCGCTCTTCGCATCGTCGAAGGCCTGCGGCGTGATGAGGCCGTACTTCTGCAACTGCTGGGCGCGCTCGTACTCGCGAGCCGCGCGCGACTGTGCGACCCGGGCCTGCGCCTCGACGGCCTTCAGGGCCGCGATGGCCGCCTGGGTCTCCGTGGTGTCGAGCTGGGCCAGGCGCTGGCCCTTGCGCACGGGCACCCACTCGGTGACGTGGACCGCCGTGACCGTGCCGGTGACCTCCGACTGCACGTCGGCGGCGAACTTGGGTTCGAGCGTGCCGACGACGTCCACGCTCTCCAGGAAGTCAGCCCGCGACGCGGCAGCGACCGAGACGGCGACGGGCGGCCGTCCGCTGGGTTTCGCTGCTTCGGCCGGGGCGGGCGCGGAGGCCGGCGCCGAGCACCCGGCGACGAGCAGGCCGAGGCCCGCCAGGATCGTGAGCTGAAGGCGTCCACTCGAAACCATGACCTCGTTCTCCTCAGTGCTCTGGCAGACGCGGCCCATTCGTCAGGCCGTCGAACAGCAGATCGATCAGCCGGCGCAGGCCCTCGATCCCCACCGGTTCGAACGCCGGATGCAACTGGCGTTCGTTGCAGCCCTCCAGGATGCCCATGACCGCCAGTGCGATGTCGCGGGTCGGGACGTTGCGCAGTTGGCCCCCGGCCACGCCGTCGGCGGCGATGGACTCGATGGCCTCGAGGAACAGGTTCTCGAACACCGTCACGTCGAAGGGCGGGGCGCCGTCCGGAGGACCGAGAAAGACCGCATGTGCCACCCGGGCGAGGGGCAGATGCTGTCCGAACAGGCCGTAGATGTCTTCGCAGAGCGCGAGCATGCGGGTGCGTGCCGTTCCGGGTCGGGCGACGGCGCGCTCCAGAGCCCCCGTCAACTCGAGCTGTGCGCGATTGAGGATCGCCAGCAAGAGCCCCTCCTTGCTGCCGAAGTGGTAGTAGAGGGCGGGCTTGGTGACACCCGCGGCCTCGGTGATCTCCCGCACGGATGCGCCGGCATAGCCCTTCCGGTCGAACACCCGGACGGCGGCGTGCAGAAGGCGGGTTTTGGCGTGCTCGTCGTGGTCTGGAGCAGGCTGGCCGGGCGGATCGTCGGGAAGGGTGGTGTTCTTGGCGGTTGGCATTGGGTTGGTGTTTGGGGGTCAGGTCTTTACTTTTAGCGTTTTGGGGCACAAGCCCGAAAACGCTAAAAGTAAAGACCTGACCCCGGCGGTACCCGGGCGCTACCGACCGGTAAGTATACATTACCACCAACGAGAGACCGGCGCCGTTTGTTCCCAGCCGCACCCGGCTGGTGCCCTCTCAGAGCTCGTTGGAGTGCCTGAGGAACTGGACGTAGAACCGGATTCCCGCCAGGTAGCTCGCCGCGGACAGCCGCTCGTTGGTCCCGTGGACCCGCTCCAGCGCGTCGGCGGGCGCCTCGAACGGGGAGAACCGGTAGACCTGCTTCGACAGGCTGGACCAGTACCGCGCGTCGGTGCCGCCCATCACGAGGTACGGAGCCACCACCAGCGGCTCGTCGCCAACGACCCCTCGCAGGGACCGGTCGATGGCGGCAAACCACGGGGACGCCGCGTCGGAGACTGGTGAAGGATCCACGCGGAATCCCTCTCCGGGCGACACGCGCACCCGCGGGTCCGCGATCACGCGGGTGACCCGCTCCGTGACGCTCTGCACGGTGTCACCGGGAAGGATGCGGAAGTTCACGATGGCGGTGGCCTCGATGGGCAGCACGTTGTCCTTGACGCCGCCTCTGATGACCGTCGCCGCCGTCGTCGTCCGGATGGTGGCGGCCGTGGCGGGCGATGCGGCGAGCTGTCGTTCGACGAGGGGGCCGAAGAGCCACAGGTTCGACAGCACGAGGCGCCGGCCGAACGAGAGGTACGGCGCGATCGTGTCGAGCAGCGCCCGCGTGCCGCCGTCGATCCGTGTCGGGAAGGGCGACGCTTCGAGGCGGGCGATGGCCGCGGCGAGGATCCCGATGCTCGTGCTCGGGGGCGGCGCGCTCGAGTGTCCGCCGGCGCCCGTGACTTCGAGCGCAAGGCTGACGAAGCCCTTTTCGGCGATCCCGACGAGCGCGACGGGGCCGGGGAGGCCCGGCACGACGCCCCGCGTGATCGCCCCGCCCTCGTCGACGACGCAGGCCGCCTCGCGAAGGCCCCGTTGCTGCAGCAAGTCGCGTATGGCGAGGGCACCGGTCCTGCCGCCCCGCTCCTCATCGTGTCCGAAGGCGAGGTGGACCGTGCGCCGCGGCTGGAATCCCTCGCGCAGCAGGAACTCGACCGCCTCGAGCGCAGCGATCACGGTGGGCTTGTCGTCGAGGGTACCACGACCCCAGACGAACCCGGCGTCGATTGTTCCTCCGAAGGGCGGCTGTTCCCATGCGCTCTCGGTACCGGGAATCACGGGCACGACGTCCAGGTGCCCCATGAGGACCAGTGGCGGCAGGGCAGGCTCGGTGCCCGGCCAGGTGTACAGCAGGCTGAGATCGTTGACCGTCTCACGGGTGAGCGTCGCGTGCACGCGCGGGAACGACGCGGCGAGGTGCGCATGAAGCTGTGCGAAGGGCCCCGCATCGGGTGCGCCCTCCTGCGGCGACACGGTGGGAAAGGTGATCGCCGTCGCGAACCGCGCGAGCGCGGCCTCGTCAACGAGCGTCACGCCCGTGACCGGTGCCACGCGAGGTGGTGGCGGGCCGCTGCGGACGGCGCGCAGGACCAGGACCGACCCGAGAACGACGAACATCAAGGCCACAGCCGCGAGGAGCCTCTTCACGGCAGCCGAGTGTATCGCGACTCGCGATCTCGTTGACGGAGAGCGGCCCTTCTGCTGTAATCGCCGCACTTTCGATGGCCCCGGCGATGAGGTCGGTCGGTTCGGCGCTTGCGCTCCTCACCCTCGTGGTCGGCCTGGCTGCCCTCGGGTACGCCCGGTGGACGCGCGAGGTCGCGAGCGCCGACGCGGCGCTCGCTCTCGGGGAGGTCGACGAAGCGCTCGCGGCGTATGCCGCGGCCGAGCGGCGTTTCGACCGTCTGCCGGCGGCCAGGCAGCTGTTCCGGGTGGACTACGAGCGCGTGGTCGCCAACCAGTTGTGGGCCCTCTACGCGGCGCAGCGTTTCGACGAGGTGATTGACAAGGCGTCGCGGGCGCCGGAAGGCGCCGCGCCGCACTTCTGGACCGGCTGCGCGCTGTTTGCCAGTGCCGGCCGCGAAGAGGAGGCGGAAGCGCGGCTCGCCTGGCTCACCCGCGCCGAGGAGGAGTTCCGGCGCGCGCTCGCCAGCGCGCCGGACGATTGGGACACGAAGGTCAACTTCGAGCTCACCGCACGCGTCCTCTCCGAGTTGCGCAAGCAGCCGAAGGCGCCGCCACCCCAGCTGCTGCAGTTGCTGCGCCCCCCGCCGGTGTCCGTGCGACCGGCGCGCCGGGTCGGGTGAGACGACCATGCGGATGCTGCGTCCCGAGTACTTGCGCTGGGGGCTGGTGCTGCCCGTCCTCGCAGCCGCCTGGGCCGCGCATGCGTACTACCGGCGCGCGCCGCGCGGCAATGACATCCTGGTGTTCCTGGCCAGCCTCACGGCGGTGGGCGCTCTGCTGGCGGCGCTCGTCCGCCCGCAGGTGCTGCTCGCGCAGCGCATCCCAGAGGTCGAGCGCCAGGACCTCGTCGTCCTGCTGGACCGGTCGGCATCGATGCACGCCACCGACATCGAACCGTCGCGGCTGGAACGGGCCACCCGCGAGATCCGCACGCTGCTGCGGGAGAAACCGGACGGGATCGACCGCGTCGGCCTGGTCGGCTTCGCGGACGCGGCGCTCATCCTGTCCTATCTCACCCGCGATGCCGACAGCCTCGTGTTCTATCTGGACTGGATCGATCGCGAGCGGCAGACGCTGCTCGGCACTGACATCGGCGCTGCCCTGGCGAGCGCCCGTGAGGTCGTCCGGAAGGACTCGCGGCCCTCGAACAAGGTCTTTCTCCTCGTCTCAGACGGCGAGGACTACGGTGCCACGCTGACTCGTGAGCTGGCGACGTTGCGGGAGACCGGTCAGCGCGTGCACTGCGTGGGCGTGGGTGGGGAGGCGCCACAGCCTGTACCGCTCCTGGACGCTGCGGGCCCCGCGCGCGTGCTGCGCGACGAGAGCGGCGAGGTGGTGACGACGACCTTCTCGGAGACGACTTTGCGGCAGGTGGCGGCGGTCACGGGTGGACGCTACGTGCGGTCCCGCTCGGGTCGGGAACTCGCCGAGGCCATCGCGGACCTCGTGCGCGGGGAGCGCCGGATCGTTGGCTGGCGCACCGCGAACGAATATCACGACCTCTACCCGGCAGCGCTGGCCGTGGCTGCGGTGGCTGCCGCGCTGCTGTGGGTCCGGCTGTGAACGCGGAGGCCGCCGCCGGCGTCATCGCGGCCCTCGAGGACGAGATCGGTCGCATCATCGTCGGCCAGCAGGTGCTGATCCGTCGCCTGCTGACAGGCCTGTTTGCCGCCATCCCGTATGCCGCGGGCCGCGGCCAGCCGCGCACCGGATGCGGCCACGTGCTCCTCGAGGGCGTGCCCGGCGTGGCCAAGACGCTGACCGCCACGACACTGGCGCACGCCATTTCCGCGAGGTTCCAGCGCATCCAGTTGACGCCCGACCTTCTGCCAGCCGACGTGATCGGCACGCGCATCTACGACGCGCAGCAGGCCTCCTTCCGGATCGAGCAGGGCCCGGTCTTCACCAACATCCTGCTCGCCGACGAGATCAACCGTGCGACGCCCAAGACGCAGAGCGCGCTGCTCGAAGCGATGCAGGAACGGCAGGTCACGCTGGCCGACACGACCTTCCGCCTCGAGGATCCGTTCTGGGTCCTGGCCACGCAGAACCCGGTGGAACAGGAGGGCGTGTACTCGCTGCCCGAAGCGCAGCTCGATCGGTTCTCGATGATGCTCCGCGTCGGCTATCCCAGCGCCGACGAGGAGGTGGCGATGCTGCGCGTGCGGCTCACCGAGTCGTCCATCGAGCACCGGGTGACGCCGCTCGAGGTGAGCCGCCTGCGGGCCTTCATCCTCGAGTCGGTGTGGCTCGACGACAAGATCCTCGAGTACATCGTCCGCCTGGGCCGCGCGACGCGCGATCCGGGCGAGGCGGGCCGTCCGGCCCTCAAGGACATGGTCCTGGTCGGTGTCTCTCCCCGCTCGTACCAGCACGTGCTGGCGCTGGCCCGCGTGACGGCGTTCCTGCACGGTCGCACCTGGGTGCTCCCGGCGGACGTGAAGGAGATCTACGCGGATGCCACCAGGCACCGGCTCGTGCGGACGGTCCGGGCCCAGGCCGAGCACGTGGAGGCCGACGAGATCCTGGACGACCTGCTCGGCGCGGTGGCGATCCCATGATTCCCGACCACGTCATGCGCGAGCTGCGCTACATCGAGGTCTACACGGCCAAGCGGATCCGGAACCTCCTCCTCGGCGCGTTCCGAAGCCCCCTGCGAGGCCCCGGCTTCGATTTCGACCAGCACCAGCCGTACCGGCCTGGCGACGACGTGCGCCGGATCGACTGGAACGTCACGGCGCGGATGAACGCGCCGTTCGTACGCCACACGCACGCCGAGCGCGAGCTGACCGTCATGATCGCCCTCGACGTGTCGCCGTCCATGGACATCGGGACGTCGCGTTATTCGAAGAAGGAACTGACGACGCTGATCACGGGGTCGCTGCTGTTTTCAACCCTGGCGGACCAGATCAATACCGGCTTTCTGGCCTTTGCGGACCGCGTGCTGGCCTACAGCCCCCCGCACCGTGCGCGGGCGTCGGCCTGGACGGTACTCGAGCAGTTGTGGACCCTCTCGCCCAGGACGTCCGAGACGAGACTGCTGCCGGTGATCGACTTCCTCAGCCAGCGGCTCAGACGGATGAGCGTGGTGTTCCTCGTCTCGGATTTCGTAACCGAGGAAGCAATCTTCGCGGGTTCGGCGCTGCCGGTGCTCGCGGCCCGGCACGACGTGATCGCCGTGGTGCCGCGAGACCCGTCGGATGACGCGCTGCCGGAGGGCCTGGGCTACCTTCGCCTCCGCGATGCCGAGACGGGCCGCGCGGTGGACGTTGCGCT
>CAYLZN010000273.1:7147-8026 GCA_964387935.1 uncultured Vicinamibacteraceae bacterium | reverse complement strand
GCGCTCGCTGCCCTCGGTGTCGAGTGCCAGGTAGTCGATCACGGCTGGCGCTGCATGCTCGCGCAGCAACTGGGTCAGGGTCACCGCGGGCTTCGGAACCCGCGTGCCGTGCTCCCAGTGTTCGCGCTTGACCGGGTCGAGGTATTCGGCGATGCCGCTGTAGCCCTCGCTTCCCGGTCCGACCTCGACGAACTCCACCTCGCCCGCCCGAGCCAACAGGCAGCGTGAATCGCAGGAGCAGGTGCGGTTCCGACGGAGCTGCTCGAAGCTGCGGCCGAGCGGCTCCACGCAGATCCCGGTCCAGCCGAAGTGCTTCTCCAGGGTCCAGGTGGCGCTGCCCCTCACGCCGTCGAGGGCCCCAGCTTCGACGAAATACCCCCCGCGTCTGCCTTCGAGGCGGCTGATGATCCAACGATCGTTTCCCCGAGGATGTCGCCATTTCATGTGCCGGGTCCCGTCGCCCATTGTAGCGACCCGGAGGCCTCAACCGGTCCAGCATCACTGCAGGGTCGGCCGTCGCCTGCCGATTCCCCTCAACAGCACCGTTGAAGACCGGTAACCGTGCCGATGATGCTTGGAGCACTCGACCAGTACTCCCCTTCGATTCCGGTGATGCTCCGTCGGCTCATGGCGCTGGCCGGTGAGGGGCCAACCGGGGCGGTCGCTCCCTCGGGCGCCGGCACGCCCCGTGTGGTCAGCCCCGAGGAGCTGGCCCGGGCGGGGGTCTTCGCCTTTCACGCCTTACGAGCCGAGTTCGATCAGGCGGTGGCCCGGGCTCCGGGCGAGGTGCACGTCTTCAGCCACCGTGTGGCCGACCTGACCCTGTCCTTCCGGATCGTCGGCGGCGCGGTGGCGCGGCAGATTACCCGGGCGATCGGT
>CAYLZN010000273.1:0-7137 GCA_964387935.1 uncultured Vicinamibacteraceae bacterium | reverse complement strand
GCGGCCGCCGCCGCAGGGGGGCGCGTCACGATCGACGCGTGGGACGAGGCGGTCACGGGGGTCACGTCGGTCGTCCGACCCACGAGCCCGGATCTGAGCCCGAACGGGATGGTCCTGTACTCGCCAGACGATCGCTTCATCACCTTCCTCCGCCCAGAGACGGTGATGATGCTCGACCGGCGCCACATGCACGTGGTCTGCTGGTATCGCTCCGCGGAGCGCGCCTATCTCGACCAGCGGGCAAAGCCGTTCAACAAGATGCTGTTCGAGCCGCTGCGGGCCAGGGGCGTCGCGATGGCCCATGCCGGTCTCGTGACGCGCGGGGGCACAGGCGGTCTCATTCCTGGACGCAGTGGGGCCGGCAAGTCGACGACCACCCTGGCGTGCCTGCTGCGCGGCTGCGGGTTCCTCAGCGACGACTACGTGGGTGTCGAGGAGCGCCACGACGGAGCGTTCGTCGGGCACTCGCTGTTTGCGACGGCAGTGCTCGATCCCCACCACCTCCTGCGATTCCCGGACCTGGCGCCGTACGCCGAGCCGACGCCGCATCAGCACGAACGGAAGTCGTTCCTGCCGATCGCCCGGCTTCATGCCCAGCGACTGGAGACGTCGGCCTCGATCGACCTCCTTCTCCTGCCCAGAATCGTGGACGCAGCGGTCACGACCGTCCGACCGGCCACGAGGTTCGCCGCACTCTTTGCGCTCGTCCCGCCGTCGCTGCTGTCGATGCCGCGGCCGCGCCGCGAGACCTTCGACCTGTTCGTGCGGCTCGTCGAGCGCACGCCGGCGGTCTGGCTGGAGCTGGGGCGCGACCTGAGCACGATCCCACTCGCGGTGGCGCAGGCCCTCGAGGAGAAGGCACGGCGATGAACCAGCCGCTCGTCACCGTCATCGTCCCGGTCTACAACGCCGCACGCTACCTTTGCGAGTCGCTGGACTCCGTACTGGCGCAGCAGCACGACCCCCTCGAGATCATCGCGGTCGACGACGGCTCGACGGATGCCTCCCGCGAGATCCTCGCTTCCTACGGCCCGCGGGTGGTCGTCCTGCACCAGGCGAACCGGGGGCCGGCCGCCGCGCGCAACACGGCGCTGGCGTGTGCGCACGGCGAGTTCATCGCCTTCCAGGACGCCGACGACCTCTGGCACCCGCGGAAGCTGGAGCGCCAGCTCGCCCACTTCCGGGCCCAGCCAGGCATGGACCTCTCGGTCTGTCTCGTGGAGAACTTCTGGGACGGCGATCGCGCCGAGGAGCAGGCGCGGCTGGACGAACGGCAGCTGCCCAAACTGTTCCGCGGCGTCGTCATGCAGGCGGTGCTGGCCAGGCGCCGCGTCTTCGACCGGATCGGCCGCTTCGATCCCTCTCGCCGATTCTGCGAGGACACCGACTGGTACCTGCGTGCGGCGGAGGCGCAGGTGCCCGGGGCCTGGCTGGAAGAGGTGCTGGTCTTCAGGCGAGTACACCCTCACAACATGACACGAGAGTTCCCTGCCGTGCGGGCCGAGACGCTCGCCCACGTGTTCAAGGCGTCGATCGATCGGATCCGGCAGCGCCAGCGCACAGCCGCCTCTGCCGCTGCTGACGACGCCCGCGAGGGCGTGGCGTGACGACCTCGGCACCCCGCCTGCTGTTCATCTCGCCTGTGCTGCCGGCGGCCACGGGCAACGGCCTGGCGATGCGGGCTGGCATGCTGCTCGACGCCCTGGCCCGCGACCACGAGGTGGACCTGCTGGTCATCACCGTCTCTGGACCGGCGGACGTCCGCGCGCTTCCTCCGTTTGTCACCGATCGCGTGCACCGCGTCGCCGTGCAATCGACCGTCCGGGCCGACGATGCCGCCGGGGCCCTCTATCGTGCGGTGTTCACGCTCCAGGTCACGGGCGCGCGAAGCGCCGAGACACTCGACAGCGTCTTCGCGCATGCGGCCCGGGCCCGGAGGGCGTCCGCCCGTTCCGTGCGCCTCGCCTCGCTGCCGGCCGTGGCGCGGCATGCCACCGATGAGGCGGTCAGGGAAGCCGCGACATGGTTCGCCGGCGCGCACTACGACGTCGTCCATGTGATGCGGCTCTACATGGCACCCTTCGGCGAGCCCTACCAGACCGGCAACGGCGCGCCTCCGGTCTGCGTCCTCGACATGGACGACGACGAGTCGACGAAGTACGGGCGACTGTCGCGGCTGCACCAACTGCACGGGGAAGCGCTGGCCGGCGAGGCGGCCGCTCGCGACGCGCAGGCATTCGCCCGGATGGAGGCCGAGTACCTCCCGGCCTTCGATGCGGTCCTGGTCTGCTCCTCCCGTGACGCGTCGGAGTTCCGCGCGCGGCACGGCCTCCAGACGCTGCACGTCGTCCCCAACGCCGTGGAGGTGCGGAGTCCAGAGGCGGCCGCCCAGGATCTCGACTGCCTGTTCGTGGGCTCGCTCGAGTACTTCCCGAACATCGACGGCCTCGGCTGGTTTCGCGACGAGATCCTGCCGCGCCTCCGACAGCTGCGGGCAGGCCCGGTTCGTGTCGGCATCGTGGGTCGGGCGGCGCCGGAGGCGCTTGCGGATGCGATGCGCAGCGTACCCGGCGTGATCTTCGCTGGCGAAGTTCCCGATGTCGCGCCCTGGTACCGTCGCGCCAGGCTCGCCGTCGTTCCACTGCGGGCAGGTGGCGGGACCCGCATCAAGGTCCTCGAAGCGTTCGCCCACGGGGTACCGGTCGTATCGACGACCATGGGCGCCGAAGGCCTCGAGGTCACGCCCGATCACCACCTGGTCCTTGCCGACTCGCCTGAGGCGTTCGCCAGCGCCTGCGATCGACTGCTCGACGACGGCGAGTTCAGGAGCCGGCTCGCCGTGAACGCGGCGGCGCTGGTGCGGGCGCGCTACAGCCACGACGTGGTCAAGGCGAAGACCGCCGCGCTCTACTCGCGCCTGCGGGAGGGTCGGCACCTCGGCAGACGTGCCATTCATACGCGGGCCACGTGCCCCTCGGAGTGCTGAACGATGACGACATCACGTGAACCGATCGGAAGCGACCGCCTCTCACCCCGCTCCGCAGAGATCGCCGCCAAAGTCATCGATGGCGAAGCGATCATCATCAACCTGGCGAACGGGTACTACTACAGCCTTGAGGGAGCGGGCGCCGTGGTCTGGGAAGGTATCTCGGCTCAGCAGAGCCTTGATGCCATCGCCGCCTGCCTGCGGCGGCGCTTCGAGGTGTCCGCCGAGGCTGCCTGCGAGGACATCAAGGCCCTGGCCGCGGATCTCGTCCGGGAGGAGCTCGTCAGCATCGCCGAGGGGCCGCAGCCCGTCGTGGCCTGGGGCAGCGAAACGCCCGCGGGGCGCGAGGTCTACGTCCGTCCGGTGCTTCAGAAGTACGGCGACATGGCGCACTTCTTCGCGCTGGACCCGCCGCTGCCCGACCTCGAGCAGGATCTCGCCGCCGGGGGCGCGGCCGTCTGACCACTTCCCGGGATGAGCGGAGGTTCCGTGTGACCGCGCGACTGATCAGTGTGATCATGCCCGTCTTCAACGGTGAGCGCTATCTGGCAGAGGCGCTCGACAGCGTGCTGGCACAGACCCAGCGTCCCCTGGAAGTGATCGTGGTCGACGACGGGTCGACCGACGGCACGGCGGCAGCGCTGGATGCGTACGGCGACCGGATCGTGCGCCTGTGGCAGCCCAACCTGGGTCCGGGCGTGGCCCGCAATACCGGGCTCGCGAGGGCCTCCGGGGCCTACCTCTCGTTCATGGATGCCGACGACGTGCTGCATCCGGAGAAGCTCGAACGACAGCTCGCCTGCCTCGACGCGCATCCCGATGTCGACGTCTGCCGGGCCTACGCCCAGAACTTCTGGATCGAGGAGCTGCAGCACGAGCGCGAGCGCCTCGACGACTGGGCCATGACCTCGCCGCAGCTCGGCAGCCTGCTCCAGGGCCTACTGGCGCACCGGCGTGTCTTCGCGATGGTGGGAGGATTCGACGTCACCCTGCGCGTGGGCAGCGACACCGACTGGTTCATTCGTGCCGACGAGTTCGGGGTCCGCATACGCCCGCTGCCGGAGGTGCTGGTCTACCGTCGTGTCCACCGCACCAACATTACGCGCGTGCGTGCCAACGAGCTGAAAGGTGACATGGCCGAAGTGGTCAAGGCTGCGCTGAACCGTCGCCGCGCTGCGGCGGCCAGGCTGGCCAGCGGCCTCTGATCCGCCGGGCCGGCCTCGATGGACCCTGTGACGTTTCCGGAGTCGACGCCCCCGCTCGGCCGCGTGCTGGCCGACATCCTCTTCACGCCCGACCATCGCGCGCTCCTGCGGGCCTGCCTCCTGGAGGGCCAGGCGGGGGAGGCGGCCTGGAGAACCTGGCGTGCCGCGCATCGGGATCCCCGCGACGCCTTCGAGGGGCCCGTCGAGGGACTCAAGGGCCTGCTTCCGCTCTTCTTCACGGCGGTTCGTCGAGGGGGGCTGACGAGCGATCGGCGCTTCCTGACTTACCTCCGGACCGCGTACCTGCGCGAGACCGTGCGGTATCGCAGTTACACACGGGTGTGTCGCGAGGTGCTGAGCGCGCTGACGGGGGCAGGGATCGACGGCGTCGTGCTCGAGGGCAGCGCGATCGCCGATGCCGTGTATCCCGATCCAGCCACGCGACACAGTCACGGCCTGCGCGTGTGGGTGACCGATGGAGCTGCCCTGGACGCAGGACGGCGCGTGCTCGAGCGCGCGGGCCTTGTCGTGGACCCGCACGAGCGCTCCCCGGGAGACCCGGTGACCCTGCACCATCGGTCGTGCATGCCGGTGTTCCTCCAGGCCGAGGTGTTTCCGGGACTGCAGTACGACGTTCCGGTCCTGGAGATCCGGACCCGCGCGGTTCCCGCCTCCATCGCCGGCGTGGCCGTGCGCACGCTGTGCCAGGCCGATGCGCTCGTGCACACCTGCGGCTGCGCGCCGGTGCGTCCTGATCGCGAGACGCTGCGGTGGCTGTGTGACGCGTGGTTCCTCACGATGAAGGCGACGCCCGGCGATTTCGGCACCGTCGTGTCGCGGGCCACCGACGGAGGCCTGGCGGTGACGCTCCTCGTCACGCTGTCGTACCTCCGCGGGGCGCTGTCGGCACCGGTGCCGGATGACACCCTGGCTGCGCTGGGCGAGGCCGCCGACCGAGACCCGGCTGGCTGCGAACGCCTCTTGCGCGACATGCAGCAGGCCGAGCGCCTCTCGCTGGTTGCCCTTGCGCTCAGGCCGCCGCGTTGGCCGTCGCGCTTGGTCATGACCGCGTATCTCGCCTTCCCGTCCGCGCCGTTCATGCGAGCGCGACTCGGTCTGCCGGAGCACAGCGCCCTCCTGCCACACTACCTGCGCCGGCTCCGGAGCCACTTCCTGGGACCGCTGCGCGCGTGGACGAGACGAGGACTGGGCGCAACGGCCCCGCGCACCAGGCGGAACGAACCGGCCTGACTCGGCTGCAGGCGGGGGCTTACGCCTCCCGGGCCAGTGTCAGGCCCGCGGCGTCAATGGCGGCGCGCGGATGGACGGCGAGATCGGCGACGCCCGCATACGTGCGCGCCTCATCGACGACAAAGCTCCCGGCGGGGCGCTGGTGGGCGATGAACGAGCGCGACGGCCGGTGGTACACGTGGTACGCCAGATGGTAGTGCCCGCGTGTCAGGTGGGCCGCGAAGTCGAAGGTGACCGTCAACTGGTCGCCGGGCAGCGCGACGGGGACTCCCAGTTCCTCGCCCGTCCAGCTGGCATCGTACACAGGGAGGCCGTCCGTGGAGCGATACACGCGGAAGGCGACGCGGTAGTCGCCTGTGGGTCGCTGGGCCTGGAGATGGACGGTGAACTGCAGCGGGGTGCCCGGCGCGATTCCCGAGTCGATGGGGCCCGACGCGCCGGCCAGCGACGTGCCGATGCCCATCAGTTCACCCGAGGTCACAGGAGCGCTGTCGGCGCACCGGTCGGTCAGGTAGCGCTCGAGCACCATCGTGGGATCACCCATCGCGACCGGCGCCGCGTCGACGTAGAGCACCGTGTCGCACAGGGTGCTGACCGCCCGCAGGTTGTGCGAGACGAACACCAGGGCCACGCCCTGCCGCTTGAACTCCTGCATGCGCTCCGCGCACCTCTCCTGGAAGGAGGCGTCTCCGACGCCGAGGACTTCGTCGATTACGAGGACGTCCGGCTCCAGATGGGCGGCAATGGAAAACCCCAGCCGCGCACTCATGCCCGACGAGTAGCGCTTGACTGGGGTGTCGATGAATCCCTCGAGGCCGGCGAAGTCCACGATGGCGTCGAAGCGGCGGTCCACCTCCTCGCGCGCCATGCCGAGGATGGCCCCCTGGAGGTACACGTTTTCGCGGCCGGTCAGGTCGGCGTGAAACCCGGCAGCGACTTCGATGAGCGCGCCGATGCGGCCGCTGGCCACGCACCGGCCCCGAGTGGGCCCGAGAATCCTCGTGAGCAGCTTGAGCAGCGTCGACTTCCCTCCGCCATTGGGACCGATGATCCCCAGGGCCTCGCCGCGGGGGACCTGAAAAGACACGTCGCGGAGCGCCCAGAACTCGTGCGCGCGGAGAGCGCCCTCGCGGTCGCGGCGTACGCCGGCGCGTGCCAGGCCCGGGATCAGATCCCGCAGGCTGTCGTAGTGCTGGCCCTTGCGGAACTTCTTCCACACACCGTCGACGACAATCGGAGGCGCGTCTGCCATCAGATCATCTCGGCGAATCTCAGCTCCGCCCGGTGGAAGTGTCGCCAACTGAGCGCGAGCAGCAGCAACGACAGCGCCGCCACCGCCCCGAAGGCGGCAGGGTCGGGCAGCTGGCCGTAGAGAATCACCGCCCGGTAGGCGTCGACGATGGGCGTCATCGGGTTCAGCGCGACAAGGGTCCGTGCCTTGCCCTCGATCACCGCCGCAGGATAGAGCACCGAGGTGACAAACATCCACACGGTGAGGATCACGTCGAACAGGTACTTGACGTCACGCAGGAATAGGTTGGCCATGGCCAGTAGCAGGGCGAGCGCGGCCGTGAACACGACGTGCACGGCGACGACGAGCAGCAGCAGCAGGATGGCCGGGCCGATCGAGACGCCGTAGTACAGCATGAGCGCGGCCAGCACGCTGGCCCCGACCACCGCGTCGATCAGGCAGAC
>CAYLZN010000272.1:0-8076 GCA_964387935.1 uncultured Vicinamibacteraceae bacterium | reverse complement strand
GGTGCCGTCGCGCAGGCCGCGCTCGATCTCTCGTCGCCGGTTCGGCAGGTAGCCACCCCGGTAGCCACGCACCGCGTCCGGCAGGCCCGGCACCGTCGGCGTCGCGTCCTTGAGATACGTCGTCAGCAGCTCGGTCGCGAGGCGGCTCTGCGCGAAGACGATCACCTGCAGGTGGCGCGCGAGGAACTCGAGCGCCACGCGGCGCGTTTCGGCCAGGTAGGATCGTCGAATCCCGAGCTGCGCGTTGACGACCGGCGGGTTGACGAAGACGAAGTACTTCTCGGCGCGCGGCGCGCCGCTGCGCTCGACGAGCGTGAAGGGCCGTTCCGTGAGCCGCTCCGCCAGTTCCTTGGGGTTGGCGATCGTGGCCGAGCAGCAGATGAAGACCGGGTCCGAGCCGTAGTGCCGGCAGACGCGCTGCAGGCGGCGCAGGATGTTCGCCAGGTGGCTGCCGAACACGCCGCGATAGGCGTGCAGCTCGTCGATCACGACGAACCGCAGGTTCTCGAACAGCTTCGCCCAGCGCGGATGGTGCGGCAGCACGCCCGCGTGCAGCATGTCCGGGTTCGACAGGACCACGTGCGCCTGCGTGCGGATGGCGCGGCGAGCATCCTGCGGGGTGTCGCCGTCGTAGGTGAAGACGCCCACCTTCATCGCGCCGGTCGCGTCGAGGCGCTCGCACAGGCCCTGCAGCTCGGCGAGCTGATCCTGCGCGAGGGCCTTGGTCGGAAAGAGATAGAGCGCGCGGCTGGCCGGATCTTGCAGGATCGCGTGCAGGACCGGTGCGTTGTAGCAGAGGGTCTTTCCGGACGCCGTGGGCGTGACGATCACGAGGTCGCGCCCCTCGAGGGCCTGTTCGATGGCCTCCGCCTGGTGCACGTAGGGCTGATCGATCCCGCGGGCGCGCAGGATGTCGAGCAGCCGCGCGTCGAGTCGCGCGGGAAACGGCGCCGTCTCCGCGGCCCGCGCCGGCAGGTGGTGAATGGCGGTGACGACCGGCTCACGTCCGCCTTCCGGCGCCACGATCAGCGTGCGCCCCTCCTGCCCCACCGCGCCCAGCAGGGCCGCCGGCGCCAGGCTCGCCAGCGCTTCTCCCAGGTGCGCGTCCCGGGGGGCGCCGTGCGGGGCCAGCGATCGCGGGGTAGACGACACGTCCGAATCCTAGCAGCGGCTCAGGGGACGATCAAGCAGCGAAAGCGAACGAATAGCAAATCATCGAGCTACTGGGCGCCGGGCGGCGACCGCCACGAGGCCGCTCAGCCCGATGAGGCCGACGACGTTGGGAAACACCTGCAGACCGTTCATCAGGTCGCCCCACGCCCAGACGGCGTCGACCTTGGCAACCGCGCCGAACGGAATCAGCAGGCAGTAGATCCAGCGATAGGTCCGGGTCACCCGCCGGCCGAGGACGTATTCCAGGAACTGCTCGCCGTAGTAGGCCCAGCCGATGAGCGTGGTGTAGCCGAACAGGAAGGCCGAGAGCGCCAGCAGGTAGCCGCCGAACGGCATCGCCGCGTCGAAGGCCTGCGCGACGGCGGCCGTGCTCGTCGCGCCGGATTGCCACGCGCCCGTCAGCAGAATCGAGAGGGCGCTCACGTTGGACGTGATGAACGAGATGATGAACACCTCCATCATGGCGTTCAGGCCCTGCTGCGTCGGGTTGGTGGACTGCGCGGTGCCGTACGCCACCGCGGCGGTCCCGTATCCCGCTTCGTTCGCGTAGACGCCTCGGGCGAGCCCGTACCGGATGGCGGTCATGATGCCGAGCCCGGCCACGCTGCCGGCGGCGGCCTTGAACGAGAACGCCTCGCGGAACACGAGCGCGATCACACCTGGCAGGCGGTCGAGATGCGTGAGGATGACGATCAGCCCGCCGACCATGTAGAGACCGACCTTGAGCGGCGCGAGCTTCTCGGCGGCACGGCCAATCGACTTCACGCCGCCGATGATGACGAGCCACGTGAGCACGGCGATGGCGACGCCGGACATCCACTTCGGGATCGCCAGTTGCGTGTTCAGCACGAGCGCCATCGAGTTGGGCTGCGTGAACGGTGTCGTCGTGAGCGCGGCGATCCCGGCGATGAGCGCGTAGGTCGTGGCGAGCGCGGGCGACTTCAACCCGTCCCGCAGGTAGTACATCGGGCCGGACGCCACGTGGTCCCCTTTCACCTCGCGAAACGTCATGCCGAGTACGGCCTCGGCGAACTTGATGGCCGTCGCGAAGAAACCGTACGCCCAGATCCAGAACAGCGCCCCGGGCCCGCCCGACACGATGGCCGTCGCGACGCCGGCGATGTTGCCCATGCCGATCGAGGCGGCCAGCGCCGTGGCAAAGGCCTGGAACGGGGTGAGCGCTCCGCCGGCTCCGGACTGCCGCGCGGCGATCGCCGTGCGAAACGCCGCCGGCAGCCGCACGATCTGGACGAACCCGAGCCGGATCGTGAGGAACAGCCCCGTGCCCAGGAGCACGAGCACGATCCACGGCATGAAGACCGCGTCGGACACCGACTGGATGAGCGCCGAGAAGTTCATAGGTTCGACCGCGACTGACAGCCGTCCACGGGGACCGAGGCGCCGCTGATCCAGCTCGCGCGGGGCGACGCGAGAAACGCCACGACGTCGCCCACCTCGTCGTCCCGGCCGAAACGGCCGAACGGCAGCTCGCGCCGCACGAAGTCGGCGATGCCCTGCGGATCGTCCTGCTGACGCCTCCACCACGACCCGCCCGGGAAGAGGATCGACCCCGGCGCCACGCTGAGCACGCGGATGCCTTCCGGCGCCAGTTGCTGCGCCATGGCCTTCGCGAGGCTGATCTCGGCGGCCTTCACCGCGTTGTAGGTCATGCGGCCGCCAGACTCCCGGCCCCAGATGCTGGCGATCATGATGATGACGCCGCTCTGGCGGCGACGCAGGTGCGGGATGACGAGGCGCGAGGCGCGGATCGCCGGAAACAGCGTCTGATCGAACGCCGCCTGCCACTCCTCGTCTGGCGTGTCCACGATACCGGCGCCCTTGGCGACACCCACGTTGTTGACGAGGATGTCGATGCCGCCGAACGCCTCGACCGTGCGTGCGACGACGGTGGCGATGCCGTCGGTGGTGGTGACGTCGGCGGCCACGGGAAGGACGCGGGCCGAATCGCCACCGTCGCGGCGCACCTCGGCGGCCGCCGCCTGCAGGCCGTCCGGGCCCCGGGCGCAGAGGGTGACCGCGCACCCCTCGCGCGCCAGCGAGCGGGCGCTCGCCAACCCCAGCCCGCGGCTGGATCCCGTGATGATGGCGACCTTGTCGCCCAGGTGCAGATCCATCAGGAAAGTCTCGTGAGGAAGTCGGCCAGCGCCCGGGTGAAGGCCTCGGGCTGCTCGAGGTTGGACAGGTGACCCGCGCCGGCAATCGTCGCCAGCGTCGCGTGAGGGAGGCCGGCCTGCATCTGCTCGTGCAGGGACACGGGCGTGAGCTCGTCCTCCTGGCCGACGATCAGGCCAATCGGCAGGGTCATCGACGGCAGCTGCGGCGTCGCGTCGGGTCGGGTCATGAGGCACCCTATCGCGTCGCCGATCCCGCCAGGTGCGTTCGACTCGACGGTCCGTCGGACGTCCGCGACCACGGAGGGGCGGCTCGCGCGCGTGGTTGCGCCGAGCAGACGCGGGATCATCGCGTCGGCAATCCCGTGTGGCCCCTCGCGGTCGAGCAGCGCCAGCATCTGCTCGCGGCCAGCGCGCACCTGCGGCGTGTCGGCCTCGGCGCGGGTATCGGCCAGCACCGCGCCCTGGAGGCGCGCAGCGGCCTGCCGCCACAAGGCAAAGGCCACGTAGCCGCCCATGGAGAGGCCGCCGACCACGAAGCGCTCGATGCCCAGGTGGTCGAGCAGCGCGAGGACGTCGCCGGCATAGTCGTCCATGCCACGGGCGGGGACGGGCACCAGGTGCTCGCCATCGCTCACCACCCGGCCCGTGCCGCCGAAGCCGCGCAGGTCGGGCGCAATCGCTCGCCAGCCCACGGGCAGTGAGGCCAGTTGGGGCGCCCACATGTCCGCACTCAGCGGGAACGCGTGAAGCAACACCAGCGGCCGGCCGGAACCCGTGTCCAGGAAGCGCACGGCGCGGCCGGCGATCGTGGTGTGGCGCTCCATGGGTGGGGGGATTGTAGCAGGCGTACGGCGTATGGCGTACGGCGGCGTAGGCAGCGTACGGACGGGTCGGGCGTACGGGCGCGTATAATCCCGGGCACCGTGGCCAAGACACTTCTTTTCGTGGCTCTCGCACTCGTGACGCTGATGTTCGTGGTGTTCTGGGGCCGCGCGCTGCGCGACCGGCGCCGGTCCTCTGCCGACACGAGCGCACACGGACGGCCAGGGCCGTTCGGCCTCACCGTCGGCTTCGTCACCAATTTCCTCGACACGCTCGGGATCGGCTCCTTCGCCACGACGACGGCAGCCTACAAGCTGCGTGGGGTGGTCGATGATCGCCTCGTGCCCGGCACGCTCAACGTCGGTCACGCGCTGCCGGTCATCGTCCAGGCGTTCATCTACATCGCGATCATCGACGTGGACGCGACGACGCTGATCCTGCTCATCACGGCGTCGGTGCTGGGCGCCTGGCTCGGGGCGGGCGTCGTCTCCGGGTGGCCGCGCCACCACGTGCAGATCGGCATGGGCGTCGCCCTGCTCGCCGCGGCCACGCTGCTGCTGATGACGCTGCTCCAGCTCTTTCCGTCGGGGGGCAACACCAACGGGCTGCACGGCGCGCTGCTGGGCGTCGCGGTCGCCGGCAACTTCGTCCTCGGCGCCCTGATGACGCTCGGCATCGGTCTCTACGCGCCCTGCATGATCATGATTGCCCTGCTCGGCATGAATCCCAAGGCGGCCTTCCCCATCATGATGGGGTCCTGCGCGTTCCTCATGCCGATCGGCAGCCTCCGCTTCATCGACCGCGGTGCCTACGACGTCCGTGCCGCGCTCGGTCTCACGCTCGGCGGCATCCCCGCGGTCCTCATCGCGGCGTACCTCGTGAAGTCGCTGCCGCTCGACACCGTCCGCTGGCTCGTCCTGTTCGTCGTGGTCTATACCGCCGTGATGATGTTACGTTCCGCGCGCCACCAGCGGTAGCCAGACACTCCGGCTGGCGGCTGGCGGCTGGCGGCTTGCGGCCGGCGGCTAGCGGCTGGCGGCAATCCGGCTGGCGGCCTGCGGCTGGCGGCCTGCGGGATCAGCGACACGGCCGGGCGTTCAGTTCCGCGATCACGAACATGTCGTTGAGGGCCCCGTGGGCATCCTGCGCCAGCTTGATGGTCCGGGGCGAGTTCCCGGTGACGGACGCCCCGGAATGCGCCGTCGGGCTGTTGGCGTTGATGCCGATGGACGTCGTCCGGACGGTCCCGATCCCGCGGCTCGTGGGATCGCATCCCACCTGCACCTGCACGACCACCGGCCAGGGCACGAACTTCGCCTTCCAGTTGCCTTCGGCGCGAATCTCTTCGCCGTTGCCGAAGTCGTAGATGCACACGGCCGACCCGGCATCGGATCCCGACTCCCGGCGCGGCTCGTTGAAGTGCTTCCTGACCTTCGGAGGCTGGACGGTGCCGATGAACGCGTCACACTCGAAGTCGGGACCGGGATTCTCGATCCCGCATGTGGCCAGCACGTTCGCTCTCGCCTTCGTCCCGGCCTCGAGTAGCCCCGGATCCGAGACACCACGGCACCAGCGCAGGTGGTAGTTCTCGTCGCTGTTCCACATGTCGCTCCGGCCGATGTTGGAGGTGCAGCCCCGGGCGAGGCGATCCCGATTCTGCTGGACGGCGTCCCGCGCGTACGCGGCGCACGTCGCCTCCGTCATGAGCGGCTTGCAGCTCTCGATGATCTCGTCGCGGTCCTTGAGGCCCTTCGTCAGGAGGCCGGGATCGCTGATGCCACGACACCAGCGGTAGTGATAATCCTCGTCGGGACTCCACCATTGCGAGTTCCCGATCTTGCCGAAGCACTGGCGCAGCGAGCGCCGCTCGAACTGGCGCACCGCCTCCTTCGCGTACGCGCGGCACGTGGCGTCGTCGAGGGCCAGCGCCGCCGGCTGCGCGGCCGGGCCGAGCAGGCACCCTGCCACGACGAGCCCCTGGACGAGTGGCGTCCACCCAAGTCCCTGGTGTGTCGAGGTCTCCACGTCGCTCCCCCTGTTCTTGCGCGCCGTCGCGCGCGGGCGTCAGTCGTGGCCGGTCGCGTCCTGCGGGATGGCGCAGCGTAGCGCCGTGACGGACGGCCGTCAACGGCGGCGCGCCTCCGGCGCCCCTCCAGCCAGAACGCCTCCAGCCGGAATGCCTGCTGTGTGAGCTGCCGATCCCTGGTGTAGAATCGGCCGCACCAAAAACGAGCGTGACTGGCCGCGGCCCCGGCGGATGCCGCGTGGCTGCCAGGGAGCGTGTGCATGCTGACATCGGCGACCAGCCTGAACCTGGCGAGTATCCTCGATCACCACGCCCACATGCGCCCGACCACCGACGCGGTGGTCATGGGCGATCGGCGCCTGACCTACGCCCAGTTGCACGCGATGGCGGGCAGAGTCGCCTCGGCGCTGCAGACGCTCGGCCTGCAACCGGGCGACCACGTCGCGTTGACCTGCCCCAACGTGCCCTACTTCCCCATCGTCTACTTCGGGATCCTGAAGGCCGGGTGCGTCGTGGTGCCGCTCAACGTGCTGCTCAAGCCGCGCGAGATCGCCTACCACCTGAAGGACAGCGACGCCCAGGCTTACTTCTGCTTCGAGGGGACCGCGGAGCTGCCCATGGCGGCGTGGGGCCAGGAAGCGGCTGTCCAGGTGCCCGCCTGCCAGCACTTCATCGTCATGACCGCCGATCCGGCCGCGCCGCAGGGGCCTGGGGGCACGCGATCGCTGGGCGCACTGCTCGCGGCCCAGCAGGACAGTCGATTCGCCACCGTGCCGCGGCGGCCCGACGACACCGCCGTGATTCTCTACACGTCGGGGACCACGGGCCAGCCAAAGGGCGCCGAGCTCATGCACGCCAATCTCCAGTGCAACGCCTGGGGCACGGCGGGGCTCATCGGTCCCTACCTCGACACGCGGTCGGGTGAACCCCACGTCACTCTCGTCACGTTGCCCCTCTTCCACTCGTTCGGTCAGGTCGTGCAGATGGTGACGAGCCTGACACTCGGGCACACCATCGTCCTGCTGCCGCGGTTCGAGCCGGCGGCCGTCCTGCAGGCGATGACGCGCGAGCGCGTCAACTTCTGGGCCGCCGTGCCGACGATGTTCTGGACGCTGGCCGAGCACGTGGCCAAGGAGAAGGTCGACGTCTCCGGGTTGCGCGACCACCTGCGCGTCTGCACCTCTGGCGGCGCCGCGATGCCGGTGGAGCTGATGAAGCGCTTCGAGGCCCTGTTCGGGGTCCGCATCCTCGAGGGGTACGGCCTGTCCGAGACGTCGCCCGTGGCGACGTTCAACCACGCGACACGCCCATCGAAGCCGGGCACGGTCGGCACGCCCCTGCTGGGCATCGAAGTCGCGGTCGTCGATCCCATGGACCGACCCGTGCCGACGGGTGAGGTCGGCGAGGTCGTCATCCGCGGACACAACATCATGAAGGGCTATTACAAGCGGCCCGAGGCCACCGCGGACGTGATGCGCAACGGCTGGTTCCACTCCGGCGATCTCGGCCGTCTCGACGAGGACGGCTATCTCAGCATCGTCGATCGCACGAAGGACATGATCATCCGCGGCGGGTTCAACGTGTACCCGCGGGAGATCGAAGAAGTCCTCATGGCGCACCCGGCGGTCTCACTGTGCGCCGTCGTCGGCATTCCGGACGAGCGGCTCGGCGAAGAAGTGAAGGCCTATGTCGTGCGGGCACCAGCATCGCAGGCGACCGAGCAGGACGTGCTCGCGTGGTGCCAGGATCAGTTCGCGGCGTACAAGACCCCGCGCCTGGTGGAGTTCCGCGAGCAGTTGCCGATGACCGCCACCGGCAAGATCCTGAAGCGCGAACTGCGGCGACGCCGCGGGAAGCGTCTGCGGCGTCGGCCCGACGGAAGGTGCGCCGCCGCCTGATCCCGTTCCTGTTCCTGCTGTA
>CAYLZN010000271.1:0-8086 GCA_964387935.1 uncultured Vicinamibacteraceae bacterium | reverse complement strand
GAGCGCTCGACTACCGCGTGCCCGACAACCACGGCATCGAGGTCTTCAACACGCTTCAGAACCGCGGGGTGCGCAGCCGGCTGATCCACTATCCCACCGAGAACCACTGGATTCTCAAGCCGCAGAACTCGATCTACTGGTACCGATCGACACGCGAGTGGCTGGGCGAGTTCATCGGCGCGGGTGTCGTGCCGCAGCCCACCAGCGCGGGCCCGACGCAGTTCACGACGCCTCTCGGGCGCACGGTGTCCGCCAGAGGCGACGACACCGGGGCCGTCGCCAAGGCCGACGCCGCGTTGGCTGCCGATCCGCGCAACGTGGACCTGCTGCTGGCGGCAGGCCGGGCGCGTGACGCGGTCTGGCGCTACCCAGAGGCGATCGACCTCTACACGCGCGGCCTCGCGATCGCCCCGGATGACGTGCGGCTGCTCAGGTTCCGAGGGCACCGCTACATCTCGACACGCCAGTTCGACGCGGCGGTGGCGGACCTGGAGCGGGCCGCCGCGCTGGCGCCGTCGAGCTTCGACGTGCAGTACCACCTCGGGCTGGCCCACTACCTGCGCGGCGAGTTCGACGAGGCCGCCGGCGCGTACCGGGCCTGCCTCGAGGCCACATCCGATCCCCGACCCCTGCCGCAGGGCTGGCGCAGCTGCACGACGGCGAAGACGCAGGACGGCGACCGCGTGGCCCTGTCCGACTGGCTCTATCGCTCGCTTCGTCGCGCCGGACGGCACGACGAGGCCAGGGCGCTGCTCGGGACCATCACCCCCGGCATGAACGCCGGGGAGAACGACGCCTACTACACGGCGCTCCGGTTCTACCAGGGGACCCTGACCGAGAGCCAGGCACTCGAGGGAACAGACGACCGGCAGGACAACCGCTTCGCCACCGTGGGGTACGGTGTCGCGAACTTCCACCTCGTGCACGGCAATACGGCGCGTGCCTGCGCCCTCTTTCGCGACATCGTCGACTCCCCGACGTGGCAGGCCTTCGGCACCATCGCGGCGGAGGCGGACCTGGTGAGGGGGGCGTGCGGCACGCCGTAGACGAGATCCGGCCGCTCCCGCCGGCGCCGCCGCACCTCTGGCGCATCATTGGCCCGGGCGTCGTCGCGTCGGGCGTCGGCCTGTCGTCAGGCGAGTTCGTCCTGTGGCCCTACATCGCATCGCAGGTGGGCCTCGTTTTCCTGTGGGGCGCCGCGCTGGGCGTGGGGACGCAGTTCTTCCTCAACATGGAGATCGAGCGCTACACGCTCGCCACTGGCGAGACGGCGCTCGCGGGCTTCAACCGCATCTGGCGCCACGCCGGGCTGGGCTTCGTCCTCATGGTGTGCTTCGCGAACCTGTGGCCGGGCTGGGCCATGAGCGCCGCCACGCTCTGCACCTACGTGTTCGGCGGCAGCGCCCGCGTCATCGCCCTGGTCGGCCTGCTGGTGATTGGCGCCGCCCTGACGCTCGCGCCGGTGGTCTACGAGGCCCTCGAACGGCTCGTGTTCGTCAAGGTCGCCGCGGTGCTCGCGCTCATCGTCCTGGCGATTGCGCTGGTGATCCGCGCGGACACCTGGACGGCGCTCGCGGCCGGCGTGGCGCACACGGGGCAGTTCCCGGACACGCTGGACTTCTCGCTGCTGATGGGCGCCATCGCGTTCGCAGGGGCTGGCGGCGGGCAGAACCTCTGCCAGAGCCACTGGATCCGGGACAAGGGCTTCGGCATGGGGCAGTACGTGCCGCGACTCGTGAGCCCCATCACCGGCGTGGACACCACCACCCCTCGCGCGCCGCGCTACGTGTTCGAACCAACGCCCGAGCACCTGGAACGATGGCGGGGCTGGTGGCGGCTCGCCAACGTCGAACAGGCGATCGCCTTCGCCGCGGTGACGGTGCTCACCATCACCATGACGTCGATGCTCGCGCACGCGCTGCTCTACGGCCGCGCGGACCTGCCGAGCGGCATCGCGTTCCTCGACCTCGAGGGCCGTGTGCTTCAGGAGCGCGTCGGTCCGTGGTTCGGCGTGCTGTTCTGGCTGATTGGCGCGCTCTCGCTGTTCACGGCGGCCATGGGCATCGTGGACTACACGAGCCGCCTCGCCGCCGACGTGCTGACCGCCGGCTACGTGAGGGCGCACGGGGTGTCGGAGAGCCGCGTGTACGCCTGGATCGTCTGGCTGTTGGTCCTGACCGGCGTGGCGATCCTGGCGGCCGGGATCGATCAGCCGCTCGTCCTGCTGGTCATCTCGGCCTGCGTGGGCGGCACGGCGATGTGCGTGTACTCGGCGCTGCTGATCGTCCTCAACCGCCGGCACCTCGTGGTGGCGCTTCGCGTCGGCGGGTTCCGTCTCGCCGTCCTCGCCTGGTCCGGGCTGTTCTACGGCTACCTGGCCGTCCTGACCATCCTGCAGGAAGCGCGGCGGCTGCTCGGGTGAGCCGGCCGCCGGTCACTGCGGAGAGGCACAAATGAGTGTGTCATACTCATGATATGAGTACGCGGGTGCAGGTGGTCGTGGACGAGGCGGAGATGCGGGAGATCCGGCGCGCGGCGCGGCGGCGCCGGCAGACCGTGTCCGAGTGGGTGCGAGGCGCCCTCCGGGCGGCGCGGCGAGCGGAACCGGAGCCCGGCCAGGGGCGTAAGCTCGACGCGATTCGCGCCGCCAGCCGCCACGCGTTTCCCACAGCCGACATCGACCGGATGCTGACGGAGATCTCGGAGGGGCGCATGGAGCGGGGCGAATGATCTTCGTCGACTCGAACGTGCCCCTGTACCTGGTCGGCCGCGCGCACCCGCACAAGGCCGACGCGCAGCGGCTGCTCGAGCAGGCGGTGTCCGGCGGCCGCAAGCTGGTGACGAGCGCTGAGGTGTTCCAGGAGATCCTGCACCGCTACACGGCCATCGGCCGCCGTGACGCGATTCAGCCCGCGTGGGATGCCCTCAAGGGCGTGGTCGACGAAGTCCTTCCCATCGAGCTCGCCGATGTGGAGCGGGCGCGCGCGATCGTCCTCGAGCGGCAGACCCTGTCCGCACGCGATGCGCTCCACGTCGCGGTCATGGCCCGCCACGGCGTGCGAGAGGTCCTGAGCTTCGACGCCGGATTCGACGACGTCCCTGACGTCAGGCGTGTGGTCTGAGCGGGCCAGGGACTGGTCCGGCTACTCGACCGGCGCGAACCGTCCCTGGAAGAACCGCAACGTCGGCGGCTCGTAGACGAACCGGAGTCCACGGATGCCGTCGCGGCGCTCGAAGACGCGGATGATCCCGTCGGCGACGGCGTCGAGGTGGTCGCGGCTGTAGACGCGGCGCGCCAGGGTCAGGCGCACGAGTTCGAGCGACGGGCGGTAGTTCTGTCCCGTCGCGGCGTTGCGGCCCTTCGACACGTTGCCGCGCTCCATGACGCGCACGCCCGACTCGATGTAGATCTCGCCGGCCAGCCGCTGGGCGGGATACTCGTCCTGATCGATGTGCGGCAGGAACCGCTTGACGTCGACGAACACGGCGTGGCTGCCGACGGGCTCGACGAGGGGGACGCCGGCCGCCTGCAGGCGCTGCGCAAGATAGCGCGACTGCTCCACGCGCGAGCGGATGTACCGGTCCTCGACCATCTCCTCGATGCCGCGCGCCATCGCCGCGAGGTCGCCGGCCGTCAGGCCGCCGTCACGCGCACTGCCTTCGTAGATCCGCAGCTTCTCCAGCGCGCGGCGCGCCCACGCGCCGTTGTCCTTGAAGGCGAGCAGCCCGCCGATGTTGATGAGGAAGTCCTTCTTGCCGGACACCGTGGCGCCGTCACCGTAGAGCATCATCTCGCGCAGGATGTCGCGCACGCCCGTCGACGCGTACCGCGGGTCCTTCTGCTGGATGAAACAGGCGTTCTCGACAGCGCGGGTGGCGTCGAACATCACCGGAATGCCCTTGGGCGCGCAGTACGCGTACACCTCGCGCAGGTTGTCCATGCTCACGGGCTGCCCGCCGGCCATGTTCACCGAGAACTCGAGCGACAGGTACGACACCTCGCCCGCGCCGTGCTCGCGGACGATGGCGTCGAGCTTCGCCAGGTCGACGTTGCCCTTCCACGGGAACGTGCTGGCCGGATCGTGGGCCTCGTCCACGATCACGTCGGCGAACACGCCGCCCGCCAGCTCCTGGTGGACCTTGGTCGTCGTGAAGTACATGTTGCCGGGCACGATCTGTCCCGAAGTGATCAATGTCTCGCTGAGAATGCGCTCGGCCGCGCGTCCCTGGTGCGTCGGCAGCACGTGCTCGTAGCCGTAGACGTCACGCACGACCTCCTGCAGGCGTGCGAAGGCGTCGGTCGTGCCGGGCGTCGCGAGCGCGCCCTCGAAGGCGGCCCACTGGGTGGTGCTCATCGCGCTCGTGCCCGAATCGGTCAGCAAGTCGACCGTCACATCGGCCGACCGCAGCAGGAAGGTGTTCCACCCGGCCTGGCGCAACGCCTGCGCGCGCTGTTCGCGCGTGGTGCCGGCAATCGGCTCGAAGGTGTGCACCTGGTACGGCGCACACTCGAACTCCCACGGCGTGAGGGTCGCAAACACCCACCGGAAGCGCAGTTCGTCGTGCCACGGCGCGGGAGACTCGACGTCGAGCGGGGGAATCGACGCGCGCTGCGCGTGCACGCCGATCACCGCGTCCGCGATCTGCTCCAGCTGGTCGCTGCTCAGGGCGAGCCGCGGGATCTGGAGGGGCAGCAGCTGATCGCGTCCCACGAGCCCCGACACGAGCGCGCGGACGCCCGCGGTCTGGTAGAGTGCACACGCGAAGGCGTGGGCGGGGTGCGCGTGCCCGGGCAGGCACTCGTCGGCCTTGAGGTAGGCGCCGTCACAGCCGCGCTCGATGGGCAGGCCGGCCTCGATCAGCCGCTGCGTGAAGCGCTCGGTCTGGTGCATCACCCACTGCACCTGCGACTCGTCGCACATCTCGGCGAGGCCGCGGGCGAGCACCTCCATCGTCCGTCCGGCCATCCCGCCGTAGGTGTGCAGCCCTTCGTAGACGACGACGTCGTTGACGAACCTCTCGTGATCGGCCGGCAGGTCGGTGGCCAGGACGCCGCCGGTCATGCATCGCGGATCCTGCGCGCCGTCGACCAGGATGATGTGGGCGGTCTTGGCAATCTGCTTGACGAGGTCGGCGATGGTCCGGTCGCCGAGCCCGGTCTCGTGCCGCTGGATGTACCAGGCGTTCTCGACGACGCGCGACACGTCGAGCACGAGGCGGACGCCGCGCGAGTCGGCCACGCCGCGCACCTGGCGCAGGTTCTGGAGGCTGAACGGGTGCTGCCCGTCGGCGAAGCACTGCATCCCGACGATGGCCGCGTGGCCCCCGGCGAGGACGGCCTCGAGCCGCGCGAGATCGACGTTGCCGGTGAAGACCCGCTCGCCCTGGTCGCGCACGTCGGCGATCTCGATGCCGCGCGGCGCGTGCAGGTCGATGCGGCCGCGCGCGTTGCTGGGCACGACACTGCCGCGCGGCGTGAACGCCGAGACGATGAGGGTGACCGCGCCGAGCGAATTGTGGGTCGGGCAGACGTAAGTGTGGCCGAAGACCCGCTGCACGACGGCTTCGAGGGCCTCGAAGTTGCGCGCGCCGGCGTACGCCTCATCGCCGACGTACTGGCCCGCCACCTGCGCGTCGCTCATCGCGCTGGTGCCGAACGACACCATGTCGAAGGCGATCTGGCTGGGCGTCAGGTTGTAGACGTTGAAGTGCGCGTCGGCCAGGAAGCGCTTGCGGGCCTCCGCCGTGGGAAACGAGAGCTGGCGGACGGTCTTGGTCTTGTGGGGTTCGTGGCGGGGCGTCGGCACGGGCACGGCGGCGGCCTCCTCGACGACCCATGCTAGGGCAGGCCGCGCCCGTCGTGAAGGCGGTTCGTGACACGTCTTGCGAGAAAGGCCAAACGATGTTAGGTGTTCATGCCCATGGACCTTACGACGCAGAAACGCCTCGACGAGAAGGGCTGGCGCATCCTCGGCGAACTGCAGCGGGACGCGCGCATCTCGTTCGCCGAACTCGGGCGGCGCGTCGGCCTGTCGACACCCTCGGTCGCCGAGCGCGTGCGCACGCTCGAGGCCGCCGGCATCCTCACCGGCTACCACGCGCGCGTCGATCTCGCCAGGCTCGGCCTGCCCATCCTCGCCATCGTCCGCGTGAACGTCGTCGGCGACGTGCTCGCGCGCATCGTCGCCATCGTGCGGGGGATGCCCGAGGTGCTCGAGTGCCACCGCGGCACCGGCACCGACGCCTTCACCCTCAAGATCGCCGTCGCTACCGTGGAGCACCTGGAGCGCGTCATCGATCGCCTCACGCCCTACGGCACGACGGCGACCTCGATCGTGCTGTCGTCGCCCGTCACGTCGCGGATCATCGATCGCGAGACCGTGACCGCAGCCTACGCCCGCACGGACGCCGCGAAGGCGAGGCGCCGCTGAGGACGCGTCCGGCCGTCATGTCGCTGCGACACCGGCCGGCCGCAGCCCGAGGAACACCTCGTGCCCGGTGTCGCTGTACGAGCGGTGCTCGAAGGGGACCGCACGCGGCTCGAAGCCGACCGCCGCGATGAGCGCCAGCCAGACCGCCCGGGGAAACAGCCCCATCACGTGCCGGTCGTGGCGGACGTCGACGTCGCCGTTCTCGTGACGCAGCAGGTACGCCATGTCGGTGACGTAGGTCTCGCGGGGAGCCTCGGGGATCCAGCGCCATTCCAGATACCGCAGGCCTCGTCGTCCCGCATCGCTGCCGCCCGACTCGGTGCCCGGCTCGAAGGACTCCGCGACGAAATCCGGCTGGAACAGGGCCACGCCGCCGGGAGCGGTGTGCTCGAAGGCCGTGGTGACGGCCGACTGGAGATCGGCGCGTGAGGCCATGTAGCTCACCGCGTCATGCACGAGCACGCAGTCGAAGACGCGTCCGAGCCTGACGGTGCGCATGTCGCCCTCGACATGCTCGCACTCCGGGTTGAGGCGGCGACTCACGTCGAGCATCGCCGGGGCGAGATCGACCAGCGTGCAGGACAGCGTGGGCTTGAGGTGCGCCGCGTTGTGACCGCCGCCGCTCCCGAGATCGAGCAGAGTCCGGGGCGGCCTCTGGCAGTGCTGCTCGAAGAGGCGCCGGTAGAAGGCGGCCTCCTCTGCGTAGTCGGCGACCGGGGTCAGCAGGGGATACCAGTCAGCCAGTTCGCGGTACAGCTCGAGCACCTGGCCCTCGGTGTGGTCAGGCCGGCTTCGGCAGTCCGTTCGCCAGCGCGTCCTGCATCGCCTCCACGAACGTGTCGATCTCCTGGACGGTCGTGTACACGTTGGGGGTGATCCGCAGGCCCTGATACGGGAACTGCGGTCCCGGCAGGTCGCCCTGGACGATGGCCGCGCAGACGATGCGGTACTTGTCCATCAGGAATTGCGCCAGCTTGCGCGAGTCGGTGCCGACCATCTCGACCAGCGCCAGGCCCCAGGTCGTGTCCAGATCCGAGTGAATCCGGATGCGAGGGTTCGTCCGGAGCGCGTGCACCCACCGCAGCGTCAGGTAGCGCAGGCGCGCCGCCTTTCGCTCGGCCCCGATGGCCTGGTGGAAGGCGAGGGCCTCGGCGATCCCGGCACGGATGCCCGCCGGATGCGTGCCGATGGCCTCGAACTTCCGGATGTCGTGGTCCTGCTTCGTGGGGGCCGCCTGGAGCGGCCAGGTGCTGGCGATGCGGTCGCGGCGCACGTAGAGGAGTCCCGTACCCGTCGGTGCCAGCAGCCATTTGTGCAGGCTGACGCCGTAGTAGTCCATCTCGAGGTCGCGCAGCACGAAGGGGAACTGCGCCAGCGCGTGCGCGCCGTCGACGATGGTCAGGATGCCGCGTGCGCGGGCCATCCGGGCGAGGCGCTGCACGGGAAACAACTGGCCCGTCAGGTTCGTGATGTGGCAGAAGTGCAGGACCTTCGTGCGCGGCGTGAGGGCCCGCTCGAACCGCTGCACCAGATCGTCGGCCGTGGTCGGCACGGGGAACTGCAGGCGGGTCAGTTCGATCCTGTCGCACCGGACCCGCTGGTCCCAGGTCGTCAGCATGCGCGGGTAGTCCTGCTCCGTGGTGATGACGTGATCG
>CAYLZN010000270.1:0-8115 GCA_964387935.1 uncultured Vicinamibacteraceae bacterium | reverse complement strand
CCGTGGACGAGCGCCTCATCGGGTTCACCGCGCTCAACGCGAAGGACCATGTCACCTTCGAACACAGGCTCGCCGACCACGACCGGCGTCTCCAGGACCTGGAACAGCAGTAAGTAACCTCAATCCGTCAGAAAACGGCCTCCCGTCAGTGCCAGGTGCCTCGTGCCAGGTGCCGCGTGCGCTCAAGAAGAACCCGGGGACGGAGACGGTCGCCGTCGAGCACACGACCTCGCTGAACGTGACGTGAGGTTTCCGGCGTTCTCGGCCGGGGAGCCCAGCGGTGCGCCGTCGGAAGGGTTCGTCCTCTGGGGGCGCACTCGGCACAGGGCACGGGGCACGATCGCCACATTCGTTCTTGACGGATCAAGGCGACGAACCTGAATTCGTCAATCGGCTTGCGGCCTGCGGCGCTCGGCGCGCGGCCCGCGCGGCACGAGTCTTCAAGAACCCGTCGATCGGTACTCTCACTTCCAGTGAGGTGACGGTTCGCGACGCAAACAACGATTCAGCCCGTCAGGCCGCAGGTCGCCCGCCGATTGCCGCCCGCCGTTCTCTTGGCGTGCTCGCCCTGTTCGTGGGTCTGTGGGCCGCGGGAGGCCCACTGTCCGGAATCGAACGCCCTCCGTCCGCCCGCGGACGGTCGAACAAGTCCAAACCCATTTCCGTCAACGAGTTCCAGGCTGCCCCAACGGGCACGGCCGTTGCCTGGCGCAGGGGTGGGAGCTTCCATGGATCGCGTGATCGACAGCCACACCCGACGCTGGCGCCAGGTCCGCCGCGTGGCCTGGACCGCCGCAGGTCTTGCGGCGGCCGCGCTCGCGCTGTCGTGGGCGGCTGGCCTGATCCGACCGTCGATCGCGCGCAGCCAGGTCCGGACGTCGATCGTGGACGAGGGCCCCGTGGATGCCACGCTGTCGGCGACCGGGGTGGTCGTCCCGGAAGTCGAGCAGGTGATTTCGAGCGCGGTCGATGCCCGCGTGCTGAAGGTGCTCAGGCGCGCCGGGGCATCGGTCCGCCGCGGCGACGCCATCGTGCAGCTCGACATCAGCGCGTCGGTGCTCGCCGTCGAGCGGCTCGACGAGGACCTGGCGCTCAAGGCGAACCAGCAGGCGCGCTCGAAGCTCACGCTCGCGAACACGCTCTCCGAGCTGGACTCCCAGGTCGAGATCAAGAAGCTGCAGCTCGAGTCCGCGCGGCTGGAGGTCCAGCGCGATCGGCAGCTGTTCCGGGAGGGTCTGGTCTCTGAAGAGACGCTGCGCCGGGCGGAAGTGGCCGAGACCCAGGCCGCGATCGAGTTGAAACGCCTGGAGGCGGCACGCGAGAACGCCGGCGCGACCACGCGGACGGAGCTCGAGGGCCTCGCCCTCGAGATGTCGAAGCTCCGCAAGGAACGCGACGAGGCCCGCCGCGTGCTCGAACTCGCCACCACGGTGGCCGATCGCGACGGCGTGCTCACCTGGACGATCACTGACGAGGGGGCGACGGTGCGGCAGGGCGACGTGCTGGCCCGACTCGCCGACCTGAGCGCGTTCCGCGTGGACGCGTCGGTGTCCGACGCCTTCGCCGGCCGGGTGTCTGCCGGGATGCCCGTCCAGGTGCGCGTGGATGCCGAGGTGCTCGACGCCCGCGTGTCCGAGGTCCTCCCGACGGTGCAGAACGGCGTGCTCGCGGTGCGGGTCGCCCTGGCCGATCGGTCGCATCCGCGCCTGCGGCCGAATCTCCGCGTCGAGGTGTTCATCGTCACCGACCATCGCGCCCGGGCGCGGCGCGTGCGCAAGGGCCCGTCCACCGGCGGCGACGGCGTGCAGCAGGTGTTCGTGCTGCGCGACGGGCGCGCCGATCGCGCGCGCGTGCGCTTCGGGATCGCGAGTTTCGACTACGTGGAAGTCATCGAAGGCCTCGAGGTCGGCGACGAGATCGTCGTGTCGGACATGACCGATTACCAGCACCTCGAGTCCATCCGTCTCCGCTGAGGACCGCACCATGAGCCACATGATTGCCCTGGAAGGGGTCGAGAAGGTCTATCGCACCGATCGCATCGAGACGGTGGCACTCAACGACATCAACGTGGCGATCCAGCCGGGAGAGTTCGTGTCGGTGATGGGCCCGTCGGGCTGCGGGAAGAGCACGCTGCTCCACCTCATGGGGCTGCTCGATGCTCCGACGAAGGGCCACGTTCGGCTGAACGGGACATCCGTCGAGGGCCGCGGCGACGCCGCACTGGCGAAGATCCGCAACCGCGAGATCGGGTTCATCTTCCAGACGTTCCACCTCGTGCCCGACCTGAGCGTCGCCGATAACGTGGAAATTCCGTTGCTCTATCGCCGGATGGCCGGCGCCGAGCGGCGGCGGCTCGCGCTCGCGGCGCTCGACCGCGTGGGTCTGTCGTCCCGCGTGCACCACTTCCCGTCGCAGCTCTCCGGCGGCCAGCAGCAGCGCGTGGCAATCGCGCGCGCCATCGTCGGCGAGCCTCGCCTCCTGCTGGCCGACGAGCCCACCGGGAACCTCGACAGCCAGATGGGGGACGAGATCATGCAGATCCTCCGCGGCCTGCAGGAGGAATCCGGGACGACCATCGTGATGGTGACGCACGATCCCCGCCTGGCCGGGGACACGCAGCGCACGATCCGGCTGTTCGACGGCAGGCAGGTGGCGTAGGAGGACGCGAAGCCATGCTCGGGAGTTACCTCACGCTCGCGTGGAGGGTGCTGTCGCGGCGGAAGTTCTTCACCGCCATCAGCCTCTTCGGGATCACGTTCACGCTCGTCGTGCTCATGGCGGGCACCGCCATCCTCGACAACATCTTCGCGCCGCTCGCACCGGAGGTGCGGCAGCACCGCACCCTCGGCGTGTTCCGGGCGAAGCTGCTCGGGAAGCGCAGCTCCTGGACCAGCATGCCGGGGTATGCGCTGCTCGACCGGTACGCGCGCGACCTGCCCGGCGTCGAGCGCATGGCGGTGTTCAGCTCCTTGACGACGGTCTATTCCTACGTGGGCGGTGAGCGCATCAAGTCGATGCTGAAGCGGACGGACGCGGAGTACTGGCGCGTGCTGGATTTCCGGTTCGTCGAAGGCGGTCCGTTCACCGACCAGGACGTGAGCAGCGGCGCGCTCGTGGCGGTCATCAACGTCACCACGCGGGACCGCTTCTTCAGCGGCGCGCCAGCGGTGGGCCAGACGATAGACGCGGACGGTCAGCGCTTCCGCGTGATCGGGGTGGTCGAGGACGTCCCGATCTTCAGATTCGTCGCCAACGGCGAGATCTACGCGCCAGTGACCACGGCGAAGACCGACGCCTACCAGCACCAGCTCATGGGCGGGTTCGGGGCCCTGCTCCTCGCGCGGAGCGCCGACGATTTCCCGGGCATCCAGGCCGAACTCGCGTCGAGGATCAGGTCGGCGCAGCTGCCCGACAAGAGCTGGGACACGCTCATCGCGCCTGCCGAGACGTTCTTCGAGTTCATCGCGGGGGGCCTCTTCGGCGGGCGGACCGACGAGCGGGCGCACCCCGAGCGCCTGTGGGCGGTCATTCTGGGAGCCATGTTCCTGTTCTCGCTCCTGCCCGCCGTGAACCTGGTGAACCTCAACATGGGGCGCATCATGGAGCGCGCGTCGGAGATTGGCGTGCGCAAGGCGTTCGGTGCCTCGTCGCTCACGCTGGTCGGCCAGTTCCTCGTCGAGAACCTCGTCCTGACCTTCATCGGCGGCGCCCTCGGCTTCGTTCTGTCGGTCCTCGTCCTCCAGGCGCTCAACGCGAGCGGCCTGATTCCGTACGCGACCTTCCACCTGAACGCGCGGGTGTTCGCCTACGGTCTCGGGCTGGTGGTGTTCTTCGCACTGCTGTCGGGCGTGTATCCCGCCTGGCGCATGTCCCGACTGCACCCGGTGGATGCCCTGAAAGGAGCGTCGCGATGACGCGGCACCTGCTCAAGCTCCTGTGGAACCGCAAGCGCGCCAACCTGCTCATCGCCATCGAAATCCTGCTCTCGTTCATCGTCCTGCTCGCCGTCAGCACGCTGGCGGTCTTCTACGCGGACAACTACCGCCGGCCGCTCGGATTCGACGTGGAGGGGATCTGGACCATCTCCGTGAACATGCACGAAGGCCAGGGGCGCGGGTCGGTGTCCATCGAAACGACCACCGACGACGGTGCCGCGGGCGCACCGGTCGATCGGGGCTTCGTGGCGCAGCGTGCCAGAGTCGGCCGTCTGCTCCAGACGCTGAAGGACCTGCCCGAGGTGGAGGCGGTGGCGGCAACCTTCATCACGCCGTACGGCGGCAACACCTGGAACTCGGACATCCAGGTCGGTGGCCGGCGGTATCGCTACGGCGCCAACGAGGCCACCGACGACTTCGCGAAGACCATGGGACTCGAGGTCACACAGGGGCGCTGGTTCTCGAGTGAGGACGACGGCGCGGCGTGGCGGCCGGTGGTGATCAACGAGCGTCTGGCGCGGGAGATGTTCCCGGACAGGGACCCGGTCGGCCAGTTCATCGCGGACGAGCGTCCGGAGGAGCGCCCCGAAGGCCGCGTGGCGCCGCGGATGCGCGTGATCGGCGTGATCCGGGACTACCGGAAGGACGGCGAGTACGGCGTGGCGGAGAACTTCCTCTTCACCCGCAACCGTCTCGACGACCCGGACCTGGAGGTCGAGCCGCCGCGTGACATCGTCGTGCGCGTGAAGCCCGGCACGACGGCCGCATTCGAGGAGCGGGCGATCGCACGCCTGCGCGCGGCCGAGCCCGACTGGACGTTCCAGCCGGAACCGCTGTCCCAGTCCCGGGACACCGCGCATCGGGTGTGGCTCGCGCCGCTGGCCGCGGCAGGGCTCCTGTCGGCCTTCCTCCTGCTGATGGTGGCGCTCGGCCTGACGGGTGTGCTCTGGCTTCACGTGACGCAACGCACGCGGGAGGTGGGCCTGCGTCGGGCCAAGGGGGCCACGCAGCGCGACATCCGTCGGCAGATCGTCGGCGAGGTGCTGTTGCTCACCGCCGTGGCCGTCGCGGGTGGGGTGGCCCTCGTCAGCCAGTTGCCGATCCTGGGTCTGTTCGAATGGCTGACCCTGCAGGTGTACGCGATCAGCCTGGTGATGGCGCTGGGCGGCCTCTTCCTGCTGACGTCGGCCTGCGCGTGGGTGCCCGCCCGCATGGCCAGTGCGGTGGAGCCGGCGGAGGCGCTCAGATACGAGTAGGATCCGTGAGGCATGCTCCTGATTGCCGACGATGATCCGTCCGTGACGGCGTCGCTGACCCTGCTGCTGGAGCAGCACGGGTACGTGGCGGAGACGGCGGCCACGCCGGAGGCTGCCCTGCTCCTCGCCCTGCGGCCGGACTGCCAGCTCGTGATTCAGGACATGAACTTCTCGCGCCAGACCACCGGCGCCGAGGGACTGGACCTGCTCGCGCGCATCAAGGCGAAGCGTCCGGACCTGCCGGTGATCCTGCTCACGGCCTGGGGGTCGATCTCACTGGCGGTGGCGGGCCTGAAGGCCGGGGCCGCGGACTTCGTCACGAAACCGTGGACCAACCCGCAGCTGATCCAGTCGGTGCGGACGGCGCTCGGCCTCGCCGGCACCGCGGGCGGGCCGGGTGAGGAACAGGCGCTCACGCGCGAGGAACTCGACGCGCGCTACGATTTCGGCGACGTGATCGGCAGCGATCCGCGGCTGTTGCGGGTGCTGCAGGTCGTGGGCCGGGTCGCGCCGACCGACGCGTCCGTGCTGATCACGGGTGAGAGCGGCACCGGCAAGGAACTCGTGGCGGAAGCCATTCACCGCAACAGTCGCCGTCGTGCGGGGCCGTTCGTCAAGGTCAACCTCGGGGGCGTCCCCTCGACGCTCTTCGAGAGCGAGATGTTCGGACACGTGCGGGGGGCGTTCACGGACGCGCGCGCTGACAGGCGTGGGCGTTTCGAGATCGCGCACGGCGGGACGATCTTCCTCGACGAGATCGGCGAACTGGACGGCGGCTCGCAGGTAAAGCTGCTGCGGGTCCTGCAGGACCGCACCTACGAGGTGCTCGGGTCGAGCCAGACCCGCTCGGTCGATGTGCGCGTGATCTCGGCCACCAACCGGCCGCTGCCCGATCTCGTCTCGCGCGGCGAGTTCCGCGAGGATCTCCTGTACCGCGTCAACCTCATCGCGCTGCATCTGCCGCCGTTGCGCGACCGCCCGGACGACGTGCCCGTGCTGGCGGCGCGCTTCGTGCGGACGGTCGCGCAGGCTTATGGGCGCGACCGCCTCTCACTCACCCCGGCCGCCCTCGGCTGGCTCCGTCGGCAACCGTGGCCCGGCAACGTGCGCCAGCTCCGGCAGATCATCGAGCGCGCGGCCCTCGTCAGCCGGCACGAGGCGCTCGACGCCGCCGAGTTCGCTGCCGTGGCCGCCATGGAGCCTGGGGAAGGTGCCCGCGACGTCCTGCCGCCCGTGGGCAGCATGACCATGGACGAGATCGAGAAGGCGATGATCGTGAAGTCCCTGCGATTCCACGGCGGCAACCTCACGCGCGTCGCCGACTCGCTGGGACTCAGCCGCGCCGCCCTCTACCGCCGGCTCGAGAAGTACGGGATCCAGGCGTGAACCTGCGACGCCGGTTCGTGCTCTACCTCCTGATCGTGCACGGCCTGCTTGGTGTCACGGCCTACGTCCTGCTGCGCCAGAGCCTGATGTGGCTGGCGGCCATCGAACTCGTCTTCCTGGCCTCGCTGGCCTGGGGCATCGCGCTCGTGACCCGGCTGTCCACGTCGCTTTCTGCCCTGGAGCAAAGCGCGCAACTGCTGGACGAGGGGGAACTGACGACGCGGTTCCGGGAGATCGGGCATCCCGACGTGGACGTGCTGGTGCGCACGTACAACCGCATGGTGGACGACCTCCGCGACGAACGGACCCGCCTGCAGGAGCAGCACTACTTCCTCGGGCAGTTGCTCGATGTCTCGCCCGCGGGCGTGATCATCCTCGATCACGACGGGGCGGTGTCCTCGGTGAACCCCGCCGCGGCCGTCCTGCTCGACGTGATGGCGTCCGCGGCGCTGGGCGTACGCCCGGCGGCGCTCGGCGTACCGCTCGGTCGTGCCCTTGATGCGCTGCAGCCCGGGGACTCGAGGATCGTGACGGTCGGGAGCGCGCGGCGCATCCGGTGTCAGTGCGCGACGTTCGTCGAGCGCGGGTTCCCGCGACGCTTCTACCTGCTCGAAGAGCTCACCGAGGAGTTGCGACGGTCCGAGAAAGCCGCGTACGAGACCCTGATCCGGCAGATGTCGCACGAGGTGAACAACTCGGTCGGCGCCACACGCTCGCTCCTGCAGTCATCGCTGGCCTACGGCGCGTCGCTGCCCGCGGAAAGGCAGCGCGACCTCGAACAGGCGCTCGGCATCGCCAGCGAGCGCCTTGAGCGACTGAACGCGTTCATGCGCAGTTTCGCCGACGTCGTCCGGATTCCGGAGCCGCGGCGCCGGCCCTGTGACGCGGACGCCCTCGTCGAAGGCTGCGTTCGTCTCATGCAGTCGATGGTCCCGGCGGGGTTGGAGTGGCGGTGGGACCGGCAAGGGCCGGTCGGCCTGGTCGACGCCGACGCGGCCCAGCTCGAGCAGGTGTTCATCAACGTGCTGAAGAATGCGGCCGAAGCCGCAGGTGACGGAGGAGCCGTCACGGTGCGCCTCGGACGGGCTGCGGACGCGGGCCACTTCGTCGAGATCGAAGACACCGGTCCAGGGATTCCGCCCGAGGTGCGCGAGCACCTCTTCACCCCGTTCTTCACGACCAAGCAGAACGGTCACGGCGTCGGTCTCACCGTCGTGCAGGAGATCCTCGGACGGCACCGGTTCCGGTTCTCCCTCGAGGGAACGCCCGGCGGACCGACGCGGTTCCGCATCGAGTTTCCGGACGGCATGCCCTGACCAGTCCACGCCCTGGACAAGCGCCTCGATGCCTGGCGGTCGATCCCCGCGCACGCGGGGGAGACGGTGCTGCCGGTGCCGCCCTCCGCTCGAAAGGGGGTCGATCCCCGCGCGCGCGGGGGAGACTGACGACCGCGCGCTTACGTGAGCGTGGCGCGGGGTCGATCCCCGCGCGCGCGGGGGAGACGTCCCCGAGCGGGAGCACCCCACCGCGGGCGGGGG
>CAYLZN010000269.1:0-8130 GCA_964387935.1 uncultured Vicinamibacteraceae bacterium | reverse complement strand
GGCCGCGCCGACGCTTCGAGGCGGCCTCGACGTTGACGACGGCCGGGTTGATGTGTTGCGCCACGTCGGCGAAATCCACGACGGCGGGCAATCCCGGCCGGACGACGCGAACGGCCGGCGGTGTCGCGTGCCCCGACCGGGGCGGTTCGGCGGTGACCAATGACGCGGGTGCGATCGACCCCGACACGACGAGGCCGAGGAGGAACGAGACAACTGCGGTGAGCACCACCGTCACGACGGTGAAGCGACGGCTCATGAATCCTCTTTGGGACGCCGCAGGCGGGTCACTGACGGAGGCCTGACGCGTTACCTTCGATTATAAGCCGACGAGGCGCCGGAACGCGGCCTCGTCCAGGATCTCGATGCCCAGGGCCTGCGCCTTGGCCAGCTTGCTGCCGGCATCGGCGCCGGCCACGACGAAGGAGGTCTTGCGGCTGACCGCGGCGGTCACCTTGCCGCCCAGCCGTTCGATGACCGCCTGTGCCTCGTCTCGAGGCATCGACAGGGCGCCCGTCAGCACGACGACCTGGCCCGCCAGGGGCAGCGGCCCGCCGTCCGCGCTCGTGGTCGTCTCCGACGGCGCGCCCAGGTGGACTCCGGCGTGCCGCAGCTTCTCGACGAGCGCGCGCGTCCGCGGCTCGTCGAAGAAGCGACGCACGCTCGCGGCGACGACCGGCCCGACGTCCGGCACATCCTCCAAGGCCTCCGGCGCCGCGTCCATCAAGACATCCATGGCGCCGAAGACACGCGCCAGGGCCTGCGCGCCGCGTTCACCGACATGGCGGATGCCGAGCCCGTGGAGCAGGCGCCACAGCTCGGCCCCACGGCTCTGGTCGATCTGTTTCACGAGCTTCGCCGCGACCTTCTCACCGAGGCGGCGGGGCGAGGCCTCCTTGCCGCCGGACAGTTCCAGCGCGGCGAGCTGGTCACTCGACAGGAGGTACAGGTCAGCAAAATCGTGGACCAGCCCCGTCGTGACGAGCGCGTCCACGAGCGCCTCGCCCAAGCCCTCGATGTTCATGGCCCGGCGCGACGCGAAGTGTTCGAGGGCCCGCCGGATACGCGCCGGGCACGAGGGGTTCTCGCATCGCCAGACCACCTCCTCGTCGGGCTTCTGCAGGGCACTGGCGCAGGCGGGACACGTGCGGGGCATCGCCCAGGGTCGCGGCGCCTCCTCACCGGCGGGCCGCGCCTCGACGAGGGGCTTGACGACCTTGGGGATGACGTCCCCCCCCTTCTCGATGAGGACGACATCTCCGGGGCGAATGTCCTTGCGGGCGACCTCCTGCTCGTTGTGCAGCGTGGCGAGAGCGATCGTCGAGCCGGCCAGGCGCACGGGCTCGAGCACGGCAAACGGCGTCACCGCCCCCGTGCGGCCCACGTTGACTTCGATGGCCAGCAACCGTGTCGTCGCCTGCTGGGCCGGGAACTTGAACGCGGTCGCCCATCGCGGGAACTTCGCGGTGGCGCCGAGACGCTCGCGCAGCGTGAGATCGTCCACCTTCACGACCACGCCGTCGGTCTCGAAGTCGAGGTCGTGCCGCGCGTCCCCCCAGCGCGTGCAGTAGGCGATGACCGCGTCGATGTCGGCGCAGCGCTCCCAGTGCGGTTCGACGGGCAGGCCCCACTCCCGCAACTGGGCCAGCACCCTCGCCTGCGTGCCCAGCTCCGATGGGGCATCCGGGCTCACCGGCACGAACTGGTAGACGAACGCGCCGAGCCGCCGCTTCGCCACGGCCGCCGGATCCAGGTTGCGCAGCGTGCCCGCCGCCGCGTTCCGGGGGTTGGCGAACACCGGCTCGCCGGCGTCCTCGCGCTCGCGATTCGTGCGCTCGAAGACGGCGCGGGGCAGGTAGATCTCGCCGCGCACTTCGAATCGTCCGGCGGGGGCCCCGCGCAGCCGGAGCGGGATGTGCCGGATCGTGCGCACGTTGGACGAAACGTCCTCACCGCGCGCGCCGTCGCCCCGCGTCACTCCGCGCTCGAACAGCCCTCGCTCGTAGGTGAGCGAGATGCTGAGCCCGTCGATCTTCAGTTCGGCCACGTAGGAGACCGGGCCGCTCGTCTGCAGCCCCTTGCGGACGCGCTCGTCGAAGGCGCGAAGCTCCTCCGGGTCGTACGCGTTGTCGAGGCTCAGCATCGGCTGGGCGTGCGTGACGGTGTCGAACCCCTCGACGGGGCGTCCGCCGACGCGCTGCGTCGGCGAGTCGGGCGTCACGAGGTCCGGATGGGCCCGCTCCAGGGCCTCGAGTTCGTGCACGAGCCGGTCGAACGCCTCATCCGAGATCAGGGGATCGTTGAGAACGTAGTAGCGCTCCTCGTGCAGGCGGATCCGATCCCGGAGTTCGTCGATTCTGGCCTGGATCGACACGGCAGGGCCTCCGGCCGGCGCGATGCGGGCCCGGCTACCGGTCCCGCGCGACGACGTAGTCGGCGATGCCCAGGAGGGCTTCGCGCGCAGGCGAATCCGGAAACCGCGCCAGGTAGTGCTTGGCCCGCTCAGCGTACGCGCGGGCCTTCTGCACGGCCTGGGCGATGGCTCCGTGCTCCACGAGCAGCTTCCGCAGCTCCCGCCACTCGTCAGGCGTCGCCTCGCGACTCTGAACGATCTTGGAGACGAGGTCGCGGGCGCGCGCGGGCCCCTCGGTCAGCAGCAGGACGACCGGCAGCGTCACCTTGCCCTCGCGCAGGTCGGACGCGGCAGGCTTGCCCAGCACGGTCTCATCGGCCGTGTAGTCCAGGAGATCGTCGACCAACTGGAACGCGACGCCGAGATTGAACCCGTAGTCCCACAAGGCCTGCCGGTCGTCGGTGGTCGTCTCGCCGAGCATCCCGCCGATCTGTGCGCAGCCCGCGAACAGGTACGCGGTCTTCCGCCGGATGATCTCGAAGTGTTCGTCCTCCGAGATGTCGATGTCGCCCGTCTTGGTGAGCTGATAGAGCTCGCCCTCGATCATGCGCAGCGTGACGTCACACAGCAGGCGGATGATGTCCAGCGAGTCCTGCGTGAGCGCCAGCGCCATCGACTTGATGTAGAGGTAGTCCCCCAGCAGGACGGTGATGTCGTTGCCCCAGCGCGAATGGACGCTGAGCCGACCGCGTCGCACCTCGGCCTCGTCGATGATGTCGTCGTGCACCAGCGTGGCGGTGTGAATGAACTCCACCACCGATCCGAACAGCACGGCGCGGTCGCCGGCGTAGCCGGCCAGCCGCGCGGCCAGCAGCAGCACCGCCGGCCTCACACGTTTGCCGCCGCTGGACGCGATGTACCGCCCGATCTGCGGGATGAGCTGGACCCGCGACTGCACGTGCCGGACGAATTCCTGCTCGACGCGCTCCAGATCGGACCGGACCGGCTCGAACAGCTGGAGCAGGTCGAGCGGCGACGAGTTCTTGACGGTCTCACTCACGGGCGTTCATCTCAACATAGGACGTGACGGGTGTCAACGCGCAAGCCGTTGACTATCAAGGTGTTCCTGACGGAAAGCCACGGTCAGGGCCTGAAGAGCCGGCGGTAGTTGTCCGTCATCTGCGCCGTCAGCTCCGGCGCCGCCAGCCCTCGCGCGTCCGCGAGACGCGCGACCACTGTTGTGACCCAGGCCGGCTCGTTCCGGTTCCCGCGGTGCGGCACGGGCGCCAGATAGGGACTGTCGGTTTCCGCCAGCAGCCGGTCCGCCGGCACGAAGCGCGCCACCTCCCGCAGCGCGTCCGCCTTCGGAAAGGTGACGATGCCGGCCAGCGAGATGTGCAACCCGAGGTCGAGCGCGCGCCGCGCGAACGCGAGGTCGCCGGTGAAGCAGTGCATCACGCCACGGACCCGGCCCTGCCCGGCCTCTCTCAGCACCGCCAGGGCCGCATCATCGGCCTCGCGTGCATGGACGACAACCGGCAGGTCCCGCTCGAGCGCCAGGGCCACCTGCGCGGCGAACAGCGCCTCCTGGACGTCGCGGGGCGCGAAATCGTAGTGAAAGTCGAGCCCCGTTTCACCGACGGCCCGCGCGGCGGGCCGTTCGGCCAGGGCCGCGCGGACCGTGTCGAGCGCCGCGTCGGTCCGGCCGGCCCACTGCCCCGCCTGGTGGGGGTGAATCCCCACGCCGAAGCGGACCGCCTCCCACAGGCCCTCGAGCGCGGCCGCGCGCGAGCGCTCCACGGGGTTGGCCGCGTCCACGATGCACAGCGCGCCGGTGACACCGGCCGCCACGGCCCGCGCCACCGTCGCCTCGAGGTCCGGCACGAACGCATCGTCGGCGAGGTGGCAGTGCGAGTCGATCATCGGACGCGGGAGCCGGGCGGCGGCGGCGTGACGAACGCCACGAGCTCCGGCTTGCCGCCCTCGGGACTGGCGGCAAGCACCATGCCGTTCGACTCGATGCCCATGAGAGTGGCGGGCTTGAGATTCGTGACGACCACCACCGTGCGGCCGACCAGCGCTTCGGGCTCGTAGGCCTCGGCGATTCCCGCGACGAGCGTGCGCTGCTCGGTCCCGAGGTCCACCTGGAGCTTCAGCAGCTTCTTCGACTTCGGCACGCGTTCCGCCGCCGCCACCACCGCCGTGCGCAGATCGATACGCATGAACTCGTCGATGGAGAGCCGCGTGTCGGCGGCCGGAGCCGGCGAGGCGACGGTCGCCGCGGCGACAGGTGCTGCGGGCGGCGCGTCGGGCGCCGGGAGAACGGACGGTTCGGATGGGTTCACGATGGGCTCCTTGCGCGGTGCAGTGACCACGGCGGGCGCGCCGGGCGCGTCCTCCAGCCGTGGCCAGATCGACGGGCCTCGCTCCACGGTGCGAACGAGTGTGGACTTCCAGAGCGCGTCTGCGTCGAACCGGATGTCGGCGGCGGCACCGGGCTGGCCCACGCGCCGCAGGATCTCCGTGCAGCTCGCGGGCATGACCGGCAGCAGCAGCACCGCGGCGATGCGGACCGCCTCGGCCGAATCGAAGAGGATCTGCGAGAGCCGCTCGGCCTGCGCGTCCTGTCGTGCCACGACCCACGGCTCCGACTCGGCGATGAACTCGTTGGTCGCGTCGATGAGTCGGAAGGCCGCGGCCGCGCCCTCGTGCAGGGCGAACCGGTCCATGGCCTCGCGATAGGCACCCACCGCGTCCGAGGCCACTGTGGCCAGCCGCCCGGGCCCTGCCGCGGACGGCGCCAGATGTCCCCCGCGATACTTCTCAGCCATCGTCGACACGCGGCTGACGAGGTTGCCGAGGTTGTTGGCCAGGTCGACGTTGTAGCGTTCCTCGAACCGCTCCCACGAGAAATCGCCATCGCCGCCGTACGGGATCTCCTTGACCAGGTACAGGCGAAGCGGATCGGCGCCGAGGCGCTCGACGGCCTCGAGGGGATCCACCACCGTGCCCAGCGACTTGCTCATCTTCTGGCCTTTGAAGTGCACGAAGCCGTGCCCGAACACCTGGCGCGGCAGCGGCAGCCCGGCGCTCATCAGCATCGCGGGCCAGATCACGCAGTGAAACCGGGTGATGTCCTTGCCGATGACGTGCAGGTCCGCCGGCCACCAGCGACTGAACTCCTGAGGGTCGGTCCCCAGGCCGACGGCAGACGCGTAGTTGATCAGCGCGTCGAACCAGACGTAGACGACGCTCTGCGGGTCGATCGGCAGCGGGATGCCCCAGGGCTGTCCGGCCCGGCTGATCGAGATGTCGTCCAGGCCACCTTCCAGGAGACGGACGATCTCGTTCCGACGGATGTCCGGCTGCAGGAACTTGGGGTGGGCGGCGAAATGAGCCAGGAGGCGATCGCGGTACTTGGAGAGCTGGAAGAAGTGGTTCTTCTCCCGGATCCAGTCCGGCCTGGTGAGATGGACGGGGCACAGGCCGTCCACCAGGTCCTTCTCCTGCTTGAAGGCCTCGCACGACACGCAGAACCAGCCCTCGTACTCGCCTTCGCGCACATCGCCGGCCTCGTGGCAGCGCTGGACGAGCCACTGGACGCCGGCCTTGTGCCGCGGGGCCGTGGTGCGGATGAAGTCGTCGAACGACACCTCGAGGCGCGCCCAGACGTCGCGGAAGACCTGCTCCATCTGGTCGCAGTACGCGAGCGGTTCGAGGCCCAGTTCCCTGGCCCGCTTGTAGACGTTCTGCGAGTGCTCGTCGTTGCCCATCAGGAAATGGGTGTCGATCCCGCAGTGACGCTTGTAGCGGGCAATCACGTCGGCCGTGATCTTCTCGTACGCGGTCCCCAGGTGCGGGCGGCTGTTGACGTAGTCGATCGCGGTCGTCAGGAAGAAGCGCATGCTGGGGTCATGGTAACTCACGAGCCCTGGGGCCGCCCCCGCCGCGCCAGGCCTGCAGGGCCTCGGCGAGGACCTCCTTGACCGGCACGCCGTGCGCGTGCGCCAGCCGGGCGCAGTCCTCGAACTCCGGCGAGGCGTTGACCAGGCGGCCGCCTCGGCGTCCGAGCTTGATGCGCACGGGGCCGAGCGAGGTCGCCACCTCCACGGATTCCCGCGCCAGCACCTCGCGCACCGCCTCCTGAATTCGGACCCCGAGGGTGGTCGTCTCGGCAAAGAGCAGGTCGAGCAGGTCCTCGCGCTGGTTCGGTGCCGCCAGCACGGTGACGAGCGTGCCCGGCCGGCCCTTCTTCATCTGCACCGGGGTGTAGTAGACGTCGCGTGCCCCGGCGTCGAGCAGCCGCGTCATGAGCACACCGAACACCTGCGGATTGAGGTCGTCGAGTTCGCACTCGAGCACCAGCAGGCGCTCGTGCGACACGCCGTCGGGGCCGTCACCCACGGCGTCGGAAGCCGCCTCGGGCGTGGTCCCGACGACGAGTCGAAGGAGGTTCGGCCGATCCGGCAGCTCACGGGAGCCTGCGCCGTACCCGATACGGTCGATCTGGATGGCCGGCAACGGTCCATACGCCGCGGCGTGGCCCGTGACCAGCAGTGCGCCCGTCGGGGTCAGCAGTTCGACCTGCGGCCCTTCCGCGTAGACCGGCACGCCGGCCACGAGCCGGGCTGTGGCCGGGGCCGGCACGGGCATGAGGCCGTGCGCGCAGCGGACGGTGCCGCTGCCCGTGTTCAGCGGCGACGCGATGATCCGGTCGGCGCCAAACCACTCGAGCGCGAACACGCCGCCGACGACGTCGACGATCGAGTCGAGGGCCCCGACTTCGTGGAAGTGCACGCGCTCCACCGGGATCCCGTGCACGGCCGCTTCCGCCTCTGCGAGCCTCCGAAAGAGCGCCTCGGCCCTGACCTTCGCGCCTGTCGAGAGCCGGGTGCGTTCGAGCAGGGAGAGGATGTCTGCGAGGTGACGGTGCGTGTGGGGGTGACCGTGGTGGTGCGCGCGCCCGTCGGGCGGTGCGTCCACCGCGGTTCCCGACTCGTCGAGGACCCGGAACGCCGTCCCCTGGATGCCAGCACGCGCCACGCGCTGCGATTCGAGCCGGACCCCTTCGAGGGCGAGCCCGCCGAGCGCCTCCCGGAGTGCGGCGAGCGGAAGGCCGGCGTCGAGGCAGGCGGCAATCAGCATGTCGCCAGAGGCCCCGGAGAAGCAGTCGAGATAGAGCAGACGGACCACGACCCTACCTTTCGGGCCTGAACGGGCCCCAGTCGCGCAAGTATCCCATTTCCCGGAAGCTGAAGTACCGCGCGTCGGCCAGGATCAGGTGATCGAGCAGGGTCACGCCGATCAACTCCGCGGCGGTGGCCATCCGCGTCGTCAGGTGCCTGTCCTCGTCGCTCGGCGTGGGATCTCCGGACGGGTGGTTGTGAAACAGCACGAATCCGGCCGCCGCGGCCACGAGGGCCTCGCGGAGGATCTCCGCCGGCGGGACCAGGCTGGCGTCGGCGCTCCCCACCGTCAGCAGCGAGACCTTGATCAGCCCGCCACGTCGGTCCACCAGCAGGGTTCCGCACTGTTCCACGCGGCGCGCGCCGAATTGCGGCAGGAGGTAGGCCGCGATCTCCCTCGGGCTGGCGAAGCGCAGCTTGTCCTCCCGCGGCAGCAGCGTGCGGCGACCGAGCTCGACCGCCGCACAGATCTGCGCCACTCGAGCCGGTCCGACACCCGGCAACTGGCGCAACTGGTCCTCGTAGGCGCGGGTGAGCCCCACGAGGCCCCCGGCCCGGGCGAGGATCGCGTTGGCGAGATCCAGCGCCGACTGC
>CAYLZN010000268.1:5530-8131 GCA_964387935.1 uncultured Vicinamibacteraceae bacterium | reverse complement strand
AGCGCGCGCGCCGCGGTTTCGAGCGCGCGGGCGATGCCCTCGGCGCGCTCCGCCTCCTGTCGTGGCTGTTCCCGGCCCGCTCCGCTGCCCTGCCCGGCGAGCTCACGAAGGGATCGGGCGGACGCGCGGAGGTCGGCTTCCAGCCTGCCGTCCGCCAAGGCGCGCGCGCCCTCCTGCCCCGCCTGCCCGGCGCCTTTGCGGGGCTCCCGCGATGCCTGGTCGTTGCCGGCCGCCGCCCTGGCATTCCGGGCCAGGCTGGCGGCGCGTTCCGCGGCCCGTTCCTGTTCCCCGGCCAGCTGACGCAGTTGGTCGGCGCTCGGCCCATTGCCCTCGCGCAGCTGCCGCGCCAGGCGACGCTCGAGCTCAGCGAGCTGCCCAGCCTGCATCTGCAGATCGCCCGCCTGCCGTGCGGCCTCGTCCGGAAGGCTCCCTGTCATGGCGCGTTCGGCCTGCCGCAGCCGATCCGCGGCGCGCTGGGCCTCTTGCGCCGCCTCGCTCAGGCGCTCTCCGCTGAGGCCGCTTGCGGCCTGCCGCATCGCGTCGGCCGCCTGCTGCAACGACCCTGACTGCTGGCCCCCGCGCGAGGAACTCTGCCCTCCCGACTGCTGCTGCTGGCTCAGTTCCGCCGTGAGGCGCTCGAGCTCGCGCCGCAGGTCCTCCTGTTCGCGGGTGAGTCGCTCGAGCTGTCGCCGGGCCTCGTCAGCGGCCATCTGAGCCCGCCGCCGCGCCAGCTCCGCCTGCCGGCGCCCGAGCTCGTCCTGTCGCTGCGCCAGTTCGCGCAGCCTGTCCAGCGCCGCTGATTCCTGCTGCTCGCGCTGCTGCGCCTCCTGTGTCGTGGCCCGCGTCTCGTAGTTCGTCTGCTGCTGGCGCTGCAGCTCCCGGTCGAAGAGCGACGACAGGTCCTGGTTGCCGCTCCGTCCGCCGCCGCCACCGCCGGCCGACTGCTGCCGCGCAACCTGCCGCCGCGTGACCTCGGCATCCGCCCGAAGCAACTGGTTGAGCGCCTCCATTTCGTGCGGGATGGCCTCACCGGGCTTCTGCGCCTCGAGCGCGTGCTGGCTGCGTCCCATCGCCTCGACGGCGCGCCGCATCGGCTGGTCTGCGGCCGCGGCCGCGGGCTCCTGTTGTGCCTGGCCCTGGCGCGATCGGCGTGACGTGTTCTGCGGAACGAGGCGTGCCGCCAGTTGTTCGGCCTTGGCCTTCAGCTCGCCCTGCGCACGCGCGAGGGCCCGCACATCGTCGGCGCTGCGCCCCGCCGTGGACCGGCGCTCGATCTTCCAGGTCGCGATGATGAGCTCCTTCTGCCGGGCCGCCAGATCGTCGAAGGCTCCCCCGCCCGCGCCCATCATCGCGGCACTCTGCGCGGCCTGGAACTCCTCGTTGAACGGCCGCACCTCGAGGAAGAAGATGTCGCTCCGGACTTCCGTGGGCCGCTTGCCCCGCCCGACGTCGCGCGCCCGTGCGTAGTAGCTCACGAAGTCCCCGGGCTGCACGTCGAGTTCCTCGAGGAACAGCGTGTGCCGGCCGGTCGCAGATTCACCGGCCCTGCCTGCGAGGCGCACGGCCGTTTCCGCTCCACCACGCGCCGCGTAGACGAGGTCCAGCCCGTCCACGCCGAAGTCGTCATCCGCGCGGGCTTCAATCACGACTTCTTCGAGCCTCGTCACACGCTTGTCACCGGCAGGCCTGACGATCCGCACTTCCGGCGGACGGTCGTCCACCGTGCGCACGAAATACTCGGTGTCGTCGAGCGTGCGTTCCCCGTCCGCTTCAACCAGCGTCAGCCGATACGTGTCATCGCGCGAGACGATCAGTTCGCCCTCCGCGGCCTGCCCGGGGGCCGATCCGAGCGAGACGCTCGCGCCGCTGCCGAGGCCGACGTCCGCCTTCTCGACCAGCACGCTGGTGTGCACGACCATGCGAACCCTGGTGCCGGCCGGTGCGTAGATGTCGCCGCTGTCCTCATCGACGTGCGGCTCGAGGCCCGAGAACGAGGGAAACCGATAGTGCAGGTCGATCCGGGTCACGCGCGGGCGCGGCCTGACCTCGACACGGAACGACGACGACGTGAGGCCCTGGCCGGACACGTGGTAGGTGAAACTCTGCTCGGCCCGGTCGAGCGCCACGGTCTGCCACTCCCCCTCGAGTTGCATCGGCAGGGCACGCCCGCCCTCAGGCAGATCGAGCCGGACGGTGAGCGCCTCCCGCGGGACCCTGGCCGGCAGCCCGGTGACGCGTGCCCGGAACGACACCTCCGTGCCCTCGCGCACGACCGCATCCCCGGGCTCCACCTCCAGGGCCAGCCGCGGCGGCGCCACGCGCATGCGCAGCACCTCGAGCCCCTGCAGCACCGGCTCGCGAAGCAGGACGAGGGACGCGATCAGGACCGCGCCCGCGGCGACGGCCTGCATGGCCTGGCGCCGAAGGTCAGCGCGAGAGACGACCGTGTCCAGGTCCACCGCGCCGACCCGTGCGGCCGCGTCCGCGATCAGCAGCCCCACGATGGGCGAGTCGTTCGCCTTGGTGATGGATTCGGTCGCACTGACCAGCGCCTCATCGAGGTTGGGCGCGCGCTCTTCCACATAGCGCGCCACCTGCACG
>CAYLZN010000268.1:0-5520 GCA_964387935.1 uncultured Vicinamibacteraceae bacterium | reverse complement strand
ACCTGCACGTCGGTCGGCCGCTGCCGGAAGCGACCGGCGCGCCACGCGGCGAAGGCAACGGTCACACCGATGACGCCCGCGCCCAGCCAGGGCAGGCTCCCGGCGCCGAGCGGAAGGAACCGCCAGGCCAGCCAGGCGGCCAGCAGCATCCCCGTGGCCACCACGGTCGTCTGCGTGACGATGCGCAGCCACACACTGAGGAACCAGCGTCGCCGCGCCTCGGCAACCGCGGCGGTCACCACCGCCGCGCTCTCGGTACGTGGGAGGCGTGATGGAGTGGTCATGCACCCTCTCCTGCAGTGGCCGCGGCGGCCGAGGCCGGGCGCGAGTCGTGGCCGCTGCGCCGACGGCGCGTCGCCACGAGCGCTTCCAGAGCCAGCAGCCCCAGCAAGGCCCAGAGCAGCCATCGCCACAGCTCCTGGCTTCCCTCGATCGCAGCAGCCGACGGACCAGCCTGGACGGCAGGCGCCGCCCGCCGCAGCCGACCGGTCAACTCGTGGCTGCCGAGCGCGTCCACGCGGCTCTCGCGAGGATCGACGTTCACCGCCATCCTGGCGCCGGTCCGCGCGGAGGTGACGACGCCCGGCTTCGTGCCTTCACCCTCGATGTGCGGATCTCCGACCAGCGCCAGACTCGTCGGCAGGCGTTCTCCAGAGAGGTACCGCACCGCGCCGACGACCAGGGGCAGGAACGTGGGATGCACGGGCCAGCTGTTCCAGCGTCGGCCGGCATCGGTCGCCAGCAGGAGCGCGCGTCCGGACCCGGGGCGGAGCTCCAGCAGTGCCGGTGCTCCAGTCGAGAACCGCATCAGGGCGGTCCCTCCCGCCGGCTCACGAATAATCCACCGCTCGTCCACGCGGACCTGACCCAGGTTGCCCACCGTCGGGCCCAACGCCGCCAGCACCGGGTGCCGCACGTCGGTCACGGCGACGGACTCGGTGCCGGCCTCGGCGGGGTCGTCAGCCAGGAAAGCCCCCTCCAGGCCCAGGATCTCGCGAACGACGCCAGGCTCCACGGAAGGGCCTGCTGCGACGAGGAGCCCGCGTCCGTCGCGCACCGCTGCGGCAAGCGCCAGTCGGGCCCGACGTTCCATCCCGCGCGTCCCCACCAGCACGATCACGCGCGCCGCGGTCAGCGCTTCCGAGCCTCCGAGGCGGGGATCGTCGGCCGTCACCGACGACACCTCGAAGGCGCCCTGACGGGTGTCGACGGCCTCCAGGGCAGACTGCACGTAGAGGCCCGCATCCCGCGGCCCATCGACGCTGGACACGAGCAGTACCGGCAGGGTGCGCGGTGGGTCGGTCACCAGGAGACGCGTGTTGTCGGCGGCGAATCCCGCGGCGTCGTCCACCGTCACCGACACCACCGCGCGGTCCGGCACCGAGCGCTCCAGGCGAACGTCGAGGGCCCCGGCGGCGGGAAGATCCACCATCGACGCCGTCACCTCGCGTCCATCGACCATCCACCGGACCCGTGCGCGTGTGGCCGTCAGCCCGTGGTTTCGCACGAGCGCCGCCACACCCTCGTCGGCGCCCTCGAGGAGGTCTACCGACAAGTTGTCCGGTGCGGCGGGGACTGTACGAAACACCACGTCGAGAGTGGCCGGCAGTTCTGGCCAGACCTCCCCATCGGCCCCGGATTGCTGGCCATCGGTAACGACGATGAGTCTCGCCGGCCGCCCCTGTGCCAAGTCGATCGCGGCACGCAGCGCCGAGGCCAGGCTCGTCGAACCGAAGCCTGGCTTCAACCGGTCCGCCTGCTCCAGGACGGCACGTCGGTTGGAGGTGGGCGCCACGAGGACCACGGCCTCTTGATCGAACGCCACGAGAGCCGCGGGCGCCCCGGCTGGCATGCCCTCGACGGCCTCCCGGACCTGCCGGCGCGTCTCGGCTTCCCGAGCCTCCCCGGCCATGCTGAACGATCGATCGACGGCCAGCACCTGGATCTCCTGTCGCGTCGCCGCATCCGGTCCCGCGAAGAACGGGCGCGCGAAGGCCAGCGCGAGCAGGACGATGGCGGCCAGCCGCAGCAGCAGCAACCAGAAGTCCTGGAGATGACGCCGGCGGGTCTGCTCGACTGGAACCCGCATGACGAACCTGGCCGTCGGCAGGACGGTCAATGGGGCGTTCTCGCGCGAGAACAGGTGGAGGAGCAGAGGTCCGGCCGCGGCAGCGAGCCCCAGGAGGAACCACGGCGAGAGAAACGACAGGCCCAGCATCGTCTGGCGTCCTCGTGCCTAGACCAGCCGCCTGCGGGCCGACAGGTACTTCAGGAGCATCAGATCGAGCGGGGTCGATGTGTCCACCAGGCAGTAATCGATGCCACTCGTCTGCAGCTCGCGTTCGTACGACGATGTGAGGGCCTTCACCTTTCGAAGGTAGTCGTCGCGCACTTCCGACGGCGACGCGAGGATCTCGGTGTCGGCTTCCGGATCGCGGAACCGCATGGCACGCTCGAAGGGGAACGTCAGCTCGGCGTGGTCCATGAGGTGGAACACCACGACCTCCATCCCTCGGAAGCGCACGTGGCGCAGGCCGTCGATGACGGCGGCCGGGTCGTCGAGCAGATCCGACAGGACCACGACCAGCCCGCGCCTGGTGATCATGTCGGCGAGGTCGTGCAGGGGCCGCCCCATGGCGGACCGCTGACCGCCCTCAAGTCGATCGAGAGCCACCAGCAGGGCGCGCAGGTGCCCGGGACGCGAACTGGGCGGAAGGTGCGCGCGGATCGCCTCGTCGAACGCGAGCAGGCCGACCGCGTCGCGCTGCTGCACGAGGAGCCACGCGAGCGCCGCCGCCGCGTACTGCCCGTACTGGAGCTTGGTGACCCCGCCGGACCCATAGGCCATCGAGGCGCTGCTGTCCAGCACCAGATAGCACGGCAGGTTCGTCTCCTGCTCGTACCGCTTGACGTAGTGGCGATCCGTGCGGGCGTACACCTTCCAGTCCACGAACGACAGATCGTCGCCTGGCATGTACTGGCGGTATTCTGCGAACTCGACGGAGAACCCGCGATACGGGCTCCGGTGCAGCCCGAGCATGAAGCCCTCGACGATGGCCCGGGCCTTGAGCTCGAGGCTGCCCAGTCTCGACACCACGAGCGGGTCGAGGAATCGCGCGGCGCCGGACGAGGGACGGGAAGCCTCGGGCTGCATCGCCTACATCCCGCTGCGCGGGGCCGGCACGTGGTCGAGCAGTCGCTCGACCAGGCGGTCCGCGTTGATCTGCTCGGACTCCGCGTAGAAGTTCGTCACAATCCGGTGCCGCAGCACCGGAGCGGCCAGGGCCTTCACGTCGCCGACCGACACGTGATACCGGTTGTGCATCAGCGCGCGCGCCTTGGACCCGAGGATGAGGGCCTGACTGGCGCGCAGGCCGGCGCCCCATTTGACCCAGCGGCTGACGAAGTCCGGCACGCCCGGCTGGCCCGGGCGTGAGGCCGCGGCCAGGCGGACCGCGTACCGCGCGACATCCTCCGAGACGATGACGTGACGGATGGCCTGCTGCACCTCGAGGATGTCGGCACCGTTCAGCACCTGCTGCGGCATCGGCCGAGCCGTCCCCGTCGTCGCTGTAACGACACGCACTTCCTCGTCTTCCGGCAGGTACGTCATCACGATGTTGAACATGAAGCGATCGAGCTGGGCCTCGGGCAACGGATAGGTGCCCTCCAGCTCGATCGGGTTCTGCGTCGCGAGGACGAAGAACGGCGGCTCCAGCTCGTAGGTCCGCCCGGAGGCGGTGACGTGACGCTCCTGCATCGCCTCGAGCAAGGCCGCCTGCGTCTTGGGCGGGGTCCGGTTGATCTCGTCCGCCAGCACGATCTGCGCGAACACGGGCCCCTTGACGAATCGCAGCGCGCGTCCCCCGCCCTGTTCGTCGAGGATCTCGGTGCCGGTGATGTCGGCCGGCATCAGGTCCGGGGTGAACTGGATCCGCTTGAAGCTGAGGTCGAGGATGCCGGCCAGCGTTTTGATGAGCAGGGTCTTGGCCAGCCCCGGCACGCCGGTGATCAGGCAGTGCCCGCCGGTGAAGAGCGCCATGAGGACGAGATCGACCACCTGATCCTGCCCGACGATGACCTTGCGAATCTCGCCGAGAATGCGCTCGCGCCCCTGGGCGACGCGCTCGACGAGGGCAACGGCGGCTTCCTGCGTGCGGGTATCCATCAGTGCAGACCTGTCAGTGCGTGAGCGTGTACACGATCTCGTTGATCATCATGCGGTAGGCTTCGGCGGTGTGCTTGATGTACCCGGGGTACTCCTCGGCGTTCGACCACTCCCACCCGTCGCCCATGTCCGTGTTCCAGTTGATCAGCACCATCGGGCGACCGGTGTCGTCCAGCACTGCCCGCAGCGTCGCGGTGAAGCCCCCCTTTTCCCACGTGCGTCCTGCGAAGAAGGAGCCGAGGCCCGGGATCTGGGGGTACGCATCGAGCTTGTAGAAGCAGGAGAACACCGGATGTGAAGGCGGCAACTCGACGATGGCGCGATCCGGGAAGACGCGCTTCAGCTCCTGCTCCACGTTGTTCCATTCGAAGGGGCCGTGGAAGTCGTCCATCGTGGCCGTCCCTCCCCGAAGCAGGAACTCGCGCAGGATGGGCACCTCGGCCTCCGTCAGCCGCAGGTTGCCGGGCTCGACGAAGTAGATCCACGGGTGCTTCCACAGGTCCGGATCCTCGAGGGTGAGGACCACCGGCTCGTTCACCTGGATGTTGGTGACGCTGCGCAGGCGTCGCGACAGGTTCTGCTCGGCCGCCGGGCCGTCGATCGCCCACGGCTCGCTCCAGTAGCGGGCCCGGAAACCGTCGGTGTTCCACGAGCTATAGCGGATCCGGGTGAAGGTCCACTCGAGGCCGGCGAACTGGCCATCCACGACCGGCTGGTCCTGCGCGTCGGCCGGCCGACCGGCCCCGCCCGGCGCGAGCAGCAGCAGCACGGCGCACATCCCGGCAACCACCGCCCGCGCGCCCGTCCGTACGATTCGCTGCCTCGGCGTCCTCGGCATCATCATCACCGCCGCGGTCGTTCGACCACCGCCAGGAGCACGTCCTGCGCGCGCGCGAAGCGAGGCGCCATTTCGAGCGCTGCCACCGCCGCCTGCTTGGCCTCGTCGTCCCTGCCTGCCGCGAGCAGCGCTTCGGCCAGGTCCGTGTTCGCCGCCACGAGGTCGCCCGGACCGGCGAGCAGCGCGAGCTGGAAGGACTGCCGGGCGGCCTCCAGCTGTCCGGCGGCAAGGGCCAGTCGCCCGACATCGCTGTGCGCCCCCGCATCGAACGGATCGACTTCGATGACACGTGCGGCCGCGCGACCGAGGGCGGCATCGTCACCGGCGTCGCGAGCGGCCTGCTGAAGCGCCCGGGCCAGGTCCAGCGCCGTGTGGTGCTCGTCGATGGCCTCGAGCAGGGCGGCCCGCCGGACGGCAGGTTGCCCCGCCGCCTCGGCCACCTCGGCCAGCATGGCGCGCGGTCCCTTCGGCCCGGTCGCCGCGGGCACCAGCGAGGCCGCGCGCTCGAACGCCT
>CAYLZN010000267.1:5991-8132 GCA_964387935.1 uncultured Vicinamibacteraceae bacterium | reverse complement strand
TGGAGCGTCATCTCACGCGGGTGCGCGCGAAGCTGCCCGCGACTGCTGACGACCTGCTGCCGGCGTCGGACGCGTCCGACGCAGTCGTCCTGCACTTGTGGCAGGCGACGCAGATCGTGATCGACCTGGCCACAGCGGCCTGTCTCAGGTTCGCGCTCGGCACGCCAACGAGTTACGGGGACGCATTCCTGCGTCTGCGTGAGGCGGGCGTCCTCGACGCGGCGCTGGCCGGGCGGCTCGTGCGCGCGGCCGGCTTCCGCAACGTCGTCGCTCACACCTATGACCGGCTCGACCTGGCGCGGGTGCACCAGGCAGCCACGTCGGGGCCGGCGGATCTGCGAGCGTTTCTGGCGGCGCTGCGGGACCGGCTGTAGTCGTTGTCGGGGGGCCCTGCTCGAGCCTGTTCGCCTGATGGCCGACGAAGCCTGGGGCGAGCTGAGTCGTTGCGAGGATGTCCCGCGAGGTCGCGCCGCCCTGCGCCTCCGCCCGCGTGCCATCGGTGGACAGGCGCACCTCGACGACGCTCGCGGCGTCAGTCGCTGGAGGTGTGCGCTCAAGACGTGCTGGGGCGCGAAGGTCCCACGCGTCGAGAGGTGCTCAGCCGAAGCTGCCACTGCAACCCTTGGGATCTGTCCTCGACGCCCGAGGAACTGCTCGATTAGCAGAGGACCGCGCTGGACGCAGTTGAGCGGACCGAGCAGGCGTGGCGCTAGGTCACGGTCGCTGACCGACAACGCGCTTGGTGCACGCTCAAGCGTCACAGGCCTCTTGCCGATTGCCGAAACGGGCTGCAGAGGTACAAAGACCATGGCGATCTTCCCGTTCATCAACCTGAAGGGTGGCGTCGCGAAGACGACAAACGCGGTTGCCGTAGCCGAAGCGTTCGCCTCCCGCGGACGACGCGTGCTCGTGATAGACGCGGATCACCAATGCACGGCCAGCGAGCTCCTGCTGGGCGAGTCCCGGCTGTTGCGGGCTGAGCGAGGCCAGGCTACCCTGCACGACCTGTCGTGCGACATGTTGGAGTTGGATTTTTCGGCCGACCAGTTCGACGGGTTCGTTCACAACCACGCATCCAACGTCACTGAAGCGCAGTCACGCCTCTGGGTCCTGCCGTCTTCGGTTCGGCTCGACGAGTTCCAGACGAACCTCGCGAGGGCGCGGCGTGGGTACGCGACGGGAGAGGAGTTCGACGCTGCCTGGGATCGCCATCGCCGCCTTTTTCAGCGGTGGTTGAAGAGCCATTTCGACCACGTCATCATCGACTGTCCCCCGAGCCTGACCCACCACGTACGCTTCGTGCTGCGGCTGTGCGATGGCTACATCGTTCCATCGGTCCCAGATCATCTGTCCGTGCGTGGGGTACTTCGGCTACAGGAGAGGCTCGCCAAGAAGGGCATGAAGTGCCCGCCGCTGGGGACGCTGTGGACACTCTTCCGTACACAGGTCGAACGTCATCGACACATCATCTCCCTTGTCCACAAGCGCGCCGGGCACCTGGGTGGAGTGCCTGAGGCCTTTGAGGCCGTGATTCCCAATGCGGCTGCGATTGCAAGTGCTGTCGAAAGCGTCGGGCCACATGCCAGCTTCGTGTCGAAGTACTCGCGCCCGCTTGCCCGCCTGTACCTGGGACTCTGCCAAGAAATCGAAGGCAGATTCCGTCGGCTCGGACACCCTGCTCCAGGCCAGCTGTTCGCTTGACACGTCCGCACGACAGCGCAAGCCGTGGCTGATCCAGGGGCAACGATGAGCTGACTCGGCGCCCGATTCTCCGCCGCCTCGAGCTTCGCGGCAGACCTCCACGCGGGGCAGCCATGCACCCCTATGTCTCGCACCTCCTCGGCGTCGCGTCGATCGTCATCGATGCCGGCGGCGACGAAGACGCGGCGATGGCCGCGCTCCCGCACGGCGCGGTCGAGGATCAGGTCGGCAAGCCCACGCTCGACCGTCTCCGGCACTTGTTCGGAGACACAGTCGCGGACGTCGTGGCGGAGTGCTCCGACGCCGACATCGACCCCAAGCGCCCGTGACGCGAGCCCTTCTCGTCTCGGTGGCGGACAAGGTGCACAACGCCCGCGCCATCGTGGCCGACTGGGTCCGGACTGGCACCACGCTGCCTATTGCACCGCGGGCGCCGCCGG
>CAYLZN010000267.1:0-5981 GCA_964387935.1 uncultured Vicinamibacteraceae bacterium | reverse complement strand
GGCAACGTGCGCGCTTGCGCTGATCGTCGCGCCGTCCCGCACGACCTTCCACGCACCGTCAGCCTGCTTCTGCCACACGACGATGTAGTGCCCCTTCTGCGTTGCGGGCCTCTTCTGCGAGTCGCTCATCGTCATCGTGTAGCTGCCGTGCTCGAAGGCGAGGTCGCCGGACCGCGCGACCTCGATGGTGTCGGCGGTGAACGACAGCGCGAAGTTCGGATCCTGCATCATGCCGGTCACCGCTTCGCGCAGGGCCGCCTTGCCGCTGACGTCCGGCATCCCCTCCATCAGCAGCACCGCATCGTCGGCGTAGTAGGAGACGAACCTGTCGACGTCTTTCGCCTGCGCCGCGGCCAGCCAGTCCTTCACGGCCGCGCCGATCGCCGCTTCAGCCGCCGGGCGAGGGTCCGGTGGCTCGGCAGGGGACGGCGGGGGCTGCTGCGCGCAACCGGCGACGCCCAACACACAAATCCACAGACCGGCACGGCCGAATCGGGTCATGGGGGCGCTCCTTGGTGTGCGACGACTATGGGCCAGGCTGAGTGTTCCAGTCAACCGGCAGCGTCGGTGCAGCGTCGGATCGCCGCATACTCCCGCTGAACCTGGACCCGGCGACGAACGCGAGCGCGTCTTCTGCTGTGATGACGCCGACACGGACCAGAACCCCTCGTGGAGGTCTACCTCTCATGCGGAGAACGACGCGCACAGGCGCGAGACCGGCTGCTCGGTTCTCAGCGGCGAAGGGCGGTACGACGACGTGACGCGAGTGCGACGAGACCGATTCCAAGCAGACCGAGCGAAGCCGGTTCGGGGACTGCATGAGACGGCTCGGGGACTGCCTCATAAGAAATCGTGTCGAGGTGGGGATACGTCCAAGGCGGATTGGGAACCAGGTCAAGGTTCTCGAAGCGGATCAGCGTCGAAGCTCCGGTTGCGATAAAAGGCAGCGAATGCAGTGTCCACGCTGCCGTCCCGTTGAACAAGGAAAGCGGCGAACCATCGATGCCCACGCCAAGCCTGCTGGTCGCCGTCACCTGTCCGGGCTCAACGAATGAGGCCAAGTAGAACAGGAGGTTGTACTGTTGCCCCGCCACGGTGGTGATGGAGCGCTGAATGAAGGTGCCAGTGACCTCGAGCTGCACGGCCTGGTCACCGCCCTGCACAGTCTGCAAGGTGCCACCTGCCTGATACAGCGGGACCTCATAGTGGACGACGTTGCCACCGCCGCCAGTCCATCCCCAACCGGAATCACCGTTCGACCTGTACTCGTAGCCTGGCGCGACGCCGGTGCCCGCTCCAAGTATCTCGGGAAGCTCGAAGTCATCGATCAGGACTGGGGAAGCAAGAGCGGGTGTGCTGAGCAGACCGAGAGCCACGGCTGCCACGAATACTCTTCCGAGCTTCATATGAGACCTCCCGGTCTCAAGCAAGGACCACGGGCTCACGCGTGAGCCCTCCATCACGGTTCAGCAAGAATGTCGCCAAGCACACTTTGGTCTTTACCGGGTTCCAAGATATCGAGATTCGGTTGAAGGTCCGATATCAGGGCGACATTAGTTAGGCGCTCACCGGAGCGTCATGCGACCTGCGCCGGCTCAGGAGTCCGGTGCGTCGTCACCGCGGTTCAGCTCGAGCCACGCGTCGAGGTACGCGCGCAGGTGCTCATGCCCCGGGAGCGTCGCTCGCGCCGCCAGGAGTTCCTCCAGCTGTCGCTCCTCGCGCGCGTGCTGCTCCGGGCTCAGGTGGCCCGTCAGCAGCGCTGCGCGCAGCCACAGCAGGTAGGTCGAGAGCGCGTCGCACTCGTTGTACTGGACAATGCGGCGGACGTCGCCGGCGAGCCAGAGATCGACGACCGAGTGTGCATCGAGGCCGATCTTGCCCGGGATCCGGCAGACCGTGGCCAGCTCGTGCAGGCTCGGCGTGGCCTTGCCCCAGCCGCCGAACTCCTCCTTGAGGTCGAGGTGCGCGTCGCTCCCGCGCGCGAAGTAGTCCATGCCTTCCCACGGCTTCGGCGGACGCCGGCAGAACTCGGGCAGCGTCAACCGATGCGCGAGCGCGCGCTGCACGAGGATGACGAGGTCCGCGGACCGGGAGTTGAATCCCACCAGTTGCGGCTTCGCACGGCCGACGGCCTCGAGGAAACGCCCGATGAGGTCTGCTTCGCCCAGGTGTTCGTCACCCGGCTGAGGCAGCGCGTGGAGCAGGAGCGAGACGGAGCCGTCCGGCGCCTGCTTCCGAATGACCGCCGCGATGGAGACGACGCGGCAGAGCACGGTTTTCAGGAACGGCCGCGGGTTGTCATCGCACGCGCCGCCGCGTTCCCACATCTCGTCGAGCACCTCGCGGTCGTCGGCCTCGGCGGGGAGGTCGTAGACGCGGCGGCCGGACGAGACGTCGGGGATCCACTCCGCGTCGAAGGCCCAGAGTTCTGAAGGAAGGTGGCGGATCATGATCGAATGGTGCTGAGTGCCCAGTGCCAAGTGCCCAGTGCGGTGGTGCCTCGTGCCCAGAGGTCTTGGTGCTCCATCGCCCCCCGCCCCTGGCCGTACGCCGCCGTACGCCGTACGTCGTACGCCGTACGCCCTTCACCCGTGCGCCAAGTCCAGCATCCGCGCATGGTGTGACAGGGGAGGTCACAGCGAGGCCGCCGCGCGCCGCCTGGTTCCGGCGCCCGAAACTGGAAACTGGAAACTGAAAACTGAAAACTGATCTCCTACAGCCCCGCCTGCGTCACCTTTCGGTTCATCAGCCACCATGCTATCCAGGAGGCCACGGCAATCGACCAGAACGAGTTGCGCAGGGCCGGCTCGTGCAGCAGCAGGAACGTCACCTGTCCGTTGCGGAACACGAACGTGAGCGGGAGCAGCGTGAACAACACGGCTCCCGCGAAGAAGAGCGTGCGCAGCCGCAGGAACTCGCGCACGCGACGTACGGTTTCGAGCGAGGCATCCGGGGCTGGCGGCTCGGGCAGCGGCGGTGCCGCGCCGGCCGTGCGCAAGTGCGCCGCGAATGCGCGATCCTCGCGCGCATGCGCCTCGACCAGTGCACGGGTCTCGGCCGATGCCTCCCCTGCGGCGTAGAGCGTGGCGAGATCGTTCCAGACGGCGTCGGTCAGACGGGGCACGGTCATGAGTCATTCCTCACGGCCGCAAGCCGTGCGGCCAGTTGTTGACGCGCGCGAAAGACGCGCACCTTGACGGCTCCACGACTGAGCCCGAGCAACGCGGCGATCTCGTCGTGGTCGAGCCCGATGGCCACCATGGCCAGCGGCTCGCGATACGTGAGTGGCAGGTCGTTCATGACCTCGAGCACACGCTCGAGCTCGATCGCGGCCTCCGCACGAGGGGCCACGGGCATGTCGGGCACCTCACCGCCAGGCCAGCGGCGAGTGCGGCGACGCTCGTCGCGTGCGAGGTTTCTCGCAATCGCCAGCAGCCAGGCACGGGCCGTCGGCGCGCGAATGCGGTCACGTCCGGCCCAGGCCCGCAGGAATGTCTCCGCCGTGATGTCGGCCGCCGCGGCCTCGTCACCAGTCAGGTAACGGGCCAGCCCATGGACCTTCGCCGCGTGGGCTTCGTACAGCTCCTGAAACGCCGTGGGCTCCATGCTTCTCACAGACAATACGCCCGAAGGCCCCGCCGGTTACAGGTCACCAGCCGACCGATGACAAGCACCGGGAACCGATGACCGAGATTACAATTCCTCCACCGTGACGCACCTTCGCCTCGCCCTGCTCGCCGCCTTCCTCCCGGTGGTCGCTGCCGCCGCAGACCGCCCGAACATCGTCTTCGTCATGGCCGACGATCACGCGGCGCACGCGATCGGCGCGTACGGATCGCGCGTGAACACGACGCCGAACATCGATCGACTGGCCCAAGAGGGCCTGGTGATGACGAACACGTTCGTCACCAACTCCATTTGCACGCCGAGCCGGGCCGCGATCCTGACGGGGCAATACGCGCATCGCAACGGCGTCCCCGTATTCAACCGGTTCGACAGCTCGCGCCAGACCGTCGCGCGCCTGCTCCAGGCGGGCGGCTATCACACGGTGATGATCGGCAAGTGGCATCTCGGGAGCGACCCGCAGGGATTCGATCGCTGGGAGATCCTGCCCGGCCAGGGCGCGTACTTCGACCCCGTCCTCTACACGGCCGACGGCGAGCGGCAATACACCGGCCGCTACGTGAGCGACGTCGTCACGGACCTGGCCATCGACGCGATCAAGGCACGGCCTGCCGACCGGCCGTTCTTCCTGATGCTCCATCACAAGGCGCCGCACCGCCCGTGGCAGCCCGACGAACGACACCGGGCGCAGTTCGCGGATCGATGGATCCCCGAGCCTGCCACGTTGTGGGACGACTACGCGACGCGCGCCAGCGCCCTGCGCCAGAACGAGCAACGCGTCGCCGACGACCTCACGCGACGCGATCTGAAGCTCACGCCGCCGGAGGGCATGGACGAGGCGAGCCGGCGCACGTGGCTGGCCACCAGGACGCAATCGGTGAACGTCGTCCGGGACGGGCGCGAGGTCGAGCTGACGGGCGAGGCCCTGGTCCGCTGGAAGTACCAGCGCTACCTGCAGGACTACCTCGCCACGGTACAGTCGATCGACGACAGCATGGGACGACTGCTCGACTTCCTCGAGACGGCGGGACTCGCACGCAACACCCTCGTGATCTACACGAGCGACCAGGGGTTCTTCCTCGGCGATCACGGGCTCTACGACAAGCGGTTCATGTACGAGGAGAGCCTGCGGATGCCCTTCCTGGTACGGTGGCCGGCGGCCATCGCGCCGGGCGGCCGCAACGATGCGATGGCGCTCAACGTGGACTTCGCACCGACGTTCCTCGACGCGGCGGGCCTTCCCGTCCCCGCGGACATGCAGGGGCGCAGCCTGCTGCCGGTGTTCCGGGGGGCCACGCCCGCGGACTGGCGGACGTCGATGTACTACCGCTACTACCACGACCCCGGGGACCACGACACGCGCGCGCACTACGGCGTGCGGACGCGCACGCACAAGCTGATCGCCTACTGGAAGTCGGACGAATGGGAGCTGTTCGACCTGGTCCACGATCCGCAGGAGCTCCACAACCTGTACGGGCAGCCCGGGCACGAGGCGATCACGGCGCAGCTCACGAAGGAACTCGTGCGCCTGAAACGCGAACTGGGCGACGATGACCAGTTCGCGCACGAGCAGCCGCCCCCCGGCGTGGATGGGCCGGTGGCCCGGCTCAGGGGGAAGTAGGGGCGCCGATGCGGCCGGTGGCGCACGCCTGGTCGATCCTGATCGAGGTGACCAACGCGTGTCGGCTGCGGTGCGCCCACTGCACGGCGGGCGTGCCCCACGTGCGCCGGCCCTCGTTCATGTCGCTCGAACGCATCGAGCGGGCTCTGCAGTCGCTGCAGGGATGGAAGAAGGGCGTCGGGTGCTTTGGGGGAGAACCGACGCTGCACCCGGAGTTCGCCGCGGTCTGCGCGTTGTTCGCGCGGTACTTCCCACGGAGACAGCTGGCCCTCTGGACGTGCGGAGGGCCGCGATTCGAGCGCTACCGGGCACTCATCGACGATACCTTCTCGATCGTGGCCTACAACGATCACCGGGGTCCTGGCTTCCACCAGCCCCTGCTGATCGCCAGCGACGAGGTGGTGCCGGACCCGCTGACGCGTCAGCGCCTGATCGAGCGCTGCTGGCTGCCACGGCACTGGTCGCCGCTCATCTCGGACCGAGGAGCGTTCTTCTGTGAAGTGGCCGCGACGCTCGACGGGCTCTTCGACGGGCCCGGTGGGATCGCACTCGAGAAGGGGTGGTGGCGGCAGGATTTCGCCGCCTTCCAGTACCAGCGCGATCGTCACTGCGGCTCCTGCAGCATTCCCCTCCCGATCGAGCCGCTGCCCGACACGCTGTCCGCCGACTGGGTGTCACCCGGCAACGCGGCGCGGCTGCGGGAGGCCGGCTCGCCGCTGGCCCTCGAGGGCCGGTT
>CAYLZN010000266.1:7914-8197 GCA_964387935.1 uncultured Vicinamibacteraceae bacterium | reverse complement strand
TTTTGGGGCGCTCGCCCAAAAACGCTAAAAGTAAAGACCTGACCCCACCCCGCTACTTCGCGAACTCCTCGTACAGGAACGCCGACGAGATGATGCCGCTGTAGAAGTTCGCTAGGTCCAGCTTCTCGTTCGGAGCGTGAATCCGGTCGTCCGGCAAACCCACTCCAAAGAGCACGCTGGGAATGCCGAGCACCCGCTGGAACGTGGCCACCACCGGAATCGACCCGCCCTCGCGCGTGAAGACCGGCGCCTGGCCGAAGCCCTTCTCGATCGCCCGGCCGGC
>CAYLZN010000266.1:0-7904 GCA_964387935.1 uncultured Vicinamibacteraceae bacterium | reverse complement strand
CGGCCGCCTGGACGAACGGATTGTCGAGCGATGCCATCCACGGCCAGCCCCCGTGCATCGCCTTGACCTCGACCTGCACGGTTCTCGGGGTGATCTCCTCCACATACGCCTTGAAGAGTTCGCCGATCCTGTCCGGATCCTGGTCGGGCACGAGCCGCATGCTCACCTTCGCCATGGCAACGGCTGGCAGCACGGTCTTGGCGCCTTCGCCGGTGAAGCCGGACAGGAGCCCGTTCACCTCGAACGTGGGTCGGCCGGTGATGCGCTCCAGCGTCGAATACCCGGCCTCGCCGTACAGCTTCGGTGCGCCGATCTCCTTGGCGAAGCGCCTCTCGTTGAACGGGAGCTTCTTGTATTCCGCGCGCTCGGCGTCGGTGAGCGGCCGCACGGCGTCATAGAATCCAGGAATCTTCACGCGGCCGCTCCGATCCTTCATCTGTGCCAGCATCTGCGCCAGCACGATGGCCGGGTTGGCCACTCCACCGCCGTAGCTCCCCGAGTGCAGGTCCGTCGTGGTGCCGCGCACGTCGATCTGGAAATACGCCAGGCCGCGCAGGCCGTAGCAGAGCGACGGCACGCCCCGATCGAACATCGAGGTGTCCGAGATCAGGACGACGTCGGCCTTGAGCAGGTCCTTCTCCTGCGCGACGAACGGGTCGAGGTTCTTGCTCCCGACCTCCTCTTCGCCCTCCAGGATGATCTTGAAGTTGATCGGGAGGCGCCCGTTCTGCTTCAGGTGCGCCTCGATCGCCTTGAAGTGCATGAAGATCTGGCCTTTGTCATCCGAGGCCCCGCGCGCGAACAGTTCGCCGTCGCGCACCGTGGCCTCGAAGGGCGGGCTGTTCCACAGGTTCAGCGGATCCACGGGCTGCACGTCGTAGTGCCCGTAGAAGAGCACCGTGGGCGCATCGCCGGCCTCCAGCCAGTCCGCGTAGACGATGGGATTGCCCGGCGTGTCGATGAGCCTCACGTGGTGCATGCCGATGGCTTGCAGATGGTCGACACACCAGTCGGCCGCCCGCCTGACGTCTCCGGCATGTTCCGACAGCGCGCTCACGCTGGGAATGCCGAGCCAGGTCTTGAGCTCGTCGAGGTAGCGATCCCGGTGCAGTTCGATGAAATCGATGACGCGATTCATGGCGCCCCCCGGTTCCCTGTCTTCGGAGGACCGGGCCTTCGTCCCCCGGTTCCCGTCTTCGGAGGACCGGGCCTGTGTTGACCGGTCCCTGTCTTCGGAGGACCGGGCCTTTCAGGCCCGGTCGCACTATCCCTCCGCATACGTCGCTTCGCAGATGCGCGACAGCTCGCGCAGTTCGCGCGCCGACAGCTTCGCCGCGAACCGCCGCTGGATGTCGTGCACCTGCGGGTCGACGCGTTTCAGCAGGTCCAGTCCGGCACGCGTGATGCGCGTGATCGACAGACGGCGATCCTCGGGCACGCGCGACCGCTCGACCAGCCCCCGCCGCTCGAGGCGATCGATCAGCCGGGTCACGTCGGGCGCATGCTCCACCATCCGTGCGGCGATCTCGCAGCGTGGGTAGCCTTTCGGGTGCGCGCCGCGCAGGATGCGCAACGCGTTGTACTGGCCGCCGGTGATCTCGAACTGGGCACAGGTCTCGTCGACGAGCTGGCGGACGTGACCGGCGGCGACGAGCAGGTTCAACATCGCCTCCTGCGCAGGGCTGTCGAACCGGGTCTGGCGGATCCGCTGCCTCAGGACGTCTCCCACGGACCCGGTATAGCACGCGCCCGATACGTGTTTCAACACTTTTCAGCCCGCGTGGCTGGACTGGGCCGCGCTACGACAGCCACGCGTAGCGCCCGACGAACAGCGCGGCGAACACGTAGATCAGCCAGTGCACCTCGCGCCCGCGTCCCGTGGCGAGCTTCAGCACCGAGATGGCCACGAACCCGAAGGCGATGCCCTCCGTGATGCTGAGCGTCAGGGGCATGACGACGAGGGTGAGGAACGCCGGAATGGCGTTGGTGGGGTCGTCCCAGTCCACCTGGCGGACTTCCTGCATCATCAGCACGCCCACCACGAGCAGGGCCGGCGCCACGACGGGATAGAGCGTCACACCGCCGCCCGCCTCGTACCCACCCCCAATGGTGCGCACCAGCGGCGCAAACGCCAGCGACAGGAGAAAACACGCCGCCGTCACGAGGCTCGCGAGACCGGTCCGGCCCCCTTCAGCCACGCCCGTGGCACTCTCGATGTACGCGGTGACCGTGGACGTCCCGAGCATGGCACCAGCCACCGTACCGACCGCATCGGCCATCAGGGCCTGGCGGGCGCGTGGCAGGCGTCCACCCTCGAGCAGGCCCGCGCGCCCCGCCACGCCAACGAGCGTGCCGATGGAGTCGAAGAGCGCCAGGAAGAAGAACACGATCACTGCCGGCAGCATCGCGGGCGCCAGGGCTGCCCGGAGGTCGAGGGCGAACAGCGTCGGGGCGATCGACGGGGGCGCGCTCACGACCCCGTGAAAGCGGATCAGGCCGGCGGCGATTCCGACCGCAGCCGTGAGGCCCATGCCCCACAGCAGCGCTCCCCGCAGGCGTCGCGACACGAGGATACCCGTCACCGCCAGCCCGAAGAGCGACAGCAGCACGGGCGGCGCGTGCAGGTCACCGAGCCGCACCAGCGTGCCCGGCGCCCCGACAATGAGGCCAGACCATTGCAGCCCGATCATCGCCACGAGCAGCCCGATCCCCGCGGCAATGGCGTGCTGGAGCGACCGCGGCAACACGGCGATCAGTCGCTCGCGCAGACCGATCCCGGCGGTCGCCACGAACAGGAGGCCGGCAATGGCCACCGCGCCGAGCGCCGTCGGCCACGGCACGCCCATCCCGAGCACCAGGGTGTAGGCGAAGAAGAAATTGTGTCCCATCGCCGGGGCGACGGCGATCGGGTAGTTCGCCAGCCACGCCATGAGCAGGGTCGCGATCGCGCTCGCCAGGCAGGTGGCGGTCATCACCGCGCCGAAGTCCATCCCTGCCGCTGACAGCACCGTCGGCTGCACGAAGATGATGTAGGCCGTCGCCAGGAAGGTCGTGAGTCCCGCGAGGATCTCGGTGCGAACGGTCGTGCCGTGACCTGGCAGATCGAAGCGGCGCATGAGCCCTGCCATCGCACGGCTCCCCACATTCACGACGCGGTCCATCGCACGGCCAGCGCCTCCTGCCCGTCGGGCGCGCACTCCGGCCGGGCCCGGCCCTCTTCGCCAAGCTTCGCGAGGTGCGCCAGCACGCTTTCGGCCGCGGCACCGGTGAGGTCCGGCTGGAGACCGGCATACACGACGGCGACGAGTTCCGGCACGGTCATCGCTCGCGAGCGCAACGCGTCGACGATCTGGCGCTCCCTCGCAAGACGGTGCGCGAGGTAGGCCCGCAGCAGCGACGCCGGCTGTTCGATGGCCGGCCCGTGGCCCGGCAGAATGCGCCGGGGGTTCAGTTCCAGCACTCGCTGCAGCGAGCGCAGATACTGCGAGAGGCTGCCCCCGTGCGACGCCGGGATGACCACGGTTCCGCCGTTCATCACGAGATCACCCCCGAAGAGGGTCCCGCTCCTGGGTTCGAAGAAGCAGACGTGGTCTGGCGAATGCCCCGGGGTGTGCACGACCTGGAGCACGGAATCGCCGGCAGTCACGGTCTCGTCGGCGGCGAGGGCCTTCCACACGACCGGATAGCGCGGGTCGCGCTCGGGCCAGGGGAACTTCGCAAACCGGCAGCCGGGCCAGCGCGCGGCGAGGGCCGACGCGCCGCCGGCATGGTCCGTATGGGCATGCGTGACGAGCACCCGGGCCAGGTGGGGGCCATGGTCCGAGGCAGGCTCGAGCCTCCCGGCCAGTTCGGCAAGGTGCTCAGGGCGCCCCGAGCCCGTGTCGATCAGGGTCGGCTCACGGCCGTCGATCAGCCAGGTGTTCGACCCGCGTCCGGTCCACGGCCCGGGATCGTGGGCAAACACCAGGGATACACGCACTGGATGATTGTAGACCGGGCATCAGGCACCGGGCACAAGGCACAAGGCCCAAGGCTCAGGGCCCAAGGCTCAGGGCGCAGGGCCCAAGGCCCGAGCCGGACGCCGGCGGAGAATAGGGGATTCCGGCGAGAATCTGTGGGTATGAATTGCGGTTATGAATGACCGTCAGGCGGGGACTTGAATCGGGGCCTGTCGGGCCGAACCCGCGGGAGGTCACCGTGGACTCGGCTTGATGGGATTGATTGCTGGTGCGTCCGGAATCCCTATATGCGACGTATTATGTGAAACTCTTCACAAGGTGTCAAGCACAAACTGAACGTTCGGTCAGCGCCGGCCAAAAAAGGACTTCCAGACCCGAAATCCTGCTTTACCGCGCAAACAGGCCGGGGCCCTCACAAACGCCGCTCCACCTGTGGCCAGTCTCGCCACACAGGTACCCCGCAGAAGTGCGTGCCCTCCGTGCAGCGCGGCGACACCAGCCCGTTGCGGACGACACACGGCGGGCCCAGGTGCCGGGCCAGCCGCGGGTGCCGCGCCTGCACCTCCGCGATCTCTTCGAGCGACGCCTGGTAGATCTCCTCCTGCGCGTTGAAGCAGGTGCGCATCGTCCATTTGTGCACGAGCGCGATGAGAGGCCCCGATTCGACAAACCGCACCACCTTCGCGTTCGGCAGCACGTAGATCGCGAACTCCGTGGGCACCCCGAGCGCGCGCAACCGGTTCTTCGCCGCCCAGGCTCGTCGCATCGCGGCGTCGTACTCCACTCGCGCCTCGGCGTTGGCCGCAATCAGCCGCGGCGTCACGTAGTCCGGCTTCCGGGTGTCGGCCAGCGTCAGCATCGGCCGCGACGCCGGCACCATGCGGTGCCGCTGGTCCTGCGAGTCCGCCGTGTGACTGAGGCGCTTCGCGAACGTATAGGTCGCGTGGCTCAGCGCTCGCATCAGGGGCGAGTGATACGACAGGTTCAACGACTCGAGGCGATAGCGATTGAGCGCCGGGTTCAGCAGCCGTTCGAGGGCCTCGTCGGTCGGCAGCTCGTCGCGGCACACCCCGAAGGCGGCGCGCACGGCGTCGGCCACGACCTCCTCCGCCCCGGGAGACGCATCGATCAGGCGGGCGACGCGCCCGTCGAGCCTGTCGTCGAACTCGCGGGCGAATGCGTCGCCGTCGGCGCGCGTGCGCGGGATCGAGGCCTCGGGCAGTTCACCGGCCGGCAGCGGTCCCTCGCCGACCTTGTCGAAGAAGTCGGGGTCGTGCCCCCGGACGGCATCCACCATCGCTCGGACGGTCCGGCGGGCTTCCCACGGCGCATCCCCCGACTCGGCCATGCGCCACAGCCGATACAGGGTGATCCCCGAGACCGTGTGGACCATCGCGGTGAAGGCCGCGAGCGGGATCACGTAGCGCGCCGTTTCGATGGCCTTCTTCTCCGCCTCCCGTTCGATGGTCTTCAGGCGCTCGGCGCTCACCCTCGGCGTGACGTAGCGCAGATCCTTGAGGATGCGAAACGTGTCGTCCTTGAGCAGCACCGCCAGGCGGCCATACGAGGCCCAGGCCTCGACGATCGCCTCCTCGTACACGGCCAGCGCCTCGCCGGCCAGCGGCGGAACGAAGGCTCTCGGCTCGTTCAGCTTCACGTAGCGCTGACTCTGCTGCTCCGAGTTGTAGAACGGGTAGCTGTGGAGGAACGACCAGACGAGCTGCCGCGAGATGTTCTCGAGTCCGAACTCGAAATGCGCGTGCTGATAGACGGTGTGATGCCCGCCGTCGTACGTCAGCTTGCCGATGCTGTCCCGCTGCCGTTCATTCACCTCGTGCGTGCCGATGACGCGCGGCGCGTAGCACGTGCGCGCGGCGGCGATCGCGCCAGCGAACGGCTGCAACGGCGCGTTGCGCAGCGTCACGGCGGCCGGGCCCGTCGAGAGCGCGGACACCTGCATGCCTCAGTCGTCGGAATCGCGCGACCAGTAGCGGCCGAACTCTTCCATGAACGTCAGGGTGTCCAGGGACCGCATCCGGTCGAGGAACAGGATGCCGTCCAGGTGGTCGGTTTCGTGCTGGACGACCCGTGCCGCGAAGCCCTCGAGCACCATCTCCTGGGGCTTGCCGCGACGATCGAGTGACCGGACGACGATTTCGTGGTGACGCGGCACGCGCCCGCGGATGTCGGGGATCGACAGGCACCCCTCCCAGTCCTCGTCGATGCGGTCGCCGCCGGGCGTGATCTCCGGATTGATGAACGGCACGACGCGGAGCTGCCCGGCCTCGTCTTCGAGCCCGGCCACGAAGACGCGCAGGCTTTCGTGCACCTGCGGCGCCGCGAGCCCGATCCCCGAGTACTCGTGCATCGTCTCCATCATGTCGTCGATGAACCGCTGCACGCCGGCTTCGCGGACTTCCGTGGTCGTCAGTGGGCGCGCGCGCTGTCTCAGCACCGGGTGGCCCATGCGCGCCACCTTCAGGATGGCCATGACCGTCGATTATACTCAGGTCTTCCGTCGCCACCGGTGGTCTGGCCAAAAACGCCGATGTCCTCTCACGAGCGAGACTTCCGCTTCTGCCCACGCTGCGGGAGCCCCCTTCGCTCGCGCCAGCTCAAGCCCGGGGATCCTCGCCGCCTCGTGTGCTCGGGATGCCAGCACGTCCACTACCTCGATCCCAAAGTGGCCGTGGGCACCATCATCCGCGACGATTCCGCGCGCATCGTGCTCGTGCAGCGGGCCATCGAACCCGGACTGGGCCGATGGGTCTTCCCGGGCGGCTACGTGGATCGCGGAGAAACGCTCGAAGGTGCCGCGCTCCGTGAAGCGCGCGAAGAGTGCGGCCTCGACGTGCGCCTCGTGGGGCTGATCGACCTCTACTCCTACGCCGGCCGCACCCCGATCATCATCGTCTACGCGGCCTGGTGCCTGGGCGGGCAGTTGCAGTGTGATGACGAGAGTCTCGACGCGCGATGGTTCTCCGCCACCGAGATCCCGTGGGACAGGCTCGCCTTTCCCAGCACGGACGCCGCGCTCCGCGACTACCTGCGCGGCCGGCTCTACCCGCCGTCCGACGCCAGGACCGCGCCGGGGCCGCCCCTGGGTGTGAACACGTAGGTCTCCGACTCGGCGCGTGCCACGGCGGCACGCACCAGTTCCTCCACCGGCAGCCCATCCTCGACCCGGGCGACGTCGGCGAACGCGGCATTGATGGCCGGGTGCCTCGGTGTGAACACCTGGCAGCAATCCTCATCCGGGAGGATCGACACGGGCAGCGTGCCGAGGGCGCGCGCCTCCTCCGTGATATCTGTCTTGTCGAGGCCCACGAGCGGACGAAGGACGGGCATGGCCGCGGCCTGGTCGATCACCGCCACGTTCTCCAGGGTCTGCGAGGCCACCTGCCCGATGACCTCGCCCGTCACGAGCGCGCGTGCGGCGAACCTGTGGGCGAGCCGCTCGGCCATCCTCAGCATGAACCGCCGGTAGACGACCACGCGGAGGGACGGAGGGCAGGCGATGACCACTCGCCGCTGCGTATCGCCGAACGGCACCAGGACCAGTCGTGACCGCAACTGGTAGGTCGTGAGCCGCGCCACGAGGGCCCTGGCCTTGTCCTGCGAGGCCGGCGACGTGATCGGATAGCTGTGGAAGTGCACGAAGACCACGCGACAGCCGCGTCGCATGAGCCGGAACGCGGCAACCGGCGAATCGATTCCTCCCGACAGCAGGCAGGCCACGCGCCCGCTGACCCCCACCGGCAGGCCGCCGAGCCCGCGCGTGCGTTCGACCGCAACATACGCGGCCCCGGGAACGAGGTCGATCTCGACGACCCTCGCCGGGTGCTCGAGGTCCACGCGCCAGCCGGTGGCCTCCTGCACGCGCGCGCCCACACGCCGTTCGATCTCCGGCGACGGAAGCGGGAACCGCTTGTCGGCGCGGACGGC
>CAYLZN010000265.1:0-8298 GCA_964387935.1 uncultured Vicinamibacteraceae bacterium | reverse complement strand
CGGGCCCTCGCCGCGGCCAGCGCCGCCGAGGTTCGACGCATGTCCCCGGCGGACTGACTCGGCTTGCGGCTTGCGGCTCGCGGCTTGCGGCTCGCGGCTCGCGGCTGGCGGCTCGCGGCTGGCGGCCAACACGGCGAGGTGAGGCCGCTCAGGGGCGCGAGGCGCTCGTCGAGACCGGGGTCGATCCTGGCTGCTTGTGGACCGTGCCTCCCTTCATCACGAAGTGGACCTGCGTCATCTGCCGGATGTCGGTGAGCGGGTTCCCGGGGACGGCGACGAGGTCGGCCAGCTTTCCCGCTTCGACCGTGCCGAGTTCCTTGTCCATCCCGAGCACGCGTGCGCCTTCGAGGGTCGCGGATTTGATGGCGGCCATGGGCGGCATGCCGCCTTCGGCCATGTACACGAACTCCAGGGCGTTGTCGCCGTGCGGCGCCACCCCCTGGTCGGTGCCGAACGCGATCTTCACGCCGGCCTTCCAGGCCCGCGCGAACGTCTCCTGGATCTGCGGCCCGATGGCGGCGGCCTTGGGGCGCACCACCGCCGGGAAGTAGCCGTCGATCTTCGACTTCTCGGCGACGAACCGGCCCGCGCTGATGGTCGGCACGAACCACGTGCCCCGCTCCTTCATGGCCGTCATCACCTCGTCGGTCATGAACGTCCCGTGCTCGATCGTGTGCACGCCGGCACGCACCGCGCGGAGCATGCCTTCGGTCCCGTGCGCGTGGGCGGCCACGGTCATGCCGTAGTCGCGGGCCGTCTGGACCACGGCCGCCAGTTCCTCGTCGGTGAACAGCGGGGCCTGGCCGCTCTTGGCCAGGCTCAGGACCCCGCCGGTCGAGGCGATCTTGATGAAGTCCGCGCCGTCCTTGTAGCGCTGCCGCACGGCCGCGCGCATGGCGTCCGGTCCGTTGGCCGTTCCCGGCAGGCGTGACGCGAGCATCTCCTGCAGTTCGGACGCGAGTCCGTTGGTGCCGTCCCCGTGCCCGCCCGTCGTGGTCACCCCACCCGCGGCCACGATCCGCGGCCCCACGATCCACCCCTTGGCCGTCGCGTCCCTCAGTGCCAGATTGAGCTTGTCCCCGGCGCCGCAGTCGCGCACGGTCGTGAAGCCCGCCATCAGGGTCCTCCGCGCGTAGGTGGTGGCCCGCAGGGCGATGTCGGCCGGGTTCAGGAAGAAGCGCTCGGCGTAGCCGGCGGCCCCGGACTGCTCGCTCGTGATGTGCACGTGCATGTCCATCAGGCCAGGCATGACCGTCGCCGTGCGCAGGTCGATGACCGTATCGCCGGGCGCGCCGGGCAGGAAGCCCTCGGCGACGGCGACGATGCGGTCCCCGTCGACGGTGACCGTCACCGAGGTGCGCACCGTGTCGCTTCGGCCGTCGATCAGGCGTCCCGCGTGGATGAGAGTCCGCGCGTCGCTGGCCGACACGACGCCGCACAGCACGAGGCTGAACGCGCCGAGGGTTACGCCGAGACACTTCCCTGCCGTCATGCCATCCTCCTCACAGGCACAGCCGGGAGGAGACGCCAGCTCCCGGGACCCGCGTCTCTGGTGAAGGCGAGCAGTATACCCGGGCGAATCCAGGCGCGCCAGGCGGGGTGCGGGGCACGCCAAGTTACGCCAGATAACGCCAATTGCGGAACAGCTGGCCAGAAAGTGTCCAATTGTGGATCACCGACCCGCTGAGGTCGCTAGAATAGAGACAGCTGGTTGGTTGCGATGTCGGAGTCTCTGCCGTCGCCTCGCCGGGACGCTGGCCCCGGGCAAGTGACCGAACTCCTCCTGCGGTGGCAGTCCGGGCACGACGAGGCTCTTGGTGAACTCCTTCCCCTGGTATACCGCGAACTCAGAACGCTCGCGCGGTCCTACCTGAGCCGTGAACGCCAGGGCCATACCCTGCAGCCCACAGCGCTCGTGAACGAGGCCTTTCTCCGCCTCGTCGACCAGCGCCGCGTCACCTGGCAGAGCCGAGGCCACTTCTTTGCCATTGCAGCCCAGTGCATGCGCCGCGTGCTCGTCGATTACGCCCGTCGCCGGGTCGCGACCAAACGCGGCTCGGATCCCGTGATCCTGCAACTGGATGACGAGATGGCTGTCTCCATCGCCAGTGCTGCACGGGTCGTGGCCCTGGATGATGCGCTGCAAAGCCTGGAGCGGTTGGACCCGCGACAGAGCCGCATCGTCGAGTTGAGGTATTTTGGGGGCCTCTCGATCGAGGAAGTCGCAGATGCGGTGGAGATCTCGCCGGCGACCGTGAAGCGTGACCTGGCCACCGCGCGCCTGTGGCTCCAGCGCGAGCTCAGCCAACAGCGATGACACCTGAACGTTGGCAGCAGGTCAAGGAAGTCGTGGCAGACGCAGCGGCGCTCTCAGGTGAGGAGCGGGCCGCCTGGCTGGATGCTCGCTGTGCGGGCGACGCCGAACTGCGTCGGGAGGTGGACTCGCTGCTGGCACACGAGCACGATGGGGTCGAGTTGCTGACCTCGCCGCTGGGCAGCGCCGTCCGGATGCTGGCTCTGGAGCCGACGGGTGCGCCCGGAGCGGCCGAGGGGCCGGCAGCACTGTCGCCACACACGACGCTCGTCAACAGGTACCGCGTGCGGCGCTCGCTTGGCGCAGGCGGGATGGGGGAGGTGTACGAAGCCGTCGACCAGGTGCTGGAGCGGCGCGTGGCGGTCAAGGTGCTCCCCACCTGGCTGGCGGCGTCCAGCGAACGGCAGGAACGGTTCTCGCGCGAGGCGCGGAACCTCGCGCGCCTGAGTCATCCCCACATCTGTGCGATTCATGACGCGGGCGTCCACGACGGTCTGCCTTTCATCGTCATGGAGATGTTGTCGGGGGAGACGCTCGCTTCGCGTCTCACTCGCGCGCACCTCGGTGTCCGGGAGACGATCGATATCGGCATCCAGGTGGCCGAGGCCCTGGCGTATGCGCACCGACAGGGCGTCGTGCATCGCGATCTCAAGCCCGCCAACGTGATGATGCTGGCCTCGGCGACGCGGGCGGAGCAACTTCAGGTGAAGCTGCTCGACTTCGGCCTCGCGAAGGTGAGGGCGCCCCAGCGCAGCGACGCGCGGACGGCCACGGCCCCGGCCCCGGACTCGGACTCGCCGTCGCTCACGGCCACCGGGGACATCATCGGCACCGTGCACTACATGGCCCCCGAGCAACTCGAGGGGCAGGCCGTGGATGCGCGGACGGATGTGTTCGCCCTCGGAGTGCTGCTCTACGAGATGGTGGCCGGCGCGAGGCCCTTCACCGGGGCGAGCCGGGCCAGCGTTGTCGCGTCGATCCTGCGGGACCGGCCCCTGCCGCTGAGCGCGCGGGCGGTCGTGGCGCCGCCAGCCCTCGACCGCATCATCGGCTCGTGTCTGTCGAAGAGCCCGGACGAGCGCTGGCAGAGTGCGCAGGATGTGGCCACCGCGCTCCGCGCGATCAGCACGACCGACGATGCGCGTCCGTTCCACGAGTCGATGCCGGCACCACCGCACCGTCGCTCGAGAATGGGGGTCGCGGCGGTGGTGGCGTTGCTCGTCGGGATCGGTGCGCTGGCCGGTTGGGGACTGTGGTCGCGCGCAGAGCATGCAGAGTCGGTGTCGCACGCCATGCTCCGGGTGGGCCTGTCATTCCCGGCCGAGGCGCTTGGCCCGTACTGGGGGCCGTCCCTGTCTCCGGACGGGCGCCACGTGGCGTTCGTGGCTGCGATGCCCGGAGGGCCGGCCCGGATCTGGTTGCGCGCGCTCGACGAGTCGACGTCGCGCCCGCTGCCGGGCACTGACGGGACCCTCCGGCTGTTCTGGTCGCCGCGCAGCGACCAGATTGGCTTTTTCGCTGAAGGCGAGCTCCGGCGTGTCTCGCTCTCGGGGACCGTGGAGCGCGTCACCAGCGTGCCCACCACGTTGTGGGGCGGTTCCTGGAACGCGGAGGACGAGATCCTGCTCTCTGGCGGTCCGGGCCACGGCTTGTACCGGGTGCCTGCGACGGGCGGGGAACTCAGCGCTCTGATGGAGCCGGACGCCGCACGTGGCGAACTGGCCCTGCTCTGGCCGGTCTTCCTGCCCGACGGCGAGTCGTTCTTGTACACGGTCGAGAGCAGTGACGCGGATGTGCGCGGTATCTACATCGCGTCCTTGAAGGCCCCACGCGGCACGCGTCTGACCGGTGCGTGGTCTCCGGCGGTGTATGCGCCCGAAGGCTATCTCGTGTATGCGAGGGATCAGACGCTCGTGGCGCACCAGCTCGATCGAGGGTGGACGCGGCTCCAGGGAGAAGCCGTGACACTGGGCGAACGGGCGACCAGCGCCCGCTCGGGCTTTTTCTCCGCGGCCCCGGGCGTCGTGGCCTTCCTGTCGGCCCACTCATCGACGCGACTGGCCTGGCTGGACCGGACAGGACGTGAGGTGGGCCTGCTCGGGGACGACAGAACCAGGATCGGGGCCCCCGTGATCGCTCCAGATGGGACGCAGGTGGCCGTGCACCGGGCTGACGAGGACACGGGACTCGACCAGATCTGGGTGTTCGACCCCGTGCGGGGTACGTCCGTCCGCCTGGGTCGGACGCGAACTGCCGACTCGGATCCCGTGTGGAGTCCCGACGGCAGGTTCCTCGCGTTTGCCCGCGACGGCCTCGCCATCTACCGGGCGTCGGCCAGCGGCAGCGTCGAACCGCAGTTGATGCTGCGCTCGCGCGGGGCGGAGATCTATCCGAACGACTGGGCGCCCGACAACTCGGCGCTCGTCTATTCGGACTTCTCGACGAGCTGGGCGGACCTGTGGCTGCTGCCGCTCCGGGCCGGGGCTCAGCCCGTCCCGTTCCGTCGCACGCTGTTCACGGAGCACCAGGCCCGGTTTTCCCCGGACAGCCGATGGATCGCCTACACGTCCGACGAGTCCGGGCGGCCCGAAGTGTACGTGCAGGCCCTTCCCCCTTCGACCGCACGGCTGATGGCCTCGATCGGTGGCGGGGCACAGCCCACCTGGCGCGCCGACGGCAAGGAGCTGTACTTCCTTGGGCTGAACGGCCAGTTGTACGCCGTTCAGGCACGGCTCGAGGACGGGAAGGCCGCCCTGGGCGCACCGCAGGCCTTGTTCCGGATCCGGACGGAGCCCTCGTCGCTGCTCAACGTGCGGAACGACTACACGGCCCTCCCCGACGGGTCCCGGTTCCTTGTGAGCACGCCGGTCGCCGGTGTTGCGCCTGAGTTCAGCCTCGTGTTCAACTGGTCAGGGGCTCGTCGCCGCCCCGGACCATGAGCGTGGAGTCGAGTGAAGCCGTGTGCACCAGGCCGGCGGCGGGCCCCCCCAACGCGCCTGCGGCGGGACCGTGGCTGGCCGGCCTCCTGACCGTATTCCTGCTGCTTGTGATGCCTGTGCCCCTCGCGGCCCAGGCGGTCCACGGCGGCGTGCGCGGGACGGTCACCGACGTGACCGGCGCCGTGCTGCCGGGTGTGGCAGTCATCTTCATCGACGCGCTGGGTCGGCTCACGGACTCGACCGCCACCGACAGTTCCGGCTGGTACAACCGCTCACACCTGCCGCCAGGCCTCTATGAGGTCCGCGCGGAGCTGCGCGGATTCCGCTCGGCCGTCGTGCGAGACGTCGTCGTTCGCGTGGACACGCAGGTGCTTCTCGACCTGGTCCTGCAGCTTGGCGACCTGGAGGAAGTGGTGGCCGTCACAGGTGCGGCACCCCTGCTCAAGGTCGATCGCGCCGACGTCGCGACGGCCTTCGAGACGCGCGAAATCTCTGACCTGCCCGTCCTCGATCGGAACCTCACGCGGCTGGTGATGTTCACGCCCGGAGCGCTGCGCTTCATCTGGCAGCACCCCGCGTCGGAGAACCCGCAGGGGTCGATGCTGACCCAGATCAACGGACAGCCGTTCGGCGGCACGGGATATCAACTGGACGGCGTCGAGAACCGGGAGCCGATCCTCGGGGTGATCGTGATCAACCCCTCGTTCGAAGCGATCGAGGAAGCGAAGATCACCTCTCAGAACTACGACGCCGAGTTCGGCCAGGCGACAGCGGGCGTGGTGTCGGTGCGGACGCGATCCGGATCGAACCAGGTGCGGGGCAGCCTGTTCGGGTTCTACCAGGGCGATCGATTCCAGGCGCGCAACCCCTTCACGCAGTTCCAGCCCGATCCGCTCACGGGTCGCATGATCCCGGAGAGCGATCGCTACCAGTTCGGGGGCTCCCTCGGGGGGCCAGTGGTGGCCAACCGCCTCTTCTACTTTGGCGACTACCAGGGGCGGAGGCTGACGCAGGGCGGCTCGCGCCTGCTGTCGGTGCCCACCGAGGCCGCACGGCAGGGCGACCTGTCCGCATACGGCGTGAGCGTTTTCGATCCGGGGACTGGCCTGGAGTTCCCCGACGGAGTGATTCCCGCCGCTCGCCTCTCCCCGCAGGCCCTCGCCACGTTGCGTCTCGTCCCGCTCCCGAACGCGCCCGGGCGCGATGGCGGCACCCGCGACAACTTCGTGGCGTCCGGGAGCGAATCGTTCGTGGAGGACTCGTTCAACCTGAGGGTGGACAGTCGTCCTGTGGCATCGCTGAACGTGTTCGGGCGCTACAGTCGGGGGGATTTCTCCCTCGAAGGACCCACCGCGTTGGGCGAGGCGGGCGGTGCAGAACTGGTCAGCCTCGGGGGCACGTCCGACGTGCGCAATCAGAACCTGGTGCTCGGCGCCGACTACGCGTGGTCCGATTCGCTGCTGGCCGATGTCCGGTTCGGGGCGCTCGGGTATCGCGTCTTCGTTCGATCGCTCGATCATGGGACGACGCCCGCGCTGGACCTCGGGATGCCTGGACTCAACTTCGACACCGGGCTGACGAGCGGCATGCCCGCGATGTTCATCGACGGCGATCGGGGTTTCCGCCTCGGGTCCGGCCTCGAGGTGAACCGTTGCCATTGCCCGCTCGACCAGGACGAGTCGCAGTGGCAGGTGGTGGGGAACGTCACCAAGCTGTGGGGGACCCACAGTCTCAAGGTCGGCGTCGATGTCAGGCGCGCGGAGAACCTCCGCGTGCCGTCCGACCGGCGGCGCTCGGGCGAGCTCTACTTCTCCCCGGCGCGCACGGCGAGCCCGACGTTCGGCGGCGGGCTCGGGCTGGCGACGTTCCTCCTGGGCGACGTGACGCGTTTCGGTCGGTACGTGAGCACCAACACCAACGCACGTGAACTGCAGTGGCGGCATTTCTATTACGCGCAAGATACCTGGCGCGTCACCCGTGCGCTGACGCTGGCTTACGGGTTGCGGCTGGACGTGATCAACCCGCAGACGGTCAACGAGCCTGGGAACGGGGGCTGGCTGGATCTCGACACCGGTGAGATCCTCGTGGGCGGCGTCGGCATCGTCGATCTCGCCGGCAACGTCGCGAACCGCCTGAACTGGGCCCCGAGAATCGGCGTCACGTGGGCGATCGACGACCGCACGGTGGTCCGAGGGGGTTTCGGACGGACCTACGACCTCGGGATCTTCGGCTCGGTCTTCGGGCACACCGTCACCCAGAATCTCCCGGTGCTGACGATCCAGGACCTGAACGCGCCCTCGGACTTCGACCGCGTCTTCAATCTCGCCGACGGGCCTCCGCCGCCGGCTTCCGTCATCGTGCCGCCAAGCGGGCGGTTCCCGCTGCCCAACGGGGTGTTCACCTTCGTGCCCAGCCGTCGACAGCGGCCGCCCGCGGTGGACGCGTGGAATCTGGCCGTGCAGCGACAGCTGTCCTCGTCGATGACGGTCGAAATCGCCTACGTGGCGAACCGGGGCGCGCACGTGTTTGCCGGGGACACCCCCGACGAACCGGCGAATCCCCCTGCCCTCGACGGCTTCCTCGAGGGCGTGCCGCGCAACGCGCGACGACCGTTCTATGCCGGAGGCGTTCGACCCAACGTGCTGGGCCTGGGTGGCACCTTCGGCTGGACGCAGGAGATCGGGTACTTCTCGAATCCGACACACAGCTGGTATCGATCGCTGCAGGCCCGGTTCGTCAGGCGCCTGGCAGACGGCGCGGCGTTCCAGGCGAACTACGCGTGGCAGCGCGCCGAGAAGCAGCACGACGACTACTGGATTTACGATCCGGACCTCAACCGGGGCCCCGCGGACTTCGACCGGACGCACGTCTTCAACGCGTTCGGCGTGTACGAGTTGCCGTTCGGCCGCGGCCGGCGCGTGGGGGATGATTGGGGCGCCCGGGCCCAGGGCGTCCTCGGCGGCTGGCAGGTGAACGGCACGCTGACGATCCAGAGCGGCATGCCGATCAACGTCACCTACCGCAACGCGGTCCAGGATCGCGACG
>CAYLZN010000264.1:0-8299 GCA_964387935.1 uncultured Vicinamibacteraceae bacterium | reverse complement strand
GTCGAACCCACCATGACCGGGATCGGCGGCGACCTGTTCGCCCTGGTCTATGACGGCCGGCAGAAGACGCTGCGCGCGCTCAACGCGAGCGGCCGGTCGCCGCACAGCGCCTCGCCGGACGCCCTGCGCGCCCGCGGCTTCGAGGCGATGCCCGACCGCGGCACCCTCGCCGTCACGGTCCCGGGCGTGGTCGACGGGTGGGCGGAACTGCTCGCGAAGCATGGCACCCTGCCACTGGATCGCGTGCTGGCGCCGGCCATTCGCTACGCGCGCGAGGGCTTCGCCGTCTCGGAGATCATCGCGCACCAGTGGGAGGTTGCCGCGCCGGTGCTGGCGCGGGACGCACCAACCGCCAGGGTGTTCCTGCCGGACGGACGTGCGCCCCGGACCGGCGAGGTGTTCTCCAACCAGGGACTTGCCGAGACGCTGACGCAGATCGCGTCAGGAGGACGCGATGCGTTCTACCGCGGCCCGGTCGGCGCCGCGATCGTGGCCGACGCGAAGGCCCGCGACGGCTGGCTCACGGAGCGGGACCTTGCCGAGCACCGCTCCGACTGGGTCGAACCCATCAGCACGACCTACCGCGGGGTCGAGGTGTTCGAACTGCCGCCGAACACGCAGGGTGTCGTGGCGCTGCAGATGCTGAACCTGCTCGAGGGTTTCGACCTCAAAGCGCTCGGTCACAACTCCGCGGAGTACCTCCACCTGCTGGTCGAAGCCAAGCGGCTCGCGTGGGCGGATCGCGACGCGTTCCTGAGCGACGCCGAGTCGATGCCCCGCGCCGCCCTCGCGCGCATGCTGTCGAAGGCATATGCTGCGGAGCGGCGCAGGGCGATCGACCCGGGCCGCGCGGCGCGCGAGTACCTGCCGGCAGCCCTGGCCGAGCGTGCAACGCCCGACGAGGATCGCGTCGAGGGCCGCGACCGCGGCGACACGGTGTACCTCACCGCCGCCGATGCCGAGGGCAACGTGATTTCGCTGATCCAGTCGATCTTCAGCAACTTCGGCGCCGGCATCGTCGCGGGCGACACGGGTATCGTCCTGCAAAACCGCGGCAGCGGGTTCACGACGGTGGACGGGCACCCGAACCGGCTCGCTCCGCACAAGCGGCCGATGCACACGCTCGTCCCCGCGATGGCGTTCAGAGACGGCGCCCCCTGGCTGTCGTTCGGCGTCATGGGTGGCGACATGCAGCCGCAGGGACACGTGCAGGTGCTGCTGAACCTCGTCGACTTCGGCATGAACGTCCAGGAAGCGGGCGAGGCTCCTCGGTTCCGTCATTCGGCTGCAGGGGTCGCCCTCGAGTCTGCGGTGTCGCCGGAGGCGCGGTTTGGCCTCACACAGCGTGGCCATCGGGTCATCAGCGGCGTCGATGTGTTCGGCGGCTTCCAGGGGATCCTCATCGACCCGCGAACCCGGGTGCTGATGGGCGGATCGGACCCGCGGAAGGACGGCCTCGCGATTGGGTATTGACCGCGCGGCCCTCGCGGGGACCCTGCCGGTCGCGGGGGCCCTGCTGCTCGCCGGCGCCGCTCTGGTCCGCGCCGGGACGTTCCCCGACCGGCCGCTCGTCCTGATCGCCCCCGCGAACCCTGGCGGGGGCTGGGACCAGACGGCGCGGCTCATGCAGCACGTGATCACCACGCAGCGCCTGTCGCCGGTGCCGCTGGAGGTCGTGAACCGCGGCGGCGCCGGTGGGACGATCGGTCTTGCCGAGCTCGTCGCGCGCCATCGACGCGACCCGCACACGATCATGATCGGGGGCGCCGTCATGCTGGGCGCGATCATCACGCACGCGAGTCCCTACACCCTCAGCGACACGGTGCCGCTGGCTCGCCTGACCAACGAGTACGAGGTCGTCGCCGTCCCGAGCGGATCACCGTACTCGTCGCTCCCCGAGCTGATCGACGCCTTCCGCCGGGATCCGGCGTCGGTGACCTGGGGCGGCGGGTCAGCCGGGGGACTGGATCACGTGCTCGTGGGCCTGCTGGCGCAGCAGGCCGGCGTGCCGCCGCACGCGGTGCGGTACGTCGCCTTCACCGGTGGCGGCGAGGCCGCCGCCGCGGTCATGGGAGGCCAGGTGACGGCCGGCGTGTCCGGCTACGGCGAGTGGAAACCCCACGCGCGCTCGGGCCGGATGCGCCTGCTGGCGATGTCGTCTCCGCGGCGGATCAAGCCCGACATGCCTCCGGCGTTTCGTGACGTCGGCGTCGATCTGGTGGTCGAGAACTGGCGGGGCGTCGTGGCGCCACCCGGTATCGCCCAGGCCGAGCGCCAGTGGCTCGTCGATCTGCTGCAACGGATGCGGGCGACCGCGGAGTGGCGCGTCATCCTCGAACGGAACGACTGGGAGGATGCCTTCCTCGAGGGCGAGGCGTTCGAGCAGTTCCTGCGTCAGGACCTGCAGACGATTGCCGCCACCCTGTCGAGAATCGCCCTGGGCGCGGAAGGACGGGGCTACGCCGCCATGGGCCCGTGGGTCTTCCCGGGTATGGTGGGGCTGGGGCTCGCCGCGTCGCTGCTGGCCATCGGCCTCGCAGCGAGGAGAGGGCCCGCAGGGCCACCCGAACCCGCGCCTGGTACGGCATGGCTTCCCCTGCTGGGCACCGTGGGCCTGTTGGCGCTCCTTCCCGTGGCCCTGGAGCGTGTCGGATTTCTCACCGCGGCGTCGGTGTACCTCGTGGTTCAGGCCCGCGTGCTCGGCAGCCGACGCCTGCGACGCGACGTGGTCGTGTCGGTGGCGCTCGTCGCGCTGACCTTCGTGGTGTTCACGCGACTCCTCCACGTGTCGCTGCCGGCCTGGATCCCGTCCCGATGATCGGCGTCGTCGCCAGCCTCGCCGACGGCTTTCGCGTGGCGCTGAGCCCGGTCAACCTCGGTTTCGGCCTCGTCGGCGTGGTCCTGGGGACGGCGGTGGGAGTGCTGCCGGGTCTGGGCCCCTCGGCGGCCATCTCGCTGCTGCTCCCCATGACGTTCGGCCTCGACCCCACGAGCGCCTTCATCATGTTCGGCGGCATCTACTACGGCTCGATGTACGGCGGGTCCACGACGTCGATCCTGGTCAACACGCCCGGAGATGCCGCAGCGGCCGTGACGACGATCGATGGCCATGCGATGGCGCGTCGTGGCCGCGCTGGCGCGGCGCTCACGACGGCGGCCCTCGGCTCGTTCGTGGCCGGCACGTTCGCCACCGCGATGCTCATGCTGGTGGCGCCGATGTTCGTCAGTCTGGCGCTGCGCTTCGGCCCTCCCGAGTACTTCGCGCTGATGCTGCTGGCGCTCACCTCGGTGGGTGCGCTCGCCGGGCGTTCCGTGGCCCGTACCTCCCTGGGCACGTTCATCGGCCTTGGCCTCGCGACGATCGGGATCGACCTGCAGACCGGCACCACCCGGTTCACCTTCGGCGTGCCGGAGCTGGTGGGCGGAATCGACGTCGTGCTCGGCGCGATTGGCCTGTTCGCCATCGGGGAAGTGCTCTGGGCCGCATCATGCCGGCCGGAGGATCAGGCGGCTGTGCAACCGGTCACCGGTGGCCTGCTCATGACCCGCGAGGAGTGGCGTCGCTCCGTGCCGGCCTGGCTGCGGGGCGCGCTCGTCGGGTTCGGGGTAGGGGTGCTGCCAGGCGCCGGTGGCACACTGGCGACCTTCCTGTCGTACGGCGTCGAGCGGGGCCTGTCGAAACGCAAGGCCGAATTCGGCCGAGGCGCGATTGAGGGGGTGGCGGGCCCGGAGGCTGCGAACAACGCGAGCGCCGGTGGCGCCATGGTGCCTCTGCTCGGCCTCGGCGTTCCAGGCTCTGGCACGACGGCCGTGATGCTCGCGGCGTTTCAATTGTATGGACTGACTCCGGGGCCGCTGCTGTTCGACGAGCACCCTGATCTCGTGTGGGGCCTGATCGCCAGCCTGTACATCGCCAACGCCCTGCTGCTCGTCCTCAACCTGCCGCTCGTGGGCCTCTGGGTGCGGCTCCTGCGCATGCCGCGGGCCCTCCTGCTCGGCGCCGTGGTCCTGTTCGCAACGCTCGGGGCCTTCAGCCTGAACGGCAGCCTCGGCGACGTGATGATCGTCTATGCGCTCGGAGTGCTGGCGCTGGTGTTGCGACGGGCGGATATTCCGCTCGCACCCGTGCTGCTCGGCCTGGTGCTGGGTCCGCTGCTCGAGCAGGCCCTGCGGCGGTCGCTGGCGATTTCTTCGGGAGACCTGACCGTGTTCGTGACGCGACCGCTCGCGCTCGCCCTCCTGATGTCGGCCGCGATCGCGGCGGCGTTGCCGCTCATCGCGCGCGTGCGGCGCGGCGGCGGCACAAGAGGGCCGGGCGTCCGGGCAGACTCCCGGCCCTGACGGTCTACGAACCGACGGTGAACGGGACCGACGCTTGCGTCCGGTCCCACCAGATCGCCAGCCGTCCCCCGGTCGCCGTCACGTCCACGAACCCGATCGACAACTGGTCCACGGACATCGGGATCGTCTCGACCTTCATCGGGGCCCGCAGGACGTCCTTGTCCGGCGTGTAGTTGTACGACCCCCACAACGCTGTCTTGTCGTTGCGATCGAACTTCTGCTGGGCGCCCCACGACGAGAAGATGAGCGTCCACTCGGTTTCCTTCAGCTCGACGAACATGCTGTACTCGCCAGCCGGCAGCGTCTTGCCCGCGAACACGAGCGGGACCTCCGTCTTGAACCGCGTGGACTGGTTCGCACCCACACGCCACACGGGAGCGCCCGCGTTGAGGCTCTTGCCGTACTCCGCCCCGGATCCGAAGATTCCCGGGCGCTGCCGCACCAGGGGACGGTTGTAGGTGACCTCAATCCACTTCCCGCCCTGGTACGTCATCCCGCGCTCACCCTTGACCCACTGCCCGCCGACCTGGGTCGCCGCGGTGCCGGGAGGGCTCAGCGGACGCTGAGCCTCCTGGGCCATGGCCAACGTCACACACCCGCAGGCCACGATCGTGGCCATCAACAGTCTGTTCACGCGCATCGCTCCTCCTGCACGGCGCGCTTCTGCGCGCTCGTCCGGCCGGGCATGGCCCGGCACTCTGTTGTTCCGAATTGGTGATTATTTCACGGCAGGCGCCGCCCCGCGCAAGTGGCGTGGTCGGGACGTAAGATGGACCAGTCATGAGTGCCGTGCCGCCCGCTCGCCCCGCTCGCCTGCCGCTGACGGTCGCCCTCGTCTCGGCCCTCGCCATCGCCGTCGCTGGAGCGGCTGATGTCGGCACGGTCATCCCGCTCTGGCCGGAAGGGGTACCCGGCGCCAGGCCGGGAGCTGGTGAAGAACGCATCGAGGATGGCCGCGTGTACAACGTCCAGGTGCCCACGCTCACGCACTTCCCGGCACCCGGCTCCGCGACGGCCCGCACCGCGGTCATCATCTGTCCCGGCGGAGGCTACGCACGGCTCGCCGTGACCAAGGAAGGCAGCGAGCTGGTCCGACACCTGAATCGTGTCGGTGCTGACGCATTCGTCCTGAAGTATCGCCTCGTCGAATTCGGGCAGCCGGCGCCGCTCCAGGACGTGCTCCGCGCCGTGCGACTGCTGCGCTCGCGAGGGACCGAACTCGGGATCGACCCGGCTCGCATCGGCGTGATGGGCTCATCGGCCGGCGGCCATGTCGCCGCCTCGGCCGCCACCCTGTTCGACGCGCCGGAGGGACGCACGGGCGCGCCCCTCGACGCGACGAGCGCGCGCCCAGACTTCGTCGCGCTCCTGTACCCAGTGATCACGATGGAGCCGCCGTTCGCACACCAGGGGTCGCGTCGCAACCTGCTCGGCGCCAGCCCGCCGGCCTCGCTGGTGGAACGATGGTCGGTCGACCGTCAGGTGACGAAGGACACCCCGCCGACCTTCCTCGTGCACACGCTGGAGGACACCAGTGTCCCGCTCGAGAACAGCCTGCTGTTCTTCCAGGCACTGCGACGCGCGGGGGTCGCCGCGGAAATGCACCTGTACGAGCGTGGGCCGCACGGCTTCGGCACCCGGTCGCATCTCGGCCCCACGTCCGGCTGGCCCGACCGGCTCACGGAGTGGATGCGATCGAAGGGGTGGATCACCTAACCAGCGACAGACGGCCCCCGGCGTGCGGCGATCGGCGGGCGACCAGCGGCCTGGCTGGCTGCATATTGAACGTCGCGCCGTGCTGGCCGCGCGCCGTGCGCCCCAAGCCGCCGGCCGCGAGCCGCAAGCCACTTGTCACATCAGGGGTGAAGGACAGGTCCCCTGGCGCGCCCCCGGCGGAGGCGCTGGCCTGACAGCCAGATACTGCACGGTGGGCGGCGACGTCGGCGCCAGCGTGATCGCGACCCGCAGATCGCCCCGCTCGCACTTCAGAGTCCACTCGCCTCGCAGCGCATTCTCGACGTCGAAGTCGGATCCGGACCTGCACGGGCCCCCTGCGGCCACGAGCGCTTCGATACGCCGTCGGCGCCGTTCCTTCGACTCGTCCAGGAACAGGTTGACGGCTGCGACACGGTCGGCCAGGTTGTCGTCCCACTGGAGCACGAGCCGCGTCACGTCCTCGCGCGCCTGGATCAGCGCAGCAGACGGCTGCGGCACACGCGGCTGCAGAGCTCCCGTCCCCGCGAGCAGCGCCAGGGCCTCATCGACGACGCCACCCCAGCTCGTGTACGTGCGATTGCCCAGCGTGATGATCCCCACGCCGTGCTCGGGCAGCCAGCGCATGTGCGAACCGAACCCCGGCAGCCCGCCGCCATGTGCCACGAGATGCTGGAAGTCGCAGGTCTGCCAGACGCGCAGCCCGAAGCCGTACCCGCCCGTGTTGAGCGCGAGGCGCCCGTCGGCGCTGCGGGTCACCGTGGCTGGTGACGGGCGCCAGATCTGCTGCATCTCCCGCGCAGACGCGCGGCGGATCGGCCCGGCGTCTGGCGCGTCACGCGGCGGCCAGGCCTCGGCGAGGAAGCCGACGTAACGCGCCAGATCGCGCACCGACGTGAGCATACCGCCCATCGCCCCGAACGCCCCGTCCGGCAGCTGCGGCTCCTCCTTCCACAGGTCGTCTTCCCACCGGTACCCAAGTGCCAGCCGATTGGCCGGAACCTCCCGCGGCTCGAGCGTCGTACTCGTCATGCCGAGGGGCTGCAGGATGTGCCGGGTCACGTAGTCCCGGTACGGCTGCCCGGACACGCGGGCGACGATGCGCCCGAGGATCGCGAAGCCGTAGTTCGAATACTCGTACGCGATGCCGGGCGGATTGGAGAAGGGAATCCCGCGCCGCATCATCGACGACATCTCGTCGTCGGTCACCGCGAGCTGCTGGTCGCCCCAGGGGTTGTCCTCGGGGAAGCCTGCCGCGTGCGACAGCAGGTGGCGGATCGTGATGCGCGGGGAGTCCGCCGTGGGTGAGGCGAGAGTCTTCAGTTCCGGCACGTAGCGCTCGGCGGGATCGTCGAGCGCGAGCCGGCCCTCGTCGCGGAGCTTCAGGATGGCCATCGCCGTGAAGCTCTTCGTCATCGAGGCGATGCGGAAGACGGTCTCCTGGTCCACCGGGGCCTTCTGCGCGACGTCCCGCACGCCAGCCGTGCCGCTGTGCACCAGAGCGCCGTCGACGATCAGGCCCCATGCGATGCCTGGCACGTGCGTGCGCGCGGCGAACGCGCGGAAGATCTCGTCAATCTGCGGGAACGCCGTCGACAGCCGTTCCCGCCTGTCCGGTACCGTGAAGCGCGCCGCGGGCGCCGACGCACCGGCTGCCGTTGCCACCTGCGACCCGGCGGCCCCAGGGGCCGCACCTGTCGGCCGGCCCCCCACACCGACCACGAGGGCCATGATCGTCGTCAAAAGCAGGACCGTCCGCGCTCGTCGTGTGTCGGGCATGGCGGGGATCATACGGGGCTTCGGGTCGGCCCTCAAAGGGCCGCCTCGCCGAAGGCGTTATACTCGGCCCGCCGTCGTTGGACCCGGCAGTCGCTCCGGCCATTACTCCTGAAAGGAACACCGCCTATGTCGTTGCTGCCCTGGCGTCGCGCCGTCACCTCCCTGTTCGCCGTCGCCCTCCTCGCCGGCGTGAGCCTCATGGCCCAGAGCCCCACCCGGGCACGGCCGGCGACGCCGGCCCCGGCGCCCGACACCACGACCCCGGCCCTCGAAGCGGCCCTGTCGAGTCTCCACTTCCGCTCGATCGGGCCCGCCTCGATGGGCGGGCGCATCGACGACTTCGCGGTGGACGAGTCGAATCCGTCGACGGTGTACGTCGCGACCGCGTCGGGCGGCCTCTGGAAGACGACCAACGCCGGCACCACCTGGGCGCCGATCTTCGACGACCAGGCGGTTTCGACCATCG
>CAYLZN010000263.1:3565-8369 GCA_964387935.1 uncultured Vicinamibacteraceae bacterium | reverse complement strand
GGGGGCGTAACAAGAAGTGCAGGGAGTCGGTCGGCGCTCGGACGGCACGGCGACGCAGAGTGAGCGGCTGGCAGTCGATGCCCACCGCCTCCTCGTGGCTGGCCACGAGGAGGCCGCGCGCGCGGCCTACGACGAACTCGTGGGTCTGCTGCAGCGGCGGGCCTCGCGAGTGGCGCTGTATTACCTGCGGAATGCCGCGGACGCCGACGAGGCGGTGCAGGATGCGTTCGTGAAGGCCTACCTCCATCTGCGTTCGTATCGGGAGCAGATGCCGTTCGAGGCCTGGTTCACGCGAATCCTGGTCAACGGGTGCCTGGACCGACTGAAAGGCCTCCGGCGCCGGTCCCGCTGGCTGACGTGGGCTGAGCCGGTGTCGCAGGGTCGCTGGGAACCGGTCGCCGCCGATCGGTCGCCGGAAGACGATCTCGTGTTGCGCGACAACCAGCGACTGTTGGGCGACGCCATCGAGCGCCTGCCGGACCGTCAGCGAACGGTAGTGCTCCTGACGCACTTCGACGGGCGGACCCCCCGGGAGATCGGGCTGATTACGGGCATGAACGAGACCACGGTCCGTGTGCATCTGTTCCGGGCGATCCGGCGCCTGCGTGGCTGGCTCACCGAGCCGGCCAGCGCCGCAGACACGCGCGAGGCCGGCGCATGACGATGACCGCCTGGCTCACGCGGCGCCCGGGCCCGCACCGGCATCCGTCCGACGACGAGTTGACGCTGCTGGCCTTGGCGGGCATTCACGCCTCCGACGTGCTGGTCGCCGTGCACGTGCGTGAATGCCCCGCATGCGCGCAGCGCATGGCCCGTCTCGAGGCCGGGTTGACCAGCCAGCGGGCCGAACTCGCCGTCGAAGCCGATCGGCTGTTTTCTACGGCGCGGCTCGAGCGACAGCGACGCGCGATCCTCCAGCGCATCGGCGGCACCCGCACCGGGGCACGAGTGCTCGCGTTCCCGCGGCACGCCTCGATCGAACCGCTCCGTCGCCACGAAACACTGCGTCGTTCCGTGGCCGCCGCCGTCGCGGGCCTGCTGGTGGGCGCGGTCGCGGGTCGCCTCTTCGAGCCGCGCTTCGACTGGTCGGGCCGCGAGGCCCGGACGGCAAGCCGCGTCACGCTCGAGCGCGCCGCCCCTCTCGAGGCGCGCCAAACCCTGACCGCCGCCGAGGAGGCGTTTCTGCGCGACTACGAAACGGCCGTCGGCGAGACGCGCGTCGAAGCGCTCCGCACGCTCGACGAACTCACGCCTCACCCGGTCGGCCAGGTCGCGTCCCGCTGACGCGCCCGCCCTGATGCGTCCCGTGCAGCCACAGCCGCTCATCTTCCGCAAGGGCCTCGAACTGAAGGACGCCGTCGCGCCCGACCTCGCGCGCGACTACCACAGCGCGATCGTGGACCGCGTGCGCGAGGCGGGATTCGTGCACCGCGCCGGCCGCCTGACACTGCACCTCGCCCGCGAGTTCGGCTTCTGCTACGGGGTGGATCGGGCCGTGGACTATGCGTACCAGGCTCGCAGGCGCTTCGCGGATCGGCGCGTGTTCCTCACCGGCGAGATCATCCACAACCCTCACGTCAACGAGAAGCTGAGGGTGGCGGGCATCCGTTTCCTGAGCGACCCCGGCGAGGACGTGTCGGCGCTGACCCCCTCCGACGTGGTGATTCTCCCGGCGTTCGGCGTGACGATCAGTGCGCTGCGGCAGTTCTCGGCCCTTGGCTGCACGCTCGTGGATACCACGTGCGGGTCGGTCCTCAACGTCTGGAAGAACGTCGTCCGGTATGCGGAGGACGGGTTCACGGCCGTCATCCACGGTAAAGTGCATCATGAGGAGACGCAGGCGACGGCCTCGCAGGCCCTGCTCACCCGCAACGGCCGGTACCTCGTCGTCCTCGACCGCACGGAGGCGACGGCGGTGTGCGACTACATCCGGGGAAGAGGTTCCCGCGACGTCTTCCTGCAGCGGTTCGCGTCCGCGGCATCTCCGGGCTTCGACCCCGATCGCGATCTCATGCGCGTGGGCCTGGCCAACCAGACAACGATGCTGATGTCGGAGTCGCTGGAGATCGGCGAGATGTTCCGGGCCGCGATGATCGACCGCTATGGCGAACCGTCGCTCTCGACCCACTACCGGGCGTTCGACACGATCTGCAGCGCCACCCAGGAACGCCAGGACGCCGTCATCGCGCTCCTCGACGAGGCGCCCCTCGACCTGATGGTGGTCGTCGGCGGGTACAACAGCAGCAACACGTGCAACCTCGCCAACATCTGTGCCGCGCGCGTGCCGACGTTCCACATTGCCGAGCCCGAAGGCCTGATCTCGCCGACCGAGATCCGCCACCGGCCGGTCGCACCGCCCGGGACGTCCTATCAGCGTGTGGCAGAACGAACCTCGTCGGGCTGGCTGCCGCCCGTGGGCCCCCTGTCGATCGGCCTGACGGCCGGGGCCTCCACCCCGAACAACATCGTGGGCCAGGTGATCGACCGGCTGGCGGCGTTCGCCAACCCCGGGTAAACGGCGGCCTGGTCTCGGGCGTATTCAACAGCATGTTCAGGACGGCTTCGCGCGCATCGCACGTGCTGGCAGCGACCGTGGTCGGCAGTCTGCTCGCGCTGACCGGCAGCGCCTTGTCGGCCGGTGCGGCCGAGGAGCGGTACAAGTGGTGGCAGTCGCCTTCGGTGAAGGCCGAAGTGGGACTGAGCGACGGGCAGTCCGAGCAACTGGAAGCGGTCTTCCAGTCCACGCTGCCCAGGATGAAGGCGGAGAAAGACGAGCTGGATCGGCTCGAGGCGAGCCTGTCCACGCTGCTGGCCGAGGCCACGGTGGATGAAGGCACGCTGGCGCAGCAAATCGACAAGGTCGAAGCGGCTCGTGCCCGCGCCAGCAAGACTCGTCTCCTCATGCTCTACCGCATGCACCGGCTCCTCGCGCCTGACCAGCGGCAACGACTCGAGGTCATGCACCAGCGGATGAAGCAGGAACGCCGAGGACGCGGCGGGACCCGTGACGAGTAGCGCGGGGTCATTTCACGGGGCGTGCCTCTCACCTCAGCAGGAGTATCGGCAGTGACGGTTCGGATTCCTCGTCTGCTTGTGCTGGTCCTTGGCTCGTCGACGCTGTGGGCGTCGGTCGCCGTCGCGCAGCCGGCTCCACCGGTTTCGGAGGAACGTGTCCGGGAACTGGTGCAGCAGGCCATGGCGCAGGCGGCCCCGGTGTCGGCCCTCCAGCCCGACGTACTGGCGCCCGACACGCCGGCCATGGATCTGACGCTGGACGAGGCCCTGGCGCTCGCGCTCGAACAGAACCTGGACATCGCCGTCGAGCGCCTCACCCCGCGCACCTACGAACTGGCCCTCGAAAGCCTCCAGGGCACCTACCGGCCCCTCGCGTCCGCCACGATCGGGCAGAACCTGCAGACGCAATTGCCGACCAACCAGCTCGTCGGCGGCGCCCGCGTGGAGAACGACATCGGCACCTACAACTTCGGGCTGGCCCAGGCCGTGCCGTGGCGGGGCGGGAGCTACTCGCTCAGCTTCAACAATCGCCGCCAGGACTCGAACAGTGCGTTCGTGACGTTCGATCCCCAGTACAACGCCACGTTCAGCGCCAGTTACACGCAACCGCTCGTGCGCGGTTTCAAGCTCGACGCCACGCGGCAACAGTTGCGCATCACGCAGATCAATCGTGACATCTCGGAGGTGCAGCTGCGGGGCACGATCACCAACACGCTCGCGCAGGTGCGGAACGGCTATTACGACCTGCTCTACGCGCGTGGCGCGGTGAACGTGGCCCGCCGGTCGCTCGAACTGGCCGAGAAGCTCGTCGAGGACAACAAGATCCGTGTCGAGGTGGGCGCCATGGCCCCCATCGACGTGGTCCAGGCGGAGGCCGAAGCGGCGACGCGGCGCCAGACGCTCGCACAGAACGAGGCGTCATGGCAGACGGCGCAGCTCGCCCTGAAGCGCCTGATCGTCCGCGGCACCGACGATCCGCGGTGGGCCGTTGTCCTGAATCCCGTGAGCGTGCCCGAGGTGGCCGAGGTCCCCGTGGACATCGAAGCCGCGGTACGTCGCGCCCTGGGCGATCGCACGGACCTGACGAACGCGCGCAACCAGCTCAAATCGAATACCGTGACCCTGGACCTCTACAGGAACCTGCGCCTGCCAGCGGCCGACTTCGTGGCGAGCTACGGCCTGCAGGGCATCGGGGGCACGCAGCTCATTCGCTCCGGCGGGCTTGGCAGCGCGGTGATTCGAGAGATCCCCGGCGGCTACGGCGATGCGATCGATTTGCTGAAGCAACGAGAGTATCCGAACTGGGGCCTGCAGATGGTCTTCAGCTACCCGCTCGGCACGAGCGCCGCCGACGCGCAGTACGCGCGCGCCCGCGTGCAGGTGAACCAGGCCGAGGCCCAGATCCGGGCCCTCGAGCTGCAGGCCGCCACGGAAGTGACCAACGCGGGCCTGCTCGTGCGCAGCAACTGGCGGCGGGTGGAAGCGGCGCGCGCCGCGCGCGAGCTGGCCCAGCGACGCCTGGAAGCGGAGCAGAGCAAGTTCGAAGTGGGCATGTCCACGAACTTCTTCGTGGTCCAGGCCCAGCGCGACCTGGCGGATGCGGAGGTCACGGAACTGCGCACCCGCCTCGACTACGCGAAGTCGATTGTCGATTTCGAGCGCCTCCAGGAAGCCTCGTCGTCGTCGAGAAGCGTCGCGAGCGTCACGGGCACCGGGGCCTCGACGACCGGTGTGGCCAGGTAGCCCTGGCAGCAGACTGACACGGAAGTCCCATGCGTAGAGCCCTTCT
>CAYLZN010000263.1:0-3555 GCA_964387935.1 uncultured Vicinamibacteraceae bacterium | reverse complement strand
TCGTGCTCGTCGCCGGCCTGGCCGGCGGCTACTACTACTTCTCGCGGGACGCGGCGCCGTCGGGTGCCGGGCAGGCCGCCGGCGGACCCCAGGGCGCCGGGGGTCCGGGCAGCGGAGGCGGCGGGGGCGCGCCCGGTGGCATGGGTGGAGGCATGGGCGGCCCCGGGGCCTTCGCCCGCCCCCCGATGACGGTCGAGGTCTCCAAGGTGTCGCGGTCGGACATCAAGGAGTCGCTGCTCGTCGTGGGCAACCTGATTGGAGCCGCAACCGTGGATGTGGCGTCCAAGGTGAGTGGTCGGCTCCAGGATGTGAACGCGCGCCTCGGGGATGCGGTTCGCAAGGGGCAGGTCATCGCCCGCGTGGAAGACCGGGAAATCCTGGAACAGGTGAAGCAGGCCGAGGCGTCGTTCGAGGTTGCCGCGGCGACGGTGCGCCAACGCGAGGCGGATCTCAAGTTCGCGCTGACCAGCCTCGAGCGTTCGCGCAACCTGTTCGGCCGGCAGCTGATCCCCCGGCAGACGCTCGACGACTCGGAGGCCCGCTACCAGGCGGCGACGGCGCAGCTGGATCTCGCGCGCGCGCAGTTCGAACAGGCAAGAGCGCGCCTCGAGGAGTTGCGGATTACGCTCAGCAACACGCGGGTGCTCGCGCCAGTGGACGGGTTCATCGGCAAGCGGAATCTCGACCCGGGCGCATTCGTGTCGTCGAACGCCGCCATCTTCTCCGTGGTGGACATCCGCGTGGTTCGGCTGGTCGTCAACCTCGTCGAGAAGGACCTGAAGCGGGTGCAGGTCGGGGCGTCAGCCGTCGCCGAGGTGGATGCCTACCCGGGCGAGACGTTCACCGGGCGGGTGGCGCGCGTCGCGCCGGTGCTCGACCCGGCGACCCGGACGGCGGAGATGGAGATCGAGTTGCCGAACGCGTCGTTTCGTCTGAAACCCGGCATGTATGCCCGGGTCAGGCTCACGACGGGCGAACGGCCGAACGCCCTCGTCGTGCCGCGCAACTCCGTCGTGGACGTCGAGAACAGCGGACGAGGCGTCTTCGTGTTCGACGGCGAGAAGCGCCAGGCGAGGTTCCAGGCGGTCGAGGTCGGCCTGCAGGACGACCAGCGCGCCGAGATTCTGAAGGGACTGACGGAAGGCCAGGCGGTCATCACGACCGGGGCCGCTTCTCTGCGCGACGGGGATCCCGTGCTGCTGGCGGGCATGGGCGGCGGCCCTGGTGGAGGCCCGGGGGGCGGCGGCCGTCCCGGACAGGGCGAGGGTCGTCCCGGCAGCCGCACGCCGGGCGGCATGAGTCAGGCGGAGGCGAACGCGCCGGGCGGGGGTCGTCCCCCGGCTGGCAACGGCACCAACGCGGCCCCGCAAGGACGGCCGCAGTAACTCCTCGGCATCACGTCGTCACATTCTGCAGGGAACTGAGGTCCCCATGAGCATCCCCCGCACCGCCATCCATCGACCGGTGACCATGTTCATGATCAGTTGCGTGATCGTGCTGCTCGGCGCGATCTCCCTGGTCAAGCTGCCGGTCGACCTCATGCCCGAGGTCAGCTTCGCCAGCGTCAGCATCCGCACGACCTATGCGGGCGTCGGTCCGCTGGAAATCGAGGAGAGCATCACGCGGCCCATCGAGCAGTCGGTCGCAGCGATTGCCGGCCTCGAGCAGATCCAGTCCACGTCGTCGGAAGGCTCGTCGAGCGTCCGCCTCAACTTCTCGTACGGGACCAACGTGAACGTGGCAGCCGACGATGTGCGGAGCCGGCTGGACCGCGTGCGGGGCCGCCTGCCCGAGGACGCCGAGCCGCCGGTGATCTTCAAGTTCGACGCGACGCAGTTCCCGATCATGTCGCTCGGCGTCGAGGGCGACTACGACCCGGTGACGCTGCGCGAAATGGCGGAGAACGAACTGGCGCGGCGCCTCGAGCGCGTGCCGGGCGTGGCATCGGTCAGTGTGTCCGGGGGGCTCAGGCGCCAGATCCGTGTCGAACTGTCGAAGGAGAAGATCACGGCCCTCGACCTGTCGGTGGACCGGGTCCTCAGCGTCCTGCGCTCCGAGAACCAGAACATCCCCATCGGCGAGATCGACGAAGGGGACATGACCTACCTGCTGCGCAGCCCGGGCCAGTTCACGAGCCTCGACGACATCAAGGGCCTCGTGGTGCTGACCAAGGCCGGCGTGCCGGTGTACCTCCGCGACATCGCCGACGTCGTGGATACGACCGAAGACGTGCGCTCGGTCGTGCGGATCAACGGCAGGCCGGGCATCAACATGCAGGTGCAGAAGCAGTCCGGCGAGAACACGGTGGCCGTCGCGCATGGCGTCCGTGAAGAGATGGAGCGCATGAACCGCGAGATGCCGAACATCAAGCTGTCGGTGACCAACGACAGCTCGGTGTACATCGAGCAGTCCATCGGCAGCGTCCGCGAGGCCGTCATGCTCGGCTCGATCCTCGTGGTCGTCATCATCTTCGCGTTCCTGCGGAGCTGGCGCTCCACGCTCATCATCTGCACGTCGATCCCGATCTCGATCGTGGGCACGTTCGCCCTGCTCTACTTCGCGGGCTACACGCTCAACACGATGACCTTCGGCGGTCTTGCCCTCGGCGTCGGCATGATCGTGGACGCCGCCATCGTCGTGCTCGAGAACACCCAGCGGCACATGGAGATGGGCAAGCCGAGGCTGCAGGCGGCCATCGAGGGCAGCGAGGAGATCTGGTCGGCCATTCTGGCCTCGACGCTGACGCACATCGCGGTCTTCCTCCCGCTGTTCTTCCTGTCAGGCGTCAGCAGCGTGCTCTTCAAGCAGCTGTCGATCGTGGTCATCTTCTCCCTGTCGATGTCGCTGTTCGTGGCCGTCACGCTCGTGCCCGTCCTCTGCTCGCGCATTCTCAAGCTCCCCCCGCCCGAGAGCGAGCGGCGCGGGATCCTGGGGCGGCTCTACACGTGGAGCGAGCACGGGCTCGACGCACTCGACGAGGCGTACCGGCGGGTGCTGCATCTCGCGCTCCAGCATCGCCCCACCGTGCTCGCCGCTGCCGTCGGACTGTTCGTGGTCGCCCTGATGCTGCTGCCCACGCTCAAGTTCGAGCTGCTGCCGCAGGCCGACGAGGGCGAAGTGAGCGTGGACATCGAGCTGCCGATCGGATCGCGGATCGAACGGACGGACGCTGCGCTGCGCATCATCGAAGAACGTATTGCCAAGGCCGTTCCCGAGGCGGTCACGGTCATCACCCGGGGCGGCGGGGGTGGCGGCATGGGTGGCGGCATGGGTGGCGGGAGCATGCACCGCGGGAGCGTCAGCATCCGTCTCACGTCCCGCTCGGAGCGGACGCGCTCGAACGACGAGATCGCGCAGGCGCTCCGACGCGAGCTCTCCGGCATTCCCGGCGTGATCGCCCGCGCACGGCCCTCGGGCGGCAACTGGGCCCTCAACCGGATCCTCGGTGGCGGGTCGGACTCCCGGCTGGCCCTCGAGATCCGCGGGCACGACCTCGGCGACGCCCGCCGCGTCGCGCAGCAGGCAAAGCTGATGATGGAGGACACCCCCGGCACC
>CAYLZN010000262.1:0-8384 GCA_964387935.1 uncultured Vicinamibacteraceae bacterium | reverse complement strand
CAGCGCCGCGGACGTCTGGCGCTTGGCCCGCGCTTCGAACGCGCTGCCGGTGAGAACGAGGGCGATGATGAAGATGACCGCCTCGTAGTAGACATCCGGCTGCACGCCATTCCGCAGGAACCAGCCGGGTGAGACCGTCGCGAGGACCGAGTAGCCGAATGCCGAGGTCGTGCCGAGCGCCACCAGCGTGTTCATGTTGGCGTTGTGGTGGCGGAAGGCGGCCCAGGCGCGCGTGAAGAAGTGGCGGCCGGCCCAGAGCATCACGAACAGCGTCAGCGCCAGGAGCCCGCCCGAGAGGACGCGTCGGTCCATCGCGTACAGCCAGGGCAGCCAGGCCTGCAGCCGCGGGGTGAGCGCGCGCATGACCCACGTCATGAACGGGTCCACCGTGCTGGCGTGCGTGTGGTCGTCGAGCATCGCACCTGAGGGGACCATGAGTGGCATCGACACCAGCATCGCCACGGCGCCCGCCACAAGGCTCACCACCGCCTTCCGCCGCAGCTGGCGGAACTCTGCGTCTGCCTCGCGGTCGCGCCGAACCTGCTCCTCGACGTCCGACTCGCTGGATGCCGGCAGGTGCGCGTCGTAGCCAGTCTCGCGGACCGTCTCGACGAGGGCCTCGGCCGACGTCACGGCCGGGTCGAACACGACGGCGGCCTCTCTGAGCACGAGGTTGACCGAGGCGTCACGCACACCAGGGTGCCGCGTGAGGGCCTTCTGGACGGCGGCCTGGCAGGCGGCACAGGTCATGCCGCCGACCGGGATGGTCACACGCGCTGAGGTGGGGACGGGGTCGGGCGCGGACATGGAGCTAGCGCCGCCGGCTGCCGAAGAAGTAGCAGTTGACGAAAGCGATGGCTGCCGCCCCGGCGACGACGACGAGCCACTCCACCAGGGTCATGACGCCGGGCCGGTGTCCTTCAGCACGAATCCGATGCGATCGATCGCGTCGGTGATCTGAGGGAGGGTGAGGCGATCGGGATCGTAGGTGATTCGGGCGGATCCGACGGTGACACTGTCAACAGTCACGCCGGGCAGGGCCGCCAGGGTCTTGGTCACGCGTGCCACGCAGTGGCCGCAGCTCATGCCGTCGATGGTCAGGATGCGTGTGTCCATGGGGTCAGGTCTTTACTTTTAGCATGTGGACGAGGGCACGCCAAACCCGTGCCCCCGTCCACATGCTAAAAGTAAAGACCTGACCCCGAGGCCGCCATGCCCCTGGACGACTACCGCGCCAAACGCGACTTCTCCATCTCTCCCGAGCCCCGTGGCGACCAGCCCAACCGCCGCAGGCGGCGCAAGCGCTTCTTCTGCGTCCAGAAACATCTCGCGACCCAGCTCCACTACGACCTGCGCCTCGAGCACGACGGCGTCCTCCTCTCCTGGGCCGTGCCACGGGGCCCGTCCCTCGACCCGCAGACCAGACGGCTCGCCATGCAGGTCGAGGACCATCCGTCCGAATACGGCGACTTCGAGGGCATCATCCCAGATGGCTACGGGGCCGGCGTGGTGCTGCTCTGGGATCGCGGCACGTGGGAGCCCCAGGTGGAGGACGTGGACGCGGCCCTGCGACAAGGAGATCTCAAGCTGCGCCTGGACGGCTACAAGCTGAAGGGATCCTGGGCCCTCGTCCGCACCAAGGGCTCGCCTCGCCGCGGCCATGACGCGCGGGACGCCGGCCGATCCTGGCTCCTCATCAAGCATCGAGACGACTGGTCGTCACGCGACCTGGACATCACCGCCTTCGCGCCACTCAGCGTGAAGAGCGAGGGTGACTTCGCGGACATTCTGGAGCAGCAACTGCCCGCGGTGTGGACGAGCAACCCCGGGGCCCGCTCCGTGGGCTCCCTCGAGTCGCTGACGAAGATCGTGAAGAAGGTGGAGGAGTATCAGAAGGGCGGGCTCAAGACCTGAGGCTCAAGGCTCAAGGCTCAGGGCTCAGGGCTCAGGGCTCAGGGCTCAAGGCCTGAGCCTACCGGAACAGGCGCTGGGCGAGTACGGTCCAGACGCTGTAGGCGAGGCGCCGGCGATCGTGGCGGGCGATGTCGCGGCTCCAGAACTCTCCCGAGACGACCTGGCACCCGGCGGGCACCTCGCCCAGCGGCAACGGCTCCTTGTGCTCGGCCGCGTAGCGGTCGATCACGTCGAGCGTCGGCAGCCCCGTGTTGTAGACGAGCACGTCAACCGGACGCCCGACGGCCTCGCCAATCCAGCGGACCGCATCGCCCGCCGTGAACCCTCGCATGCCTCCGCCTTCGGTCAGGAGGTTCGCGATGTAGATGACCGGCCCCTCGACCGCACGAAGGGCCTCCCCGACGCCTTCGACCTGGAAGATGGGCATGAGGCTCGTGAAGAAGCTTCCGGGCCCAATCGTGACCGCGTCGAAGTCGCGGATGGCCTCTGCGGCCGCCGGGTGGATGACCGCGGGCGGGTCCAGCCACACGCGTGCCACGCGGCGCCCCTGGGCCTGCCACGCATCGACTTCCACTTCCCCACGCGTGCGGCTGCCGTCGCTGTACTCGGCGCAGAGCGACGACCGCTCGACGCTGATCGGCCACACCGCGCCCTGGCAGCCCAGCAGCGCGCGCAGGCCGTCGACCGCCGACAGGAAGTCGCCGCTGTACTGCTCCATCATCGACAGGAGGAGGTTCCCCCCCGTGTGGCCGCCCAGCTTCTTGTGCTCGAGCGTCGGCAGGCGCGTCAGCAGGACGCGTCGCGCTTCGGATTCGTTCGGCGCGAGCGCCAGCGCACACCGGAGCACGTCCCCGGGAGGCAGCACCCCGAGTTCGTCGCGGAGCACGCCCGAGCTGCCGCCGCTGTCGAACATGGTGACCACCGCGTTCAGCTGCAGCCACGGGTTGTGTTTCAGGCCTCCCAGCAGGCTCGGCAGCCCGGTCCCCCCGCCGAGGCAGCCGATCCGCAGGTCGTGCACTCTCATGTGCCGCATTGTCGTCTCCCCGGTGCCGGCAGGGCAACCGGTAGCTGACCAATCCGTCAGAATCCTGCATCCGGTCGAGGCCGGACGCCACGGGGCGAGTACCGGCTTGAGGCCTGCGGCCCGTGGCGCGCGGCCAGCACGGCGCAAGTCTTCAAGAACCAGTCGATCTGTCCTCTCACTTCCAGTGAGGTGACGGTTCGCGACGGAAACAACGTATTCAGCACCAAGCCGCCGCCGCCCGCCAGCCGCCCGCCGCAAGCCGCCCGCCGCCCGCCAGATCGAGGTTAAGCTTGGCAGTGATGTTCGAGCCCGTCTTCCTCCCCCTGCTGCTCGTCGGTCTCGTCTGCAGCGCCGCTGGCATGCTGGCAGTCTGGAGGGTCGCCGTCCGCATCGACAACTACGGCATCGTCGACATCGCCTGGTCTGCCAGCTTCGCGATCCTCGTGGTGGTGTACGCGGTGGTGTCCCACCCGGTGCCCGCGCGGGCAGCGCTGATTGTGGCCATCGTCACGGCCTGGAGCCTGCGCCTCGCCGGCTACCTGTATGTCCGGGTGATGGGCCATCACCCGGTCGAAGATGCCCGCTACCAGGACCTGCGGCGCTCCTGGGGTCCCGCGCTCACCCGACGGATGCTCTGGTTCTTCCAGGCCCAGGGCGCCGCGGCCGCATTCTTCTCGCTGCCCTTCGCGCTGGCGCTGGCCAAGCCGGCGCCGGCGATCGCGCCGCTCGAGTGGGCAGGCGTGGCGGTGTGGGCGGTCGGCCTGCTGGGCGAATCGACGGCGGATCGGCAGCTCGCCCGGTTCAAGGCCGACCCGCGCCACAAGGGCCGTGTGTGCAACGTCGGCTTGTGGCGATACAGCCGACATCCCAACTACTTCTTCGAGTGGGTCATCTGGGTCGCATACGCCGTGGTCGCGTGGTCGGCCCCCTACGGCTTCCTCGCCGTCGCGTGCCCGGTCGTGATGCTGTACCTGCTGCTCGGCGTCACCGGCATCCCGGCAACCGAGGCGGCTGCCGTCGCCCGCCGCGGCGAGGCCTACCGCGAGTACCAGCGGACGACGAGCGCGTTTGTGCCGTGGTTCCCTCGCACGGCCGGTTCGTGACGTCCATGCTCGACCGTCTGCTCGAAACCGGACGCGTCCCTGACGTGGTCATCCGTCTCGGAATCCGGCGGAATCTCGCCCGTCGCCTGCGCCTCGAAGACCGCGGTTCCCTCGAGGAAACCCAGGCCCACTTCATGCGTCACGTGGCGTCGTTGCGGGAGAGCCCTGTCGCCATCGACACCACCGCGGCGAACGAACAGCACTATGAGGTGCCCCCGGAATTCTTTCGCCTGGTGCTCGGGCCACGCCTGAAATACAGCTCGTGCTGGTTCTCGACCCCGACGGCGTCGCTCGCCGAGGCCGAGGACGCCATGCTCGCGCTCACCTGCGAGCGGGCCCAGCTCACGGATGGGCAGGAGGTGCTGGAACTGGGCTGCGGCTGGGGCTCGTTGACGCTGTGGATGGCGGAGCGTTACCCGGGCAGCCGGATCACGGCGGTGTCGAACTCGGCCTCGCAGAGAGCGTTCATCGAGCGCGCCGCGGCCGCGCGGGGGCTCGCCAACGTGCGTGTCGTCACGGCGGACATGAACCACTTCGACCCGGCCGCAACGTTCGACCGCGTCGTCTCCGTCGAGATGTTCGAGCACATGCGGAACTACGAGGTCCTGCTGCGGCGTGTGGCGCTGTGGCTGCGACCCGGCGGCCGCCTGTTCGTGCACATCTTCGTGCACCGGGCGCACGCCTATCCCTACGTGGACGCGGGTCCCGGCGACTGGATGGCCAGGCACTTCTTCACGGGTGGGCAGATGCCGTCGGATCACCTCCTCTTGTACTTTCAGGAAGCCCTTCACCTCCTCGACCACTGGCGCGTAAACGGACTACACTACGCGCGCACGCTCGACGCGTGGCTTCGCCGGATGGACGCGGCCGGCGATGAGGTGCGCCGGCTGTTCGCCGTCACCTACGGGCCGGACCAGGTGGCACGGTGGGTTGCGCGCTGGCGCATCTTCTTCATGGCCTGCGCGGAGCTGTTCGCCTGTCGCCAGGGCACCGAGTGGTTCGTGTCGCATTACCTGTTCGAGCGCCAGGCCGACCAGACATCGACATCATGGGTTCCCTGACCGTACCTCCCGATCTGAAGGACGCCTACGCCGCCCTCGCCGCGAACCTGCAGGCCATCTTCGGCACTCGGCTCTCGACGCTCGTCGCCTTTGGCCCTCGCATCCGTTCGGGCGCCGATACCCCCCGGTCCCACGGGGTGACGCTTGGCGATGCCCTCGGCCTGCTGGACAAGGTGACCTACGACGACCTCGTCGCCTGCGCGCCCTACACGGACGGCTGGCGGCGGAGCGGACTGCAGATTCCGCTGCTGCTCGGCCGCGAGGAGTTCGTGCGCTCGCTGGACGCGTTTCCGCTGGAGTACGACGACATCATCGCCAACCACGTCCCGCTCTACGGGCAGGATCCGTTCGCCGGCATCGCGGTCGGCCCGGAAGACCTGCGTCGCGGCTGCGAATCGCGCGCGAAAAGCCACCTCGTGCACCTGAGGGAAGGCTACCTCGAAGCGCGAGGGCGGGCGGAAGCCCTGGCGGAGCTGATTCTCGTGTCCGCCTGGGCGCTGTCGTCGCTTCTCGGCAACATCGCACGTCTTCAGGGGTTTGCCGGAGAATCGATCGCCGATCGCACGGCGGTCGTCGCGAGGTTCGACCGGACCGCCGCCGTGGCGATATCGCGCGTCCTCGGCCTCGAAGCGGACCCCGTGCTGAGCGCAGACGAGGCGGCCAGGCTCTATCCCGAGTACCTCGCCGCCGTTGAACAACTCGTGGCGTACGTGGACGGGTGGACCCGTCGGTGACCCGCGCGCGGAGGAGGACGACGCTCGCTCTGGGCCTGCTCGCCTGGACGCTGAGTCTCCAGCCGGCGCTCGCCCAGTCTGCCAGGCTGCCGGTCCTCACCGAACCGGTCAACGACCTGGCCGGCGTCATCGACGGCCCAAGCGAGCGCGAGATGGATCGGCTCATCCGCGCGCTCCAGGCCGCGACGGGCGACGTCGTCGTCGTGGTCACGATCGACACGTTCCAGCCGGACTACGGGGACATCCGCGACTACGCGAACGAGCTGTACAAGAACCATGGGCGCGGGATCGGCGAGAAGGGCAAGGACAACGGCCTGCTGATCCTGCTGGCGGTGGAGGACCGCCGCGTCTGGGTCGAAGTGGGGTACGGACTCGAGGAATTCATCACCGACGGGTTGGCCGGAGAGACGTCGCGCCGGGTGATGACGCCACACTTCCGCAGCGGGGACTACGGAGCGGGGCTGCTGGCCGGCGTGCGCGCGCTGGGCGGACGCATCGCCCAGGCTCGCGGGGTGAGCATCGATGACCTCCCGCCCCCGGGCCGGAGCCGCTCGAGGGAGACGGCGGCCGTGCCGAGCGTGCTCATCATCACCCTGGTGCTGCTGTTCGTGGTCCTGCTCCTCGTCATCTCGAGCGCGAGCCGGAGTCGAGGCAGCGCCCGCTCGCGACGCGGCCGCAATGTCTACTGGGGCGGCGGGCCCTGGAGCGGCTGGGGCGGCGGCGGCTACGGCGGCACGTTCGGGGGCGGCGGCGGGTTCAGTGGCGGGTTCGGCGGGTTCGGCGGCGGCAGTAGCGGCGGCGGGGGCGGGGGATCTTCCTGGTAGGGACAGTTTCCAGTTTCCAGTTTCCAGTTTCCGGTTTTCGGTTTTCGGTCACGGTCCGATCATCCACTCGCGCAGCTTGGACCAGCGCCGTTCTTCCTGCGCGCCGCGCACTGCGATGGCCAGCGCCCGCATCTGCCCGACGAGCACCACGAGCTGCCGTCCTCTCGTTACCGCCGTGTAGAGCAAATTGCGTTTCAGCATCAGATAGTGCTGCGTCGTCACCGGGATGACCACGGCCGGGTACTCCGATCCCTGGGCCTTGTGGATGCTCGTCGCGTAGGCGAGCGCCAGCCGGTCCAGCTCCCCGAAGTCGTACACGACCGGTCGGCCGTCGAAGTCGACCGTCAGCGTCTGCTGGTCAGGGTCGAGGGCGGAGACGAGGCCGAGGTCGCCGTTGTAGACGTCCTTGTCGTAGTCGTTTTCGATTTGCATCACCTTGTCGCCCACGGCGAAGGTCCATCCGAAACGTTCGACCGTCGGCCCCTTCGACGGGTTGAGGGCGCGCTGCAGGTCCACGTTGAGCGCGCGCGCGCCGAGGCCGCCGCGGTTCATCGGACACAGCACCTGCACGTCGCGCACCGGGTCCAGGCCGAAGCGCTGCGGGATGCGCTCCCGGACGATTTGCAGGATGCGGCGTTGCGCGTCCTCCGGCTCCGGCGCGTCCACGAAGAAGAAGTCGCCCTCGCCCGCGGGCGGCCACTCGGGCATGACGCCCTCGTTGATCCGGTGCGCCGCGCGCACGATCCAGCTGCGGGCCGCCTGCCTGAAGACCTCGGTGAGCCGCACGACCGGTACGGTCCCGGCATCGATGATGTCGCGCAGCACCTGGCCGGGGCCCACCGACGGGAGCTGATCGACGTCGCCGACCAGCAGCAGCGCGGCGTGCGACGGCACGGCCTTCAGCAGCGAGTGCAGGAGCGGGACGTCCACCATGGACATCTCGTCCACCACGACGAGGTCGCCCTCGAGGGGATTGCGCTCGTCGCGGCGGAACCCGCCGGTACGCGGATCGACCTCGAGCAGGCGGTGAATCGTACGGGCCTCGATGCCGGTCGACTCCGTCATCCGCTTGGCGGCGCGCCCGGTGGGCGCGGCGAGCAGCGGTCGGACCCCCTTTGCCGTGAGGATGCGCAGGATGGCCTGGAGCAGGGTGGTCTTCCCGACACCCGGACCGCCCGTCACGACCAGGATGCGCTCCGACACGGCGCGTTTCAGTGCCTCGCGCTGCCCCGACCCCAGGGTGATCGCCAGCTTGGCCTCGGCCCACGGCGTCGCCTTGTCCGCATCGATCACGGGCCACGGAGGGCGGCCCGCCGACAACGCCCGCAACCGCTCGGCGATCACGCGCTCCGCGGTGTGCAGTCCCGCCAGGAACACCACCGCGCGATCGCCGACCGTGTCGGCCACGACCTCGCCGGCCTCGACCTCGAGGCGCAACGCGTCCGAGACCAGGTCCGCCTCGACCTGGAGTTGCCGTGCGGCCGCCTCCGCCAGGTCCTCGCGCGGGAGGCCGCAGTGGCCCTTGTCCAGCGCCTGGGCCAGCACCCACCCCACGCCGGCCCGCACGCGAATCATGGCGGTTCGCTCGATGCCGAGCTTCGACGCGATGCCATCGGCGGTGACGAACCCGATGCCGCGGATGTCGCGCGCGAGGCGGTAGGGGTTGGCGCGGATCAGGGCGATGGCATCGCTGCCGTAGGTCTTGTAGATGCGCACGGCCCGCG
>CAYLZN010000261.1:0-8419 GCA_964387935.1 uncultured Vicinamibacteraceae bacterium | reverse complement strand
CAGCTCCTGCCCGTTGTTGCTCTTGAGCGCGAGCTTGGTGATGCACGTCTTCGTGGCGCCGATCCACGCGTAGGCGACGGCCGGCCCGATGCCGCGGTTCGTGGAGAGCGTGGGCGTGGGGATCGATGTCGCCAGCGTCTCGACCCGCGCGGCGGGTCCGGAGAACTTCACCATGGGCTCGGGCGTCTCGTTGCCCAGGTCGTAGGTGATCTCCATGTCCGCCACGGCCGCCCCGGCGCACAGGTGCTCGAAGTCCCCGTCCAGGTACGAGTAGAGGATCATCGAGAGCAGCGTGCTCTTGCTCAGCTTGTAGGTGACGCATCCGTAGATGGCCCTGCCGCTGGCGGGAGCCCCGCTCAGGGCGCGATCGACGGTGATCTGGTCCGTGGCGATCGCAGTCACCTGGCGCAGCTCGATTCCGACGGCTGCGGAAACGTCCACGGCGATGAAGTCACCCACTACCAGTCCGAGCGCGGCAACCGCGCCGGCTGTCCCCTCCAGGACCGTGGTGGTGCTCCCGGTGGTCCGGGTGCTGTGCCCGACCCCTACGGCCTGTAGCCCGAGGTGGGCGCGGAAGAACTCGCCCATGTCGGGTGCGGTGGGCGTTCCGGTCACACCGGACGGGCAGAGAGCGGCCTCGAACTCGAACGACGCCGAGCGTCGACCGAGCGCCGTCGAATGGACGCTGGCCGATCGGTCCGCGTCCTGGTCCCGGTCGAGCCGGGCGACCACGCTCTTGAACCCGAGGTTCTTGGTCCGGGAGCGGAACGCATCTCCGGCCGATGGCGTGGCGGCGATGTCCGCGTACGTCGCCTCCACCTCGGCGAAGTGCGTGTAGTCGGTGGTACGAGGGGGCGTCGTGAAAGCCATGACCTACTCCTTCGAGCGCCGCTCGCGCCGACGCGGCTGCGTTCCTTCGTCCTCGGCCGTTTCGGCGGCCACGTCTTCGGCGGGCACGGCCGCCTCCTGGGGAAGCGGGGCCAGCGGGGCCGGCCCGAGCGTCTTGTCCTCGGCCAACTCAGCAGCCACCGACTCGGGCACGACGCACGGGGTCGTGTTCGTGGCGACGCCGTACCAGCCGATCTGCGTTTCCTTGCCGCGGATCTGCGTGTACAACTCCACCGACCCGCCGTCCTTCGGTGCGCTCATCGCCTTTCCCTCCCGTCCGATCGCCGCTACGCTGGCGATGTCCTCCTCCGACACGTTCCCGCAGCAGGGCATCAGCGGCCCGGCCGGTTCATCGCGAACCGAACGACGAAGCGCACGTCGGCGATCGCGTACGCCGCGTCGAAGTTCTGATAGTCCACGCTGATCTGGTTGTCCGCGAGGTGTCGCGCCACGTTGCCGAACGTGGGGTCCTCGAAGATCGCCTCCCGGATGTCCGTGAACATGTCGGCCGCGAACTGCCACCGCTGCTGGTCCTGTGCGTTGGGGTTCTCGCTCGCCAACTCCATCCGTCGACACGCGCGGATCGCGACCTGCAGGTCGCTCGTCTTCTCGCACGACGACGGGCCCAGCCGCGTCAGCTCGGCCTCGGGCCACATGTAGTAAGCGACGCGGTACGTCTCGTCTGGAGCCCAGCCCTCGGGCATGAACACCAAGCGCAGGACCGCTTCCGGCGGATGCGCGTAGCCGGCTGCCGCGACGACCTTGTCCACGAGCTGCTGCCTGATCGCGGCCATGACGGTCTCGTGGGTGTTCACGCCGCGTACTCCCCACCGAAGACCTTCTGCTTCAGCTTGTTCACGTCGACCGTGACCTCGCGGACGATCTCCTCCGCTGCTCCGTTCAGAACCTGCGTCGCGATGTAGTGGGCGCGCACGTCTGCGCCGGGGTGCTTGACCGTGGCGCGTCCCCAGGCCCGCTTGATGAGGTGCGGCTTGATGCGCCCGCCCTGCTCGAGCAGCGACGCGAATCCGGTAAGCCGAACACCCGTGACGACCGTGCGGGAATCCCCGACCTTAGGCCGAATCATCTTCACGATGCGATCCAGCCCAGAGCCGTTGCCCTTGCCGCCGAACACGTTCCGCCCGATGCCCGTCTCGCGCCGGATGCGCTGCTTGATCTTCGTGAGACGCCGGCGCAGGGGGCGGCGGATCCCGTTCAGCACAGCGTTGGGCAGCCGACGCTGGAAGGACTTGCTCGTCTCGATCAGGTGCTCGAGCCCCTTCACCTGCAGGGACAGGTCGATCACTCCGCGACCTCCCACGTCCGGTGGAACTCGATCCGCCGATAGCGGTTGATGCGCGCTTCCATGTCGGGGGTGATGTGGCCCAGGAACCGCTGGTAATTCCCGGCCGCGTCCGTCTGGGCTTGCACGCCCCAGCGCTTCTTGTCGTTCTCGCTGAAGATCAGGGCGGCCAACTCAAAGCAGAGCTGCTTCAGGTCGTAGGGCACCGCGGCGGTGTTCGCGTAACCGGCGGTGTACACCACGCGGACGGAACGGTTGCCGGGCGCCCACCAGGCGCCGCCGCCACCGCCACTCAGGCGTCGGATGCGGTCGGGGGCTACAGTCTGGTAGTCGGTCCCGGCCACCAGCAACGTCGGCGCCCCGTAGGTTGGCGGGCTGCTCGTGTCCTCGTGGACCGTGGTGAATGAGAGAAAGGGATACTGCCCGAGCCACAGCTCCTCGAACCGCTCGCTTGACCGGATCGTGTGGTACTCCGTGATGCTCCCGCGCGAGACGAACAGCCGATCGGAGAGACGCTCCAGTTCGAGCGTCGCCGAGATGATGGCCGCCTCGATGTTCTCTTTCTGGTCGAGCCCGCCAGCGTTGAAGCGGGTGCGGAACTCGTCTTCGGAGATCAGGGCATACGCGGGGAAGGGCAAGGGCTATCTGTCCTTCCGCTTCCGAGAGACGGCCTGCTCCACACCGACGGTCGGTGCCACGGCCTCTTCCACAACGATGGACCGTGGCTCTCCGACCGCTTCGACGAGACCGCTTGCGATGCGGATCTCGGCCAAGTAGTCGGGCAGGTCGAACACGTCCCCAGGCTCGAGGATGCCGTTCTCCACCGAATGACGAGCCCGCGCGCGAACCTTCAAGCGTTCACCTCCGATGGAAGGGAGAGGGGCCGGAGCGGTCACGTCGACCGCCCCGGATTCCGGCACGCCCAGCGTCAGGCGAGGATCAGGTGCTTGACGGCGGTCGTGTCGATCAGGTTGCCGTCCGACCGCTGGAAGGCGAGAAACACGACCTGCCCGTTGAGCACGCGGATCTCGTCGGCCCGGATGAACTCGGGCCCACCCGCGTCACGAACATGGTACGCCGCGAAGTCGCCCGCGAGCACGACCTTGTTCCCGGTCGCGATGGCCGCCATGTCGTTGTTGATCGTGACCGGCACGCCGAACGCGCGGTCGGGCTGGCCGAGCTGCAGGCTGACCTCCCACAGGTAGCGGTTCTGCGAGTCCTTCAGCTTCCGCAGGAATGCCGCCGTGGAGTCCGACATCATCAGTCCGTAGCTCGGGGAGAACCGATACGCCGGGTCCACCGCGTGCGTCAGGTCGATGACCTCGTCCCAGGTGATCGCGTTGGTGGCCGCAGCCGTCTTGCCCAACGCGGACTGCGTCACGATGCCGAAGGGCAGCGTGGTGCCGGCGCCGACCGTGAAGTCGGTGTTCTGCTTGCGCCCGATGCGGGTGCCCAGCGCCTTGCCGAGGTACTGCGGCAGGTTGATGCTCGAGTCCTGCAGCAGCTCCCAGGGGACGATGATCGCCTTGGACCCGTACTTGAAGGCACCGAGCGTCACCAGGCCGAACGTCGGGTCAGCCGTGGTGGTGTGGGCGCCGCCGTCGGCCACGATCTCGCCCGTGTTCGCGGTGTCGTCCACCTTCGGCATGGGAAGGGGCGCGCCGGTCGTGGTGCTGTGGACGGTCGCCAGGTTGCGCACCCGGCCGTACCACTTCTGCACCTCGTAGTACGCCTTCATCATCTCGTCGGGGATGGAGGCCTGGCCCTGCGTCGCCGTCACGCTGGACAGCGCGCGGGTTTCCAGCTCGGGGGCGCGGTAGTCGAAGCCGATGCGCTCGGCCGCGGACCGCATCTCCGGGCTGGCGCGCCGGCCGCACGCCCACGCGCGGAACGCCATCTCGCGATCGTTGGCCCGCACGTCCTCGACCACGACCACGGACGTCTGCTCGGCCTTGCGGCCACGCGACTCGGCGAGGGCGCGCTCCTCGGACTGCGTCTTGGCGATGCTTTCCAGGGTGTCGCGCAGCGAGGTCATGTCCGCGTCACGCTTGTTGAACTCCGACTGCTCCTCGGAAGTCAACGAGCGGTTCTCCGCCGCCGCCTTCTCGACCAGGGTCTTGTTCTGCTCGAACAGCTTGACCCGCTGCTCGATGAGTGCCTTCGTGTCCATACGGTGAGCGCCTCCCAGCGCCAGCCAGGAGCGCCCCACCGTTGAAAGCGGAACGGGCGCGAGCCCTGGCAAAAAGTTCAGCGAACCCTTTGCTCGGTGCCCACGCCCGTGAACGGTGCGGGGAGCACATTGGACGACCGGCAGCCGCGGTAGACCGAGGCGCCCGGTCGAACTGCTACGTCTCGACCTCTACTCTACGCCGCCTCCGAACCTCCCGGTATTTCGGGACCACGGAAACCAAGCTCGCGGCGGACCATTTCGCGCAGGACTTTGGAAAGATCCCCGCCACATCCAGCGCGCCGATACAGGGCGTCCGCCTCAACGCTCGTCACTCGGAACTTGAGAACCTCGGTCAGCCGATCGCTGGCCGGCTTCGGGGGGCGTCCGCCGCGCTTCCGCTCGTTCAATGCAGCCCCGATGGGAACGCATCGGGCATGGGATACCCGCGCGGCATGGCCCTCACCTTCACCGCGATCATCGAGAGCACTTCTCTCGTATGCTGCCCGACGTCAGCGCGCCCAGATAGCTCCTCCAGCACGGAGGCGATCGTGGCGATAGTGTCTTCCTCGGCCTGATGCGCCACGGTCAGCAGGGTGCGATCGGACCATGCGCTCACTTCTGGGCCTCCCAGCGTGACGGCTTCACCGCGCGCAGGACGAACGAGAACCCGGACCCGTCCTCCTCGCCGAGCATGTTCGCGTAGACCGCCTGGAAGTCCCCCCGCCAGCAGAAGCGGAAGTCGCTCATCGCGGTCTTCCCGACCTGGATCTTGTACTGCTCCTGATCGAGGAATACGAGGGTCCCGCTGGTGATGACGCGCGTGTGCGACGGGTCTCCGAACGCCCACATGCTTCGGTAGCTCGGGACCGTAGCGGCGAAGTGGCCGCCCGGCTTGAGCACACGATAGAACTCGGAGAACTGGTCGAAGAAGGCGCGCCAGTCGCCTTGGCGCCCGATGTGCTCTAGCACCTCGTAGGCGTGGATCTCCTGGAACGTGTCGTCCTCGAACGGCAGACGGCCGCCGGCACCGAGCCGCTCCAAGTCGAACGCGACGTCTGGCCTGTGGTCCGCGTTGTGGTCCAGCGTCACCATCTCCGTCCACTCACGTCGCCCTTCGACGACGAGGCGCTTATCGCGCGCGGACCCGCAGCCGAGGAGAAGTTCCACTACACCTCCCGCAGTTCGTGCGGCACCGTCGCTTTGTACTCGTCCCACAGTTCGTCCAGGGTCATGCGCTGCCGGCGCATCTCCTCGGCAGTGGGCGGCACGGGGCGAGGCGGACCGTAGCCCCACCCACCGACCGACACGCCCGGATCGTCCGAGCGTGGGGGCGGCGGAGGGGCAGGGACGCGTCCCAACTACTGCACCGCCAGCTTGAGCCGCGCCTCGTTGATGCTGTTCGGCACGCCGGCCGCCTCCGGCTCGGGTGTCGGTTCAGGCTCGGCTGGCGGTGGCTCCGCGCTGCGCTTGGACATCTCGAGCGCGCGGGCCGAGACGACGGTCGCCGAGTACGCCGGATATGCGACGGGCGAGACGTCCACCAGCTCCAGGTCGATCAGCTCGCGGACCATCGCGCCATCCTCGCTGCGCCAGTTGTCGGAGAGCGTCCGGAACGCGAAGGACATCTGGTTGACGTCACCGCGCTTGATCAGCACCATGGCGTCGCGACCGGCCTGGGTGTCAGGGAGATCGTTCTCGATCTTCAAGCCGCGCTCGTCCACGACGAGGCGCAGCGTGCCGCTCTTCGTGCGGCCGAGCACGATGTCGTCGTTGTGGTTCCAAAGCGCGCGGACGTCGTGGCCCTCACGCAGTGCGCGGTCGAACGCGCCGGGCAGGATGATCTCCCGGAACCCGACGTCCTCGGTGGGGGTGTTGAACACCGCGGCGTAGCCTTCGATAGTGCCGGGCTTCTTGTCCTCGCCCTCGGCGGGCTCTGCCGCGCGGAGATCCACCTTGTACGCGCGGCGTTCGATGTCAGGCTGCGACATGCTTCGTCTCCTTGATAGCTGCGATGGCGTCCGCGACTTCCACGGGCCGCAGGGTCAGCCACCGCTTGACCAGGCCCTCGACCTCCTGCTGGAGGTTGCTCGCCTTGAGCGCCTCCAGTTCCTCGCGGGACCGGCGCATGTAGTCCACCGCCAACCCCTCGGCCACCGCCGCAGCATCGGCCCTCAGCCCAGCGTTGACCAGGTGGAGGTCCACCAACGTCCGGATCTGAGCCCGCAGCCGGGCCGGCTCCCGTGAGTAGAAACGCTCGACCCACCGGCCGAACACCTCCGGCCCACCCTTCGCCGCCTCCCTGGCCTGGCTCGCCTCACGCTCCACGAACCGGGAGACGGTGTCCACCAACACCGCGCGCACCGCCGCGGCAACCTTCTTGCGCCCCTCGTCCACCGGATCCAGATCGTCCGGTGGCTCGCTATCCGAGGGCGGGGGCGCCGGATCGACCACGGGCTGAACGGTGACGGGCGGTGCGCCAAGGTGCTTGATGGGAGGCAGGCCCATCGCTTGGGCCGACTCCTCTGGGTCGAACCCGGCCTGAATCAGCTTCGCCACATTCTCGATACGCTGCGGGATCGGAGCCTCCTTCGGCTCCGGCTTGGGGAGGTTCTCCTTCTGCGCGATCTGTGTGGCGGTGATGACCTCCATTCCGAGGAGCTTCTCGTAGGCCCCCATGCGCGCCGTGGTATCCACCCTCAGCATGGCCTCGACGTTGTGCTCGACGTAGTACGTGAGCTGCTGGTTGACAGGGAAGAGCTTCCGGTTCAGCTCCTGCTCGATCTTGACCAGGATCGGGCGCAGGGTGTCGGTCAAGTGGATGATCTGGTCGGCCTCCAGGTTGCCGCCGGGGCGCTCGCCGACCTTGCTCTTCAGCTTCGAGGGCTGGATGTTGAGCCAGCGCGCGACCTCCTCGATCTGGTGCTGGCGCGTGCCGAGGAACTGCGCGTCGTCGGGCGGGATGCCGATCGTCTGGATCTTCATCCCCTCCTCGGCCACCATCACGCCGAGCTGGTTCTCCCCGCCCTGCTCCCGCTGGACGCTGGCCCGCAGGCGCTGCTGCGCTTCGGGAGACAGCTTGCCCGGGTGCATCAGCACGGTCTGGGGCCTCGCACCGTTGCCGAAGAACTTCGCCCCGAACCGCTCCGTCGCTATGGTCAGGCCCAGCGACTGCCGGGCCATGTAGATGACCGAGTACCCACGAAGCCCGTCGAACCCGAGTCCCGGGATGTGCAGCACGTCCTCGGCGTCGAGCGGCTGCTTTGCTCCCTGGACGCGGTACTTCAGCCGGCCGCCTTCGAGGAACGGGGTCACCAGGTCGGGCGTGATGGGCCAAAGTCCGATCGGGCGCAGCGCGCGGTCGAACTCGATCTCCGCGTAGGCGTTGCCCCAGGTCAGAATGTGCGCGACCATCGTTTCCCAGAACACGACGTCGGTCATGTTCGGGTTCGGCCGCGCCATGAGTCGAGCTGCCGGCTGCGAGCGATCGCGCTCGCGTCCATCGTCGGATGTCCGCCTGTAGACGTTCCTCGGCAGCGTTGCGACCCCCGCGGCGATGATGCCGATCCCGTTCCAGAACGCGGACACCGTGAGCGCGTTCCGCTCGTTGACCTCGACACCTGCCGCCACAGGCCCTTCGCCCGAGAGGATCTTCCACACGGTGGGGAAGTCCGCCCAGGTCAGGGACCGATAGGCCCACTTGACGCGATCCCAGAGGTTCATCCCGCCGCCTCCTCGACAAGCTCACCCACGCCTGGGTCGCTGAACGGTACGCCCGCCGCCTCGTTGTCGTGCGAGAGGGCCGTGGTCTTGTGGTGCTTCAGGCCGGGGACGTTGGCGCACCACACGCGATGCCCCGCCTTCTTCGCCCGGACGCAGAACGCCAAGTCCTCGCCCTGGCTCCGATAGACGAATTGCCGGGGTGACGTAACGACGTTCGATGCCGGCAGGTAGATGTGATGCATCCACGACTGCCCGTCCAGGTCCGCCATGTCCTCGAACACCGAGCGGTGGCACAGAAAGATCGCCGTCGCCACCGCGTCGCACTCGATCACGCCATC
>CAYLZN010000260.1:0-8508 GCA_964387935.1 uncultured Vicinamibacteraceae bacterium | reverse complement strand
ATCGAAGGGATGTCCCTCGCCGACGTGACCCGCAGCCGCAGCCCGGTGCCCTCAGGGTAGCGAGGTGCCTCGGCGAGCGCCTTCAGAATTCGCGCGGGAACCTGCGCCTCGCGCGCGGCGGCGACGGCCTTGTCCCCGAGGATGAACAGCACCTCGAAGAAGCCCGGGCACGGCGCCAGCCAGACGATCGTCCGCTTTCCGCGCTTCAGGCGGAGCGCCCATCCCGCCTTGGGTGAGTAACTCCTCCACTCCTGGTCGACCACCCCGTCAGAGGCCAGCCCCGCGACGACGCGGTGCCAGACAGGATTTGCCGGCCCGAGGGCTGCCTCCAGATCGGCATCGGAGGGCTGCGTGGTTCGACCGACGAACGCGTTTGGGTTCTGGGGCACCGATGTGGCCTCCCGTCCGTCTCCATCGTACCCGAGGGCTCCCTCGCGGCGCCGCTCCAGCGTCACGGTCTCCCCCGACCAGCAGCGCTGGGCGTTCGTGCGCGGCGAACTCCCGTCCGACGTCGTCATGATCACGCAGAGAAGCGAGAAGTAGCCCGCATTGTCGCGGCATCTGCTATCGTCCACGCCATGTGTCAGCGAGTGCAGTGCCCGCGGTGCGGCCGGCCCACGTGGGCGGGGTGCGGCCGGCACATCGAACAGGTACTTGGTGACGTTCCGCCAGCGCAGCGCTGCCAGTGCGAGCGCCCCAAGCGCAAGTCGCTCTGGGCGCGCTTCTTTGGCGGCGGGGACGATCAGTAGGCGCGTCGCGGTGGCGGCAGCAGGCCGTCAGCGGCGGGTTCGGGCGGGCAGGGCGCGGTCATGTCCCCCATCGACAGCTTCACGAAGATCCGGGGCGTCGAGAAGCGATTCCCGCACACGAGGCCCGCAGGGCGGCTGCTCTTGAACGACACGTGCGCACCGTCAGCGCCCGAGAACTTCGTACGGAGGACCGAATTCCCTCCGCGGTCGTACTCCGGCCCGTCGGAGGCGATCTTGAGGTTCACCCCGCGGCTGCCCGACACCGTCGAATCCTGGACCAGGTTGTGGTCCCCCCGCAGTTCGATGTTGCTCCCGCTGAACTCGAGCGGCTCGTCGTTGTCCTGGCAGTCCACCCGCAGCATCCGGTTGTGGTGCGCGTTCTCCTTCACCTGAAAGCACTCCGAGCCGAACGTGCGGATCAGGCTGTCGCGGACCTCGTTGTCGTGGCTCTGGTCGTTGGCGGCCATCGGCTGCGACGTGGACTTGGGGCTCGTCCCGATGTAGACGCCCTCGCCGTTGTGATAGCGGTAGCGTTCCTTGTCGTCGCCGCTCGGCGCCATGCCGCACCACTGGATGACGCTGTTGGCGACGACGTTGCCGAAGGCGTTGTTGCGGAAGCGCACGCATTCTCCGCCCGCGCCGTGCAGGAACAGGTCGTCGAGCACGATGCCCGTGAGGTCGCGGGCCTCAGGGGCGTACGCCACGTAGATCAGCTTGCTGTTGACCGCTCGAGCCTGGACGGAGTCCTTGAAGCCGCGCGCCTTCGAGAGGGTCGATGGGTAGGCGTCCGGCGGAATGTCGGGCTGCCCGTTCACGGTGAACCCCGACAGGCGATAGTGGCTGTGGTTGATCTGCAGGATGATGCGCGTGCCGCGGATGACGCTGCGAAACCGGCCCGCGGCGTCGCGGCCCGTCTCGATGCCACGGATCGTGATGGGCGCGTCGGCCGCTCCCGCCCGTCGAGTCTCGGCCGATTCGTAGACCCCGGCCAGCAGGTGAATCGTGGTCCCTGGCTGCGCGAGGTCCAGTGCGCGCTGGAGCGAGCGAAGCGGCTGCGCCTCCGTACCAGCGGCCCCGTCGCTGCCGGTGCCGCTGACAAACAGCACACTCGACGCGGCGGGGCCCTCCGTCCGGGCGACCGACGACACGCCCCCTGCAACGGCGGCTGCGACGCTGAAGAGCACCAACTGCCTGCCCAGGTGCATCACGACGCGCATTGTCCGGTGGACAGGCGTCGAGCAGCAAGCCCCTGCCGCACTAGCCCCCCACGCGCTCGACGCCGATCGCGCCGGCCGGATGCGAGAACGACGGCGGACGCACGTCACGCCAGCGCACGCGGCACCCCGGCACGCGGCACCCGGCACTGACAGGCCGCCGTTCTTGACGGGTTGAAGTCCCATTGTGCGCTATCATCGCCCCTTCTCCCAGGAGGTCCCGATGACGCGCGCCGCGATGGCCACTGCCGTCCTGCTGCTCTCGTTCGCCCTGCTTCCCGCCTTCGCCGGCCAGTCCACGCCAGTGACGTACCTCAACGCCGGCGGAATCCTGCCGAAGGGGTTGCCGTTCTCCGAGGCGGTTCGCGTGGGCGACCTCATCTTCCTCTCGGGGCAGGTGGGCGTCGTGCCCGGTCAACTCACGCTCGTTCCCGGTGGCCTGAAGGAGGAAGCGCGACAGACGCTGGAGAACATCCGGACCGTGCTCCGGGCCAACGGCTCGAGCATGGACGACGTGGTCAAGTGCACCGTGATGCTCGCGGACATGGCGGAGTGGGGCACGTTCAACGAGATCTACAAGACGTACTTCCCGAAGCAGTTCCCGGCGCGCAGCGCGTTCGGCGCCAACGGGCTGGCGCTCGGCGCGCGGGTCGAGGTGGAGTGCATCGCGGTCGCGCGAAAGTAGGGACCAGCCCCATGAGCAGCGCCCCCCCCACGATCGGCCACTACCGCATCCTCGACAAGCTCGGGGCAGGCGGCATGGGCGAGGTGTACCGTGCGCGCGACTCGAAGCTGAATCGCGACGTGGCCATCAAGGTGCTGCCCGAGGCCTTCGCGAACGACGCGGATCGGCTGGCGCGGTTCACGCGAGAGGCGCAGACGCTGGCCGCGCTCAATCATCCCAACATCGGCGCGATCTACGGCATCGAGGAGTCCCCATCGACAGGGTCGGGGCAGGGGGGGACGCGCGCGCTCGTCATGGAGCTGGTCGAGGGCGAGGACCTCTCGGTGCGCCTCGCCCGCGGCCCGATTCCGATCGACGAGGCCGTGCCGATCGCGAGGCAGATCGCGGAAGCCGTCGAGGCCGCCCACGAGCAGGGCGTCGTGCACCGCGACCTGAAACCGGCCAACGTCAAGGTCCGCCAGGACGGCACGGTCAAGGTCCTGGATTTCGGCCTGGCCAAGGCGGCAGAGCAAGCGTCGGGCGCCGGACTTCAGGCCTCGGGCCCGACCCTCGCGACCTCGCCCACCTTCACCTCGCCCGCGCAGACGCGGATGGGCATGATCATCGGCACGGCGGCCTACATGGCGCCGGAGCAGGCCCGCGGCAGGAGCGTGGACAAGCGCGCCGACATCTGGGCCTTCGGCGTGGTCCTGTACGAGATGCTGACAGGGCGCCGCGCGTTCCAGGGCGAGGACGTCTCGGACGTGCTGGCATCGGTGCTGCGCCAGGACATCGACTGGTCGGCTCTCCCCGCCGACACGCCGCCGCCCGTGCGCCGCCTGCTCGAGCGATGCCTCGATCGGGACGTGAAGCAGCGCCTGCGAGACATCGGCGAGGCTCGCGTCGCTCTTGCCAGCCCGAACGCCGTGGAGCCACCCACCCCCGCGACCCCGGCGCCAGCCGTCAGTTCTTCGGCGCCGCCGCCCCTGTGGAGGCGGCTCGCACCCGTGGCCGCAGTCGGTCTGATTGCCAGCGCCGCGACCGGTGCCGTCCTTTGGCGCCAGCCCCCGCAAGTGACACCGCCGGTCACCCGGTTCGCCATCACCTTGCCCTCGCACCAGGTCGCCCTGCGGGTCGCGCGCAACATCGTCGCGGTGTCGCCGGATGGGACGCAGATCGCCTATGTCGTCGATCGGCAGCTGTATCTGAAGCGGCTGGCAGACGTGGAGGGCCGACCGATCAACGGTTCCGAAGACCGCCAGTCGATCATGGGCCCCGTCTTCTCGCCGGATGGCGCCTCCATCGCCTACTACTCCTGGGGCGAGCAGGCGATCAGGAGGATTCCAGCAGCCGGCGGGACGGCGGTGACCGTCTGCGTCACCGAGGGCCCGTCCGGACTGTCCTGGGACGGCGACGACGTGCTGTTCGGCTTGCCTGGCGGCGTGATGCGTGTGTCAGCCAACGGGGGGACGCCGGAGCTTGTCGTGCCGGCACGGGCGTCGGAGGGCGAACGGGTCTTCGGCCCGCAGATGCTGCCGGGTGGCAAGGCGGTGCTCTTCACGTCGACCAACGCCGAGCCATGGAACGTTGCCGGGAAGATCGTCGCGGTCTCACTCCCCTCGGGCGCACGCACCATCGTCGTCGATGGAGGCGCCGCCGACGCGCGCTATCTGCCGAGCGGGCACATCCTGTTCGTGCGGGGGGGCGTCGTGCATGCCGTGGCGTTCGACGCGACGACACTCCAGGCCCGCGGGACGCCCGTGCGACTCATCGAAGGGGTCCGACGCTCGGAGGACTCGTCGGGGATGGACCTCAGCGTGTCGAGCACCGGGATGCTCGCCTACGTTCCCGGAGCGGTGTCCGGCGAGGACCTCAAGCTTGCGTTTTTCGGCCGCGACGGAGGCCCGCAGCCACTCGCCGTCCCGGCCGGCAACTATGCGCAGCCACGCCTGTCGCCCGATGGCAGGCGCATCGCCATGGGCACGGTGGACGCCGCCGACACGGCGATCTGGATCGCCGATACGACCGGCACCGCCGCTCCCCGACGACTGACCTTCGACGGCGCCACCAGATTCCCTGCGTGGTCGCACGATGGCGAGCGAGTGACGTTTCAGTCCCAGCACGGTGAGGACAAGAGCCTGTTCTGGCAGCGGGCCGACGGGTCAGGAGCCGCCGAGCGCCTGACCCAGGCGCCTGCCGGTGCCTCACACGCGCCGCAGGCGTGGTCACCCGACGGCAACTGGCTGCTGTACGACGAGACGAAGGAGGGGCTCGTCGCCATCTGGCTCTACTCGCGGCAGAACCAGACGAGCCGCGTGCTGGTCAGCGAGAACTCCCGAGTGCCGAGCGACGCCACGTTTTCACCCGACGGCCGCTGGATTGCCTACACGACAGAAGAGAACAGCCTGGCCATGGCCAGAGTGTTCGTGCAACCCTTTCCCCCGACCGGCGCGAAGTACCTCATTTCCGGTCCCGAGGAAGATGCCCATCACCCGTCGTGGTCGCGCGATGGCCGTGAGCTCTTCTACACTCCTGGTCCCGGCAGCCGGATCCAGCGCGTCGCGGTGACGACGACGCCGGCGTTCCAGTTCAGGCCTGCCGTGACACTGCCGCGCCGGTTCACGAACGCACCACCGACGCACCCGCGCACGTACGATGTGGCGGCAGACGGACGCTTCCTCGGCCTGATCGAGGCCGAAGCCCTGAAGGAGTCCGGTACGCCGCTCTCGCAGATCTACGTCGTCCTCAACTGGTTCGAGGAATTGAAGACCAAGGTGCCGTCACGCTGACACGGAGAGACCCATGGTGCTGACACGAGAAGAGCTGATCGGTTCGCTGCGCCACGAAGTGAAGATCCTGCTGCATCTCGCGAGCAAGATCGACCGGGCGACGCAAGGCTATCGTCCGACACCCAGGCAGCGGAGCACGCTCGAACTGCTCCGGTACCTGACCTTCATGGGGCCTGGGCTCATGGACGTGGCCCGCACGGGCACGTTCGACCCAGCCGCGTGGACGGCCCTCGAGAGGCACGCGGAGCCCCTCGATCTTGCCGGGGCCGTGGCGGCCATCACTGCACAGGCCGACACCTATGCGCGGCTGATCGGTGCCATGTCAGACGCCGATCTGCGGGCGGAGATTGCCCCCTGGGGCGAGCCGACCTCGCGCGGCCAGTTCATCGTCAGCTTCGTGCTGTGCGGTCACGCCGCCTACCGCACCCAGTTGTTCCTGTATCTCAAGTCCAGCGGGCGCGAGGAGCTGGGGACGTCCAACCTGTGGGATGGGGAGGATCCGCCGGCGAAGGCGTGAACCGGATGCCTTCAGGCGCTGCGGCGAGATCATGTCCCGCTTCTTCCTGTCCCAGTGCCTCGCCGCGCTCGCGTTCGGGGCCGGCCTGGCCGCGTTCCAGTTCCGCACACGACCGGCGATCCTCCGTGCCTGGTCCGTCTCTGCCGGCCTGAGTGGCGTGCACTTCTGGCTGCTCGGCGTACCCGTCGCCGCGACGCTGGCTCTCATCACCTCGATCCGCTTCCTCACGGCGTCGCTGACACGGGACCGCCGCATCATGACGATCTTCATCGCCCTCACGCTCACCGGATTCGCGGCCACGTACACACGGCCGGTCGGCGTGCTGGCGCTCGTGGCGACGCTGCTCGGCACCTGGGCCGCGTTCCAGCCCGGCGACCGCACGGTGCGGGCCGTGCTCGCCGTCTGCGCCACCCTGTGGGTCGTGCACAACATCCTCGTGGGCAGCCCCGTCGCGACCGTCATGGAGCTCTCGTTCCTCGCGAGCAACGCGGTGGGCTGGCGCCGGTTCCATGGGCGCCCGGGCATCCTCGTCGCCAGCGAGCGCGGAGCCAGCCTCCCCGGTGAAGCAGACTCAAAGCAGACTCCCCTTGACAGATCGGTGAGGCACCCCCTACTCTGAGATCTCCGATGAGTCGCGCCAGTTCCTCTTCCGCCCGCCTGGTGATGTGCATGTGTATGTGCATGTGTCCCACGCACGTGCGGGTGGAGGTGCCTCGGAACTAGCGCTCGTCAACAGCACACAGGCTGACGTTACCAACCACCCGCTCCGGCGCTGCCGGCGCGGGTTTTTCGTGTACCCCCCGGTCGCGCCCCCAACGGGCTCGCTGCGGCGAGCCAGAACAGGACGACGACCGATGAGCACGAACCCCGATCGCTCCCTCCGCTACGAGACGCTGCAAGTCCATGCCGGCCAGGCGCCGGCGCCGGGGACGCACGCCAGGGCCGTTCCCATCTACCAGACGACCTCGTACGTCTTCGAGGACGCCGACCATGGCGCACGCCTGTTCGCCCTCGAGGAGTTCGGCAACATCTACACCCGGATCATGAATCCCACGACCGACGTCTTCGAGAAGCGCCTGGCCGCGCTCGAGGGCGGCGTCGCGGCGCTCGCCACGTCCAGCGGCCAGTCGGCGCAGTTCCTCGCGCTCTCGACGCTGGCCGGCGCCGGCGACAACATCGTGGCGACGAGCTACCTCTACGGAGGCACCTACAACCAGTTCAAGGTCACGCTGCCTCGGCTCGGGATCGACGTGCGGTTGGTCGAGGGTGACAGCCCCGCCTCGTTCGCGGCCGCGATCGACGACCGCACGAAGGCGCTCTACGTCGAGACCATCGGCAACCCGAGGTTCAACGTGCCCGACCTCGAGGCGCTCGCTTCGCTCGCGCACCCGCACGGCATCCCGCTCGTCGTGGACAACACCTTCGGCTGCGCCGGGTACCTGTGCCGTCCAATCGATCACGGGGCCGACATCGTCGTGGCGTCCGCGACGAAATGGATCGGCGGGCATGGCACGTCGATCGGCGGGGCCATCGTCGACTCGGGCCGGTTCAACTGGGGAAACGGCAGATTCCCGGTGTTCACCGAGCCGTCGCCTGGGTACCACGGGCTGAGGTTCTGGGAGACGTTCGGGCCGTCGAGCCCGTTCGGCAACATCGCATTCATCGTGCGAGCCCGCGTGGAAGGGTTGCGCGACCTGGGCCCCTGCCTCAGCCCGTTCAACGCGTTCCTGCTCCTGCAGGGTCTCGAGACCCTGTCGCTTCGCGTCGACCGCCACAACGAGAATGCCCTGGATCTCGTGGAGTGGCTCGCCCAGCACCCCGCTGTCAGCTGGGTGAGTCATCCGTCGCGTCCGGATCACCCGTCGCACGGCCTGGCGAAGAAGTATCTGTCCCGCGGATTCGGGTCGGTGCTCGCGTTCGGCATCCGGGGCGGACTCGACGCGGGTCGCCGGTTCATCGACGCCGTGCGCCTCGCAAGCCATCTCGCCAACGTCGGCGATGCCAAGACGCTCGTGATCCACCCGGCGTCGACCACGCACCAGCAGTTGTCCCCCGCCGAGCGCCTGGCCAGCGGCGTGACGCCGGACCTCGTGCGCGTGTCGGTGGGCATCGAGCACATCGACGACATCAAGGCCGATTTCGCGCAGGCGTTCGACCGCGCCGTGAAGGCGGCCGCATGAGCGCCCACCTTTCCTCCGAGACACGCACCCTGGTCCCCGACAGGCCGATGGTGCTGGAGTGCGGGGCCGTGCTGCCCACGCTGACCCTGGCCTTCCGGACCTGGGGTCGGCTGGATGCGACGGGCACCAACGCGGTGCTCGTGTGCCACGCCCTGACCGGCTCGGCCGATGCAGACGCGTGGTGGCCCGCCCTGTTCGGCCCGCGCCGCGCCCTCGACCCGGACCGCGACTTCATCGTCTGCAGCAACGTGCTCGGCGGCTGCTACGGGACGACGGGGCCGACCTCCCCGCATCCCGACGGCCGGCGCCACTGGGGGCGTGATTTCCCGCGCATCACCATCCGCGACATGGTTCGTGCGCAAGCCGCACTGGCCGACGCGCTCGGTGTCCGCCGT
>CAYLZN010000259.1:1526-8543 GCA_964387935.1 uncultured Vicinamibacteraceae bacterium | reverse complement strand
TCACCGCCTTGCCGGTGACGCCGGCCGTCCGCGCGCGCTCCTCACAGGTGTGCACGGCTGCCGCCACGAACTCACGGTCCATCGCCTCGTCCCCAGGAACAGGCTGACACAGGAGCACCGCGGACTCGACGCCGAGCGCCGCGCGCGCCCGGGCAAGTGCTGCGGCTTGCGACGGCGTGTTCACGCGATGCTCGAGCGCCAGTTCCGCCTCGCGTGCGAGGAAGAACGGGAGTCGATCGCACCCGTATCCAACGACCAGCACGCCAAGTTCCTCGAGCCGCTCGAGCGTCGCCACCGGATCGACGATGGACTTGGGCCCCGAACAGACGATGAGGCCGGGGAGGCGGGCGATCTCGAGCAGGTCCGCCGAGACGTCACCGGGGCCTGGATGCACGCCGCCGATGCCGCCCGTCGCCATGACCTCGATGCCAAGCTTCGACGCGGCCCAGAGCGTCGCCGAAACCGTCGTCGAACCGATCCCGCCGGCTGCCATCGCTGCCGGGTAGTCGCGACGTGCCACCTTGGAGGTCAGGGTGCGGGGATCGCAGAGGACGTCGAGGTCCGCGACGCCAAGGCCCACGCGGATGGCGCCGCCCTCGACCGAGATCCACGCAGGAACGGCACCGGCCCTGCGCACCGCCGCATCGAGGTCCTTGGCTGCCTGTCGGTTGTGTGGCGGCGGCAGGCCCTGCGCGAGTACGCTCGTCTCGAGCGCGACGATGGCGCCGTGGGCATCGAGCGCTTCGCGGACTTCGTCGGTCAGCAGGAACAGGGGTCGATCGGTCATGGGACAGGTGCCTCCGGCCATCGGCCCGGCCGCGAGGCGCACCGGGCGCCGGCCTCGCACGCGGCGCGAAGCGCGGCGTCAATCGATCGGCCAGCCACCAGCGCTGCGAGCAGGGTACCGTCGAAGGCGTCGCCGGCTCCTGTGGCGTCCACCTCGGTGACGGGAACGGCGGGGACGCGCAGCAGGTGCCCTGACTGCGCCAGGATGGCGCCGCGCGCGCCGAGCTTCACGACCGCCAGCGGATAACGCTCGGCGAGCGACTGCGCCGCGGCGTCCTCTCGCAATCCAGTCAGTGTCTCCGCCTCCCGTTCGTTCGCGAAGAGCACGGTGGCACGGGAGGTCAGCTCGAAGAACGCCGGTGCGCCCCGCCTGGCGATGAGCGGCCACGAGGCCGCATCGACGGCGATGTGCCGGGCGCGCGCCCTCGCCAGCGCCTCGAGGGCCACGGGCTCGGTGGCGCGGTCGAAGAGCGTGTACCCGGACACGAACACTGCCGCAGCGTCGAGCGGGGCCGGCAGGTGGCCGATGTCCAGCCGCGAGTTGGCGCCGCGGTGCGCGACCATCGACCGCTCGCCCGCTTCGTTCAGGACGAGCATCGTGCCCGTGCGCGCGCCAGAAACGACGTGCACCGCTGTTCCAATGGCGCGGGCCTGGAGCGCCTCAACGAGAATCCGCCCCGCGACATCGTCGCCGACACACCCGACCACGGAGGTGACCGCGCCCGCATGCGCGGCCCATGCCGCGACGTTGGCGGCGCTTCCGCCCGGATCGAGCCGCACCTCGCCGTGCACGTCGCCGCCGCGTGCCAGCGAGCCCGCGGCCGCCGTGACGTCGAGCATCAGGTCACCAATGACGATGAGGTCGGGCGCGAGGGGCATGGACGTGGGCGGCATTCTACTGCGAAGGGAGTGGAGGCCCGCTGACGGATCGAGATCCGGTTATACTCTTGGTATGAAGACGGCCGTCTCATTGCCGGATCGCGTGTACCGCGACGCCGAACGCCACGCGAAACGAACCCGCAAGTCGCGCAGCCAGCTCTACGCGGAGGCCATCGCCGAGTACCTGGCTCGGCACGCCCCGGACGAGGTCACGGAAGACATGAACGCCGTGATCGACCAACTGGGCGAAGCCAGTTCGGATCGGTTCGTGTCGCGAGCCGCGCGACGGGTTCTCGAAAGCGTGCAGTGGTAGAGGTGACCCAGGGTGACGTCTGGTGGGCCGACTTGCCGGAGCCCGCAGGCTCCGGTCCAGGCTTCAGGCGCCCCGTGGTCGTGGTTCAAGGACACCCACTGAATCGCAGTCGAATAGCGACGGTCGTCTGCCTCCCGCTGACCAGTAATCTCGTCTGGGCTGGCGCGCCAGGCAACGTGCTGCTCGCGGCCAAGATGACGGGCCTGCCCAAGGACTCCGTCGCGAATGCATCCCAGATCATCACACTCGATCGCGCCCTTCTGACCGAGCGTGTGAGCCGTCTGAGCCCGAAGCTGCTCGCCCAGGTTCTTCATGGTATCGATGTCGTTCTCGGCCGATGAACCGGCTGACATCCGCGTTCAGCCGGCGGCGGCCGGCACGATTCTGGGCCGCCGCGGCTGAGCGGCGCGCTGCATTGCGGCGTCACGACGTCGCTGCTATCGTCTAGGCGCTTTGAGAGCCACGACTCCGCTCGTCGGCGCGGGCCTGGCGCTGGCCTTGTGCCTTGCCGTGAGCCTTGCTGGCGGCGGCTCCGCGGCAGGGGGCCCCCTGGGCGACGGCGCCGCACTTGATCGCGTCCGCGGGTGGCTCATGACGACTGGCTTCTCGCCGCCCGAGAGGGACCCGACGAGCGGGGACTCATTCAGTTGGTCGGGGGGACGGGCCAGCCTTGCGGTCCCGCGCCTCGATCGGGCGACGCCGTATCGCTTCGCGCTGGTCGTGCAGGCCGGGCGCCCAGGACCGCAACCGGTGTTCCCCACCGTCACCGTGCGCGTCGATGGCGTCCGCGTCCTGGACACCGTCGTCGGCAACGACCGCACCACCGTGACCGTGGACGTCCCGCCGTCCACCCACGACGCGCTGCGCATCGATCTCGAGGTGAACCCCACGTTCGTGCCGAGCGCACAGGATCAGCGTCAACTGGGCGTCGTGGTGAGACGCGTCTCGCTCACGCCGGCCGACGGGACGCGATTTCCTTTGCCAACGCGCTCGCTCCTGGAGACGGCGCTCGGGGCAGCCCTCCTGTCGACAATCCTGGCGCTCTTTGCAGTGCCCGCGTGGGTGCGCGCGGCCGGCGCGCTCGCGATCGGCGCGGCGGCGACCTTCTTCTTCTGGTTCGATCTGGCGATGCTCGGGCCCTGGCCCTCGCGGCTCGTGTGGACTGCGGCCGTGGCGCTCGGGATCGGTCTGGTGCTCAGGGCCGCCGTCGGGCGCTGGGGGTCGGCGCGGACTGACGCCGCGCTCCAGACCGCGATCGCCCTCCTGCTGGTCGGGACCGGGATCAAGTGGTGGTGGTTCGTGCACCCGCAGATCAACGTCGGCGATGCGCTCTTCCACGTGCATCGGGCGGAGTGGGTGTGGAACGGCCGCTACTTCTTCACGTCGATCACGCCGCGGCCGTTCTTCGAGTTCCCCTACGCGATCGGGTTCTACATCGCCGCGTGGCCGTTCTCCCCCCTGGCGTCCACGCCGGCGGAGCGCATTCTGCTCCTGCGCAGCCTCGCCCTGTGGGCGGACACCGCGGCCGGCCTGGCGGTCCTGCTGCTCGCGCGCCGGTTCTGGCCCCGGGGGGTCGCGCTGCCGATCGCGGCGCTGGTGTACGTGACCTGCCGGCTGAGCACCCAGGTGCTGTTTGCCGCCAACCTGACGAACCTGTTCGCGCAGGCGCTGTTCACGATCGCCGTGGCCGTGTTGGTCCTGTGGAGTCCCGGGCGCGGCTGGGTGGCCCGAGCCGGTGCAGGCACGGTGGCCCTGGCGGGGTCGTTCCTGTCGCATTTCAGCACGCTGATGGTTGGTGTGCCCACGATGTCGGCGCTCGCGGCCGGCCCCTGGACGAAGGGCACGCGGGAGCAGAAGCGCCACGCCACCTGGATGCTCCTCGTGCTGGTGGCCTCGCTGGGCGTGGCGTACGCCGTGTACTACTCGCACTTCCACGACGTGTACGCGGCGACGTTCGCTCGTGTCGCGGCGCGCGAGGGCGAGGCCGCCACGCGGTCGATCGCGGCGCCGCCCGGCGTCAAAGCCGCCCGCCTGAGCGCCGAGACCGTGCGCAACTTCGGCTGGCCCCTCCTGCTGACCGCGGTCGCGGGCCTGGCGCTCCTGCGGCGCGCAGCCCGCGACGACACCCTGACCCGCGTCGTGTACGCCTGGTCGCTCGCGTGGCTCCTGCTGACAGGCCTCGGCGTGCTCACCGCGGTCGAACTGAGAGCGAATCTCTCGTTCCAGCCGGTCGTGGTGCTGCTCGCCACCTGCACGCTCGCCTTGTGGGCGGAGCGCGGCGTGGTCGGTAAGTGGCTCGCCATCGCGGCGGGCCTCGTGATCGCGTCCGACGGGATCCGCGAGTGGATCTGGTGCGTGGCGGGCACGCCATGACGTGCTGCCGGGCCCGGTCACGCTCCGGTTCCGCTACTCGCTGAGGTCGAAGACTCGCTGCCTGCCCAGCCGGAGCGGATGGCGCCCGCCATTGGCCTCGCGAAGCGGCTGGAAAACGGCCTCGGCCCCGTCGAGTTTGACCTGACAGACGAGCGCGAGCAGTTCGCCGAGACGCCCGCCCGGGAAGCCGCGCCGCTGCAGGACCAGCAGGTACTCGACCGGCAGGTCGTAGAGCGGGACGCCGCGCGGGGGAAACCGCGCCGGCCCGAACCTGCCGAACGGCATCGACGCGCTGGCGATCTCCTCGATGGCGGTTTCGAGGGCCTGCTGCCACTCCGGGCGCGGGGGTGGGCACTCAGCCACGGCGGCCCCCGCTCGGCAGAACTGGGCGCGTCCCGCCACGGATGACAACAGTGTCGTCCAGGGGCGACACCCCAAAGACCCGCCCAGGATCCGGGCGGTCTTCCAGGGACTGGCCATTCGTACGGTCCTTGCTTATCATGATGGTGGCTGCCTGCCACTCGTTCGAGGTCGTCATGACGCTCACCCGGACTCTCACGATTCTCGGGGTGACCCTTGCTCTCGGCCTGTCTGCCGTGCCGGCCGATGCCCAGCGCCGCGGGTCCGGCAGCGGCCAGGCGGTGAGGCGAGCCCCACCCGGCGCGCCACAGCAGGCTGGAACGCCCCCGGCCGGCGCGCGCGGCGGCGATGGAACAGTCTACGGTCGCCAGGCCGGTCGATCGGGCACGGTCTACGGCCCACAGCCCGCCCCGGCCCGCTCAGTGTACGGCCCACGCCCTGCTGGACCCGGAGTCGCCGTCCCACGCACTGCGGCTCCCTATACGTCTCGCTACTACTCGCGGTACTACCCGCCGAACGCCTACGCGCCACGCTACTACAGGCCGCCGTTCTACGGGCGACCGTACTACTATGGGGCGCCCGTCTATTTCGGTCGTCCCTACTACACGTTCAGGCCCTGGTTCAACATCGGGCTGGGGATCTCGATCGGGTATCCCGTGGCCTTCCCTGTGTACGGGTATGGCTACCCGGCGCCGTACGCATACCCGGTGCCTTACCCCTCGCCGTATCCGGTGCCGTACCCCACACCGTACCCGGCGCCGTACGCGACACCGAGCTACCCCGCCTCGAGCTACCCGAGCTATCCCGCGACCGGCTACCCGAGCTCTCCCGCCCAAGCCCCGCAGAGCTCGGTCTCGGTCTCGCCCGGGCAGGACCAGTACGGCGGCGTGAGCTTCGAGATCTCGCCGTCCGACGCCGAGGTCTACGTCGATGGCACCTACATGGGGCGCGTGTCGGAGTTCTCCCCGACCTCGCAACCGTTGACGCTCACTCCCGGCGTGCATCGCGTCGAGGTGCGCGCGCCGGGCTACCGGTCTCTGGCCTACGACGTGACGGTCACGGCCGGACAGGTGGTGCCGTTCCAGGGCACGCTGCAGCGATAGACCTTCGGGCGTACGCCGGCTGACGGCGTACGCCCGCACCTTCCCCGCGCCTTCCCCCTTGCCCCACTCGTTCACGCGCTAGTACAGTTCGACCGGTCGGCTTCGCGCGCTCCCACGCGCCGGCCGCTCGTCTCCGCGGGAGTCCCCACCCGCACCGGTGCGTTTCCCAGGGCCTGCCGCACGCGATGGCTCCGCGGGCCCTCCAGCCAAGGGGCGGACACCCATGCTCACCCGGTCCCTCGTCTTTTTCGCACTCGCATTCAGCTCTGTGGCGCTCCCGTCGTTCGGCCAGGCACCCCCGGCGGCGTCGCCCCCCAACCCGCTCCTCCAACCGTGGACGACGCCGTTCGAAGCCCCTCCGTTTGCGACGATCAGGCCGGAGCACTTCAAGCCGGCCATCGAGGCTGGTCTCGCGGAGCAACGGAAGGAGGTCGCCGCAATCGCCGGGAATCCCGCGGCGCCGACGTTCGCGAACACGATCGTCGCCATGGAGAACTCGGGCGAACTGCTCTCGAGGGTCCAGAGCGTGTTCAACGGCCTGCTCTCTGCGGAAACCAGCGAGCCGCTCCAGAAGATCAATCGTGACGTGGCGCCGCTGATCTCGGCCCTTCGCGACGAGGTGCGGATGAATCCGGCGCTGTTTGCGCGGATCAAGGCCGTCTGGGAGACGCGCGATCGAGCCGGCCTCACCCCCGAACACAAGAAGCTCGTCGAGGACACCTACCGCAGCTTCGTCCGCGGCGGTGCCAACCTCGACGCGGACAAGCAGGCCCAGCTCAGGAAGATCAACGCCGAGCTGTCGCTGCTCGGGATCAAGTTCGGCGACAACCTCCTGCACGACACCAACGGCTACCGGCTCGTGATCGAGAAAGAGGCCGACCTGGCGGGGCTGCCGCCATCGGTCGTCGCCATGGGCGCTGACGCCGCCAGGACGGCCGGCCTGCCAGGAAAGTGGGTGTACACGCTCCAGGCGCCGAGCATCTGGCCGTTCCTGCAGTACGCGGACACGCGCGATCTGCGACGCCAGATCCTGACGGCGTACATCACGCGTAACGACCACGGCGACGCCTGGGACAACAACGCGACCGTCGCGCGCATCGCGGCCCTGCGGGCCCAGCGATCCCAGTTGCTCGGCTACAAGACCTTTGCCGACTTCGTCGTCGAAGAGAACATGGCCAAGACGCCCGCGGCCGTCAACGACCT
>CAYLZN010000259.1:0-1516 GCA_964387935.1 uncultured Vicinamibacteraceae bacterium | reverse complement strand
CTGTGGACACCGACCCGCGAGAAGATGCTGCGCGAGGCTGCGGCACAGCAGGCGCTGATCACGAAGGCCGGGGAGTCTTTCGCGCTCGAGCCGTGGGATTGGCGTTACTACACGGAGAAGGTGAAGCAGGCGACCTTCAGCTTCGACGACCAGGCGATGCGGCCCTACTTCGCGCTCGACAATGTGCTGCAGGGCGCCTTCCACGTCGCGAAGCGGCTGTATGGGCTCACCTTCATCCCGCGACCGGACGTGCCCGTCTACCACCCGGAGGTGAAGGCCTGGGAGGTGCGGGACGGCGATGGCACCGTGCTCGCGCTCTTCTACACGGACTTCCACCCCCGGCCCGGCAAGCGCGTCGGCGCGTGGACGGGCGGCTTCCGCGGCACCCGGATGCGCGATGGCCAGCGCGTCATCCCGATCGTCACCAACGTCTGTAACTTCTCACGACCGGCCGGTGATGAACCAGCCCTCCTCGCGCGCGACGAGGTCGACACGCTCTTCCACGAGTTCGGTCACGCGCTCAGTTCGATGCTGTCACGGGTCGAGTTCCGGGGCCTGGCGGGCTTCCCGCGCGATTTCGTCGAGCTGCCTTCCCAGATCATGGAGAACTGGGCCTTCGAACCGGAGGTGCTGAAGGTCTACGCGAAACACTTCAGGACAGGCACGATCATCCCGATGGAGATGGTGCAGAAGATCCAGCGGACCGACACGTTCAACCAGGGATTCCTCACCGGCGAGTATCTGGCGGCCGCCATCCTCGACATGGACTGGCACACGCTCACCACGACGGAAGGAGCGGACGTCGCGGCGTTCGAACGGAAGTCCATGGATCGCATCGGGCTGCCCTCGTCGGTCGTGCCGCGCTACCAGAGCACGTACTTCAACCACATCTTCGGGGGTGGCGGGGGCTACGCGGCGGGCTACTACAACTACATCTGGGCCGACGTGATCGTCGCGGACGCGTTCCAGTTGTTCAGGGAGAAGGGCATCTTCGATCTGGCCACTGCGACGTCGCTGCGCAGGAACATCCTGGAGCGCGGCGGTTCCGAAGACGCGATGGTCATGTACAAGCGATTCCGTGGCCGCGAGCCCGACATCAACGCGCTGCTGGTCAAGCGGGGCCTCAAGGGCACGTAGCGGGCTCTGCAGGAACGCCGGCGTACCGGGCACCCGGTCACGGGTGCCCGGCGCGCCGACTCCCGGCAACCGCCACGACGAAGCACGCAAAGGCCACGCCGAGGAACGCAATCGGCGCGGGAAACCAGTACCGCAGCGCCATCGCGGTCATCACGCCGTAGACGCCGGCGTACACCACGGCGGCCTGGCCAAGCAGTCCCGGCGCGCGATCGACGTGTCGCAGCACGACCAGGCCGAGCAACCCGAAGCCCGCGGGCAGGATGGAGAACGTGAGACTGAAGCCTGCCAGCAGATCCCACATCGAGCGCACGAAGCCCAGCCCCATGTCGGTGCGGTGACTGCGCATCAGGCCGATCATCTGACGCTGCGCCTCGCCATC
>CAYLZN010000258.1:0-8556 GCA_964387935.1 uncultured Vicinamibacteraceae bacterium | reverse complement strand
GACGGGTGTCGAACTGATCGTAGACGACACGCCGGGCGCCATCATCCTGTCGAGTTTCGACCCGCTCCGCCGCGAGATCGCGCGGCAGGCCATCGAGCGCCTCATCGTGGACGGTCGCATCCACCCGGCGCGGATCGAAGAGGTCGTCGACAAGGTCAAGGCTGAAATGGAAGAAGCGATGCTGAAGGACGGCGAGGCTGCCGCCTTCGAGCTGGGTCTCTTCGACATGCATCCTGAGCTGCTCCGGCTGATGGGGCGCCTGCGCTTCCGTACTTCCTACGGGCAGAACGTCCTCAGCCACTCGAAAGAGGTGGCCTACCTCGCCGGCGTGCTGGCCCGGGAGGTCGGCCTCGACGCGCACGTGGCCACGCGCGCCGCGTTCGTCCACGACATCGGCAAGGCGGTCGACCGGGACCTCGGCGGGTCGCACCTGGAGCTCGGCATCGAGGTCCTCAAGAAGTTCGGGGAGGAGCGGCGGGTCGTCGATGCCATGGCGGCCCATCACATGGACATCGACTGGCCCTCCCTCGAGGCCATGCTCGTCCAGGCCGCCGACGCCATCTCCGCCGCGCGACCAGGCGCCCGCCGCGACATCCTCGAGTCCTACGTGAAACGCCTCGAGAAGCTCGAGGACATCGCGGATTCGTTCAAGGGGGTCTCGAAGTCCTTCGCCCTGCAGGCCGGTCGCGAGGTCCGCATTCTCGTGGAGAGCGAGCGGGTCACCGACGAGGAAGCGGTGTGGCTGTCCAAGGACATCGCCCGACGCATCGAGAGCGAGCTGCAGTACCCCGGGCAGATCAAGGTCACGGTCATCCGGGAAACGCGGGCGGTCGAATACGCCCGGTAATGACGGCGACGACGGTTGCCCAGCTCGGGGAGCGTGCGCTGATCGCGCGGCTGCAGTCGCGCCTGCCGTGCACGGGGACCTCTATCGTGGTCGGTATCGGTGATGATGCCGCGGTGGTGGAGCCGCCGCGGGGCGCCCTCGACGTCATCACGACCGACGCCAGCGTCGAAGGGGTGCATTTCGAGCGTCGCTTCTGCCGGCCTGGCGATATCGGCCACCGGGCACTCGCCGTCAACCTCAGTGACCTGGCCTCGATGGGGGCTCAGCCACGACACGCGCTGCTGTCGCTGGGTGTGCCGGACGGGTTGACGCTTGCGGAGTTCGACGAGTTCGCGGAGGCCTTCGGCTCGCTCGCTGCGGCGCACCGCATGGTGGTCGTTGGAGGCAACCTCACCCGGTCCCCGGGTCCGTGGTTCATCGACGTCACGGCCGTCGGATCCGCGAAGCGCCGGCGCGTGCTCACGAGGAGTGGCGCGCGCCCCGGCGACGACCTGTACGTGACCGGCCAGCTTGGGGCGGCACGGGCGGGGCTGGCGTACCTCAGGGCGGCGCCGGCCGGCCAGGCCCCAACAGAGGGGAACGGTGCGCTCGGCGACGCGGTGATGCGCTACCGGCGCCCCCAGGCGCGCGTGCGGGCAGGCCTGCTCGTCGGCCGGACGCGCGCGGCGTCCGCCTGCATGGACCTGAGTGACGGGCTCGCCGACGCGGTGACGCAGATCGCCGAGGCCAGCGGCGTGGGCGCCATCGTCGAACTCGGGACCCTGCCGTGCCACCCGGCCGTCGCCGACGTGTGGCCGGAGGATGCGCCACGCCAGGCGCTGCTCGGCGGCGACGACTACGAACTGCTCTTTGCCGTCCCCAGGCGCCGTCGGCGGGCCTTCTTCGCCGCGCTCGCCGGCGCCCAGCGCCTTGCGGTCTCGCGGGTGGGGACGATCAGGCCCCGGGTGGATGGTGTCATCATGCGCGCCGCAGATGGCCGGCAGGACGCCCTGCCACGAGGGTACGAGCACTTCGCGTAGACCGGCGCGCCCGTGTGCGCGCCATCTTCAGGAGAACCCCACATGCTGTCGCGATCGTTCGAGCGCAAGGTCGTGGTGACGTGCGGGGCGATCCTCGGATTCCTGCTGCTCTACGAGGTCACCACGCTCGATTCGGAGAACGCGGCACGGCAGGCCGAATCGAGGGAGGCCACCGCCAAGCCTGCCCCCGGCCTGCGCCTGCGATTCGAGGCCACGGCGTACTGCCGGGGCGATCGGACCGCGGCCGGCACCCAGGCGCGGCGGGGCGTGGCGGCGGCCGATCCCGCTCTGCTGCCCGTCGGCTCCGTCGTCCAACTGGAGACGCTCGGGCCGCAGTACGACGGGATCTATACAGTCATGGATACCGGGCCCGAGGTACAGGGGCGCGAGATCGATCTCTACCTCTGGAACTGCGACGAGGCCGTGCAGTTCGGACGGCGCCGCGTCCAGTTGCGTGTCCTCCGCCTCGGGTGGAATCCGCAGGCCAGCGAGGGACGCCTTCGCGCACCCACCCCCTGACGGCGCACCGGAGCCATGGACCTCCTTCTCGACGCGACCTTCAAGGCCGAACGGCACCACTTCTGGTTCAAGGGCTTCAGGCGCTTCGTCACCCCGCTGCTCGACCGCGCCGCCGAAGGACGCCCGGATCTGAGGCTGCTCGACTGCGGGTGTGGCACGGGAGCGAACCTGGCGCTGCTCGAGCGCTACGGCCGTGCATTCGGCATCGATCTCACACTGCGTGGCCTCGAGTACGGGCGGTCGGCGGGACTCCGCCGCCTCGCACGCGCGAGCGTCACCCACCTGCCGTTTCCCGATGGCACGTTCGACATCGTGACCAGTTTCGATGTGATCTACTCGCTCACCGACGAGCAGGAGCCTCACGCGCTGGCCGAGATGCGCCGCGTCCTCACGCCCGCCGGCGCGGTGGTGATCAACGTGGCGGCCTTTCCCATGCTGCGGGGCAACCACTCCGTGCTGTCCCACGAGCAGCGCAGGTACACGAAGGCCACGCTGGCCCCTCGCCTTGCGGCCGCGGGGTTCACCGTGCAGCGTCTCACCTACACGAATGCCACGCTCTTTCCCCTCCTGTTCAGCGTGCGCCTCCTTCAGCGGAGACTCGGACTGGCCAGCGAATCGGAAGCGACTGGCGAAATCACCGTGCCTCCGACGCCCGTCAATGCCACGCTGTCCGCCCTGCTGGCTGGCGAGGCCGCCCTTTCCCGCCACATGGATTTGCCGTTTGGCTCGTCGCTGCTGTGTCTCGCGCGCGCGAAGTAGGCGACGGGCGGGCCTGAGCGCGCGGGCGTCGGACGTTATGCCACCACCGGGCGGGAACCTTCGGTCTGGCCGCGGTCCGGCCCGCTGGCGGACTCCTGGTCCTTGTATTGAAGCTGGTACAGCTTGTAGTAGATCCCGCGCGCGGCCAGCAACTCCTGGTGCGTGCCGAGTTCGCGGACCTGGCCCTTGTGCAGCACCAGGATCTTGTCCATGTCCTGGATGGTCGAGAGCCGGTGCGCGATGGCGATCGTCGTCCGCCCGGCCATGAGCACGTGCAGGGCGTCGCGGATGAGCAGTTCCGTCTCGGTGTCCACGCTCGACGTCGCCTCGTCCAGGACGAGCACCTGCGGGTCGAACGCCAGCGCCCTCGCGAACGACAGCAGTTGCTTCTGCCCCACCGACAGCGTCGCCCCGCGCTCCGCGACCGGCGTCGAGTACTGCTGCGGCAACTGCTCGATGAAGGGCGCCGCGTGCACGGCCTCCGCAGCGCGCCGCACCCGCGCGTCGGTGATGTCCTCGTTCCCGAGCCGGATGTTGCTCGCAATCGTGCCGGAGAACAGGTGCACGTCCTGCAAGACCAGCCCGAACAGCCCGCGCAGGTCGCCCGGATCGAGCTCGCGCACGTCCACGCCGTCGACCGTGATCCGCCCGCGGCTGGCGTCGTAGAACCGCAGGAGCAGGTTGATCATCGTGGACTTGCCGGCGCCGGTCGCCCCCACGATCCCCAGGCGCTCGCCTGGCTTCACGTCGAACGACACGTCGCGGAGCACGAAGTCCTCGCCCCGGTACGCGAACCACACCTGGTCGAACACGATGTGCCCGCGCCCGGCGGGCGGCCGCGCCACGGCCACCGCGGGCGGCCGCACCTCGACAGCCGTGTCGAGCAGCCTGAAGATCCGCTCCGAGGACGCCATGGCCGACTGCAGGATGTTGAACTTCTCGGACAGGTCCTGGATGGGCTGAAAGAAGCGCCGCGAGTACTGCACGAACGCGACGAGCGCCCCGATCGTCAGCGTCCCGTTCATCGTCCACCAGCCGCCCCACCAGATGATCAGGCCCACGGCGACGGCGGCAATCACCTCGATGGCCGGGTAGAAGACCGCGTAGAAGAAGATGCCGTCGATGTTGGCGTCGCGGTGCCCGCGGTTGATGGCGTCGAAGTCCGCGAAGTTGCGCCCCTCCCGGCGGAAGAGCTGCACCACGGTCATGCCCGTGATGTTCTCCTGGAGGAACGCGTTGATCCGCGCGATCCACAGGCGCACCGCCCGGTAGGAGTCGCGGACGTGGCGGCGGAACCACTGCGTGACGAGCACGATGAGCGGCAGCACCGAGAAGGTCACGAGCGCGAGGCGCCAGTCCATCGCCAGCAGGACCAGCATGATCCCCGCCAGCGTGAACACGTCGCCGAACACCGCCACCACGCCGGCCGAGAACAGCTCGTTGAGCACGTCCACGTCCGTGGTCACGCGCGTCATCAGGCGTCCCACCGGGTTGCGGTCGTAGAAGCTCAGGCCGAGCCGCTGCAGGTGGCCGTATACCTCCATCCGGATGTCGTACATGATGCGCTGGCCCGTCAGCTGCATGATCCAGGTCTGTGCGAACTCCAGCGCGAACGACCCGGCCAGCACGAGCAGCAGCACCGCCGCGACCCGGTTCACCCCCCCGAGATCCCCCGTGGCGATGTACCGATCGATGACCAGCTTCGTGAGCCACGGCTGGACGAGCTGCAGCACGGACGCGGCGAGAATCGCCGCCAGCGCGAGGAGCGCATACGCCCAGTATGGGCGCAGGTACGCCAGCAGCCGCCGCATCAGCCGCGCGTCGTACGCCTTGCCGAGCGCTTCTTCTTCGTGGATCGTCACGAGGCGGCCAGCTCCTCTTCGAGCAGCTGCTTGCGGTACAGGTCCGCGTAGAAGCCGCCCTGGCCGACCAGGGTGTCGTGCGTGCCCTGCTCGATGATCCGGCCGGCGTCGAGCGCCACGATCAGGTCGGCGTCGCGCACGGTGGAGACACGGTGGGAGACCACGAGCGCGGTCCGGCCGCGCATGACCTCCCTGAGCCGGCTCAGAATCTCCTCCTCCGTGTACGTGTCCACCGCTGACAGCGCATCGTCGAGGATCAGGATGGGCGGGTTCGTGATGACGGCGCGCGCGAGCGACGCACGCTGCTTCTGCCCGCCCGAGAGCGTCAGGCCCCGCTCACCCACCATGGTACCGTAGCCCCCCGCGAACTCCTGGACGTCCTTGTCGAGCCTGGCGATCGCCGCGGCGTCCTGAACCGCCTCGAGGAGGCCCTCGCCGTTTCCACCGTCGGGGGGCAGCCCGAAGGCCACGTTGTCCTGGATCGTGACGGAGAACAGAAACGACTCCTGAGGCACGACGCCGATCGCGCCACGCAGCACCGGCAACGGAATGTCGCGGACGTCCACGCCATCCACGAACACCGTGCCGCGAGGCGGCTCGAACACGCGCGGCAGCAGGCTCACGAGCGTGGACTTGCCACTGCCCGTGGGACCGACGATGGCGACGGTCTGGCCCGGTGCGACACGCAGGGACACGTCCTGGAGCACGGGGCGCCCGTCGTAGGCGAACGTGAGGTTGCGGAACTCGATGGCCCCGCGGATCGGCCGACCGCCGAACGGCGAGGCGAGGCCCGGCTCGTCGCGGACCGCCGGCTCACGGTCCAGCACCTCGAGCATGCGCTGCCACGACGCGCTGCCCCGCTGCACGAGGTTCGTCACCCACCCGAAGGCGATCATGGGCCAGCTGAGCATGGCCAGGTAGCTGTTGAACGCGACGAACTCCCCGAGGGTGAGGCGCCCGCGAATCACCTCGCGCGCGCCCACCCACAGCACCAGCATGCTGCCAATCCCGAGCAGGAACGTCATGCTCGGGTAGAAGAGGCCCTGCAGCCGGATGAGCGCGCGATTGCGCGTCACGTACTCCTCGTTGGCGACGCGGAAGCGGTCGAGCGCCGCGGCCTCCTGGTGATACGCGCGTACCACGCGCACGCCGGCGAGCGCTTCCTGCGCCACGGCGCTCATGTCGGAGAGCTGCGCCTGGATCTGCTCGAACCGGACGTGAATCGCGCTGCCGAAGTACTTCACCGACAGCGACACGAACGGCACCGCGAGCAGCGACACCAGCGTCAGGCGGACGTTGATCGAGAACATCAGCACGACCGCCACCACGAACAGCACGACGGTGGTGGTGGCGTACATGAGCGCGGGGCCGACCATCATGCGGACGGCGTTGAGATCGTTGGTCGCCCGCGACATGAGGTCGCCGGTGCGGGTCTGCTGGAAGAAGGTGGCGGGCAGCTGCTGGAGCTTCTCGAAGAAGTCGTTCCGCAGGTCGTACTCGACGTGTCGGGAGGCCCCGATCACCTCGCGGCGCATCCAGAAGCGCAGCCACGCGCCCGCGACGGCCAGGCCGACGAGGAGCGAGGCATACCAGGTGAGCTTGCCGCGAGTGACCCCGGCGGTGAGGTCGTCGATGGCGAGCTTCAACACCCAGGGAGACACGAGCGACAACGCCGTAGCCAGCAGGGCGCAGGCGAGCCCTGCGGTGAAGGCACGCCGGTAGCGCCACGCATAGGGCAGCAACCGGCGGAGCGACGCGAGCATTGGGACCAGTATACGGCGTACGGCGTACGACGTACGGCGGCGTACGGTCGCGTACGGCGTACGGGCGGCTACTTGCGTGCGACCACGGCGCCGGAGAGTGGATACACCTGGCGGTAGTCCTCCGCGGTCCCGAGGACCTTCTTCACGTAGTTCTGCGTTTCGGGGAACGGGATGTCGTCGATGAAGGCGTCCGACTCGATGCCTGGTCGCTCGGCCCGCCATCGGGACACGCGCGCCTCGCCGGCGTTGTAGCTGGCGAGTGCGAAGTGGGCCTCCCCGAAGCGCTTGATCAGCGCGGCGAGGTACCGCGTCCCGAGCTTCACGTTGGTGTCCGGGTCCGTGAGACGGCTTGCAGAGAACCGGCGGATGCCCTCCGCGCGCGCGAGTCGCCGGCCGGTCGAGGGCAGCAACTGCATGAGGCCCCAGGCGTTGGCCGAGGAGCGCGCCGTGGCGTCGAAGGTGGATTCCTGCGCGATCAGCGCGGCCACCAGGTGGGGGTCCAGTTTACGGGCAGCGGCGTACTTGCGGATGAGATCCCAGTGGTCGAGCGGGAAGATCACCTCGGTGATCTCATGAGGCAATTGCTCGCCGCCCTCCGCGAGGTACTGCGGGTAGGCGCGCTTCATCGCGGTGATGCCGCGACGGAGGTCGCCCTGCTGCTGGTAGATCCACGCCAGCGTCGCCTCGAGGCGTGGCGAGGTGCCCCAGGTGCGCTGCGCGAACTGGAGTTCGGCCGTGGCCTCGGACCAGAGCCGCAGCGCGAGCAGTCGCTGGATCACGGCGGCGTTGGGGGGATCCTGCTCCCGGGGCGCCGCCGCGGGCGTGGAGGACGGCGCGGCCGTCGGGCCACCGGAGGCCGCTGCCTTGGCCCGTGTCCGTTCGGCGGGCGCGCGCCCCACGAGCCTGGACGCGGACGTGTCGCCCGCACCATCCAGCCGTGCCGCCGAGAGCCGCCCGTAGTACGAGTGCCGGTAGTCGGCCACCGCCACCGCGTAGCGCGTCCGTGCCTCGGCCTCCTCGCCCGCAGCCTCACGCGCCCTGCCCGCCCAGTACAACCAGGCTGGCCGCAGGTCCGCTCGGGGCATCGCCGCAGCCGCTCGCTCGAACACGGCGGCCGCCTCCGCGTAAGCGCCCAGCTTGTACTGCCACCATCCGAACTTCCAGGCGGCTCGCGGGGCGTGTCGCCCCGAGGGGAACTGCTCGGCGACCTGACGGAACACCTCCGCCGCGGCCCGGTCGTCGTTGGTCCTGATGAAGTGCGTGGCCAGGGCGTTGAGCCCGTCCTCGGCCCACGTGCTGTCCGGCAGGTCACGGGCGAGGGCACGCACCTGCGTCACGAACTCGTCGGTGCGGCCCACGCTACGCAGCGTGGAGGCGTGGTAGAAGCGGGCCTCGGCCTGGCGGCTGCCGCTCCCCAGCCACGGCTCGAGCCGGCTCGCGGCCGCGGGATATCGACGCAGGTGATAGTCACACTCGGCCACCCGCAGGTCCGCCACCTCGCGCGCATCGCCGGTCGCGGCGGGCAGCAGGCGCTCGAACGCCACGCGGGCGTCGGCGAACCGTCGCGCCTCGAAGAGCGCCTCGGCGCGCGCCAGGTCGCGGGCCAGGACCTCCTGCGCGGCGGGGCCAGCCGTGGCGGCCGCCCGGGCCTCGGCCGCCAGTGGTTCGGCCAGCGGCGCGTGCGGGCTCAGCGGATGCTCGTAGTAGATCCGGAGCCACGCCGCGCGGGCACGCCCGCCTTCCCCACTCTTCGACGCAACGTCCGCCAGGCGCTCGAGGGTATCGTC
>CAYLZN010000257.1:0-8589 GCA_964387935.1 uncultured Vicinamibacteraceae bacterium | reverse complement strand
AGAGAAGTCTGCTAGCTACGGACAAAAGTCTCGACTACCAGAACCTTTCTGGTGACCGGCCAACGCCCCGACCCAGGACAACGGTCGTAAACCTATGAAATAGAATGTCTTGCAGCCGTTCGTTCCGCCCACTCGCCGTGGCAGCCATCTTGAATTATTGGGTGACCGAAGCGACCGGAACCAGGCTCGTCGTGAGTGGACAAGACCTCTGTGTTCTGGCGAGATGGGAGCGGATCACATGCAGTCTCTGAAGATGGTAGCGGTGGCAGGTGGAATGACCCTCGCGCTGGCCGGCGCCTCCGAAGCGGCGTTCACGGCCGTCAGCGGCGTGGGCAGCCGGGACTTCTCCCCAGGAAGCGAGCGCTGCCTGGCCGGGGTGGACGACACGGGAACGAGCATCGGGAAGTGCACGGTCGGCAGCGCCGCGGGCACGTACGATGGCAAGCAGTCGATCCTGGACATCATCCAGCTCGACCTGGGAAAGACGCTGACCCGCGTCGATGATGGCCTCGACAAGATCTGGCTCAAGCTGACCTCCGATCCGGATAACGTCCGGTCTCGCGCCAGGTACGCGGACGACAGCAGCGACCTCGGTTTCGGCACGGCACCGGGCGGGTATACCTTGATTCTCGGCACGTTGCCCGATGGGAAGGTGGCTGTCGAGAGCGGGGCCTCCTGTGTCGACATCCCTGGCGATTGCGTGGTGGGGCCGATCGGCTGGTCGAGCCTTGGCGTCCCGCTGGCCACGCCGTTCTGGTTCGTGCTCGACAACAAGACGTTCGGCCAGAGGATCACGTCTGACACCTCCGTCGGCGGCTACAGCAACTCCGGGTCCGCGTCCGACTGGATGGTCACCTACAAGGTGAACACGGGTGACCCCCTGGATGAGCGGTACGTGATCGCCTGGGAAGACCGCTTCGCGGACATCGACGCGGCGGGTCGGCCGAACGATTGGGACTACAACGACTACGTCTTTGAGCTGCGCTTCCTCGCACCGGCGGTTCCCGAGCCCGGGTCGATGATCCTGCTGGGCACAGGTCTCCTGGGCGTGGGCCGGGCCTTCCGGCGCCGGCGTCAGGATGCACAGATGCAGTAGGTCCAGGCACTTCCGCCTGGTTCGGTAGGCCGCTTCAGCGCGGCGACCCCGGGTGCCGGTTCGACCGGCACCCGGGTGCTCGCCGGCGCGGCCCGCGGCACCCACACCCCAGCCGCCCGCACGTCCCGCCAGCGGCTTGGTTCTTGCAACACTTGATTCTCGACTGGCCGCAGCGTCACACACCGCTCCAGGTGTGTCCCACGCTGCGGCCGAGGGTATGTGACGTGGCCTCTCCCTCCTCGGCCCTTCTTGGTTGGTTCCTGATCGTGACGGTCGTGGCGGCTTCGCCGGCCTGCCGGAGTGCCGAGCAGAGCAAGCAGGACCGCCTGACCCGCGGCAACGGCTACCTCAAAGAGGGCAAGTATGCCGAGGCCGTGATCGAGCTCCGTGGCGCCGTGCAACTCGATGCGAACTTCGGAGAGGCGCGGTTGCGGCTGGGCGAGGCGTACGCGGCGTCGGGAGACCAGCGCAATGCGCTGCGCGAATACGTGCGGGCCGCCGACCTGCTGCCGGAGAGCGTCGACGCGCAACTCCGGGCTGGCCACGCGCTGCTGGCGAGTGCCCAGTTCGAGGATGCGAGGGCCCGCGCAGAGAAAGCCATCGCGCGCGACCCGAGGAACCTCAGCGCGCTGCTGCTGCGCGCCAATGCGCTGGCCGGCGTGCGGGACTTCGAGAACGCCGTGAAGCAGATCGAGGCGGCGATCGGCCAGAACCCGCAGGAGGCACGCGCGTATGCGAACCTCGGTGCGCTCCAGCTCGCGCAGCGGCGGCCGGTGGAGGCCGAAGCGGCCTTCAAGCGGGCCATCGAGGCCGCCCCGAAAGACGCCGGGCCTCGCCTTGGCCTGGCCAACCTATACTGGACGACGGGTCGGCCTCGAGACGCCGAGCGCGAGCTGCGGTCGGCGCTGGAGCTGAACCCGAAGGATCCGCTGGCCAACCGATGGCTGGCCACGGTCTTGATTCTGACCGGCCGCGCCGCCGACGCGGAGCCAGCCGTCCGGACGTTCGCCGAGCACGCCTCGGACGCCCAGTCCCGCCTCAGCCTGGCGGACTACTATCTGGCCATCAACCGGCCCGACGCGGCTCTCACAGCGTTGAAAGCGGCGGAATCGGCTCCGGGAATGTACGGGCTCGCCCGGTCGCGGACGGCCGCGATCGAGTTCTCCCGGGGCAATCGCGAGGCGGCGACGCAGATCCTCGACGAGGTGCTGGCGAAAGAGCCTCGCAATCCGGAGGCCCTCGTCGGACGAGCGCGCATGCTGCTCGCCGAACAGCGGCTGGAAGAGGCCGTCAAGGCCGCCACCGAGGCGGTCGCCGCAGCGCCGCAGTTCGCGGAGGCGCATCACCAGCTGGGGCGGGCGCTGGCGGCACTCGGCAAGACCGACGAGGCCGTCAAGGCGCAGAACGACGCCATTCAACTCAACCCGCGCCAGGTTGGCGCCCTCCTGGAGATCGCCAGACTGGAACTGGCCCGAAGCGGCGGCGACAGCGCGGCGGTTGCCGCCGCCGAACGCGCGAGCAAACTGCAGCCCGACCACGTGCTGGCGAGAGTCCTGCTCGTACGAGCGCTGGTGGGCGCGCAGGAGTTTCCACGGGCGGACGCGGAGCTGAAAATCCTCGAGGTCGCGCTGCCGGGCGCCGCTCCGCTCCTGCTCGAACGGGCCAGGCTCCAGGCCGCACGGGGCCAGCGAGCGGAGGCGCGCGCCACGTACACGCGCGCGCTCAACGCCGACCCTGGAGCCTTCGACGCAGTCCGCGGTCTGGCGGCCATCGACTCTCAGATGGGACGCACCAAGGACGGCCTGGCGCTGGTCGAGCGCCAGCTCACGTCGCGTCCAACCGACCCGGATCTGTTGCTGCTCAAAGCACAATTGCTGTTCGTCATGCGCAAGGATGCCGAGGCGGAGCAGGTGCTCCGCACCATCGTCACCGAGAACCCGGCCGCGCTGCGCGCCTACGCCCTGCTCGGGCGTCTGTATGTCGAAAGTGGCCGGCTGGACGATGCTTTCAGGGAGTTCGAAGCGATCGCGGTGAAGAACCCGAACGCCACCGGCGCCGCCACCATGGCGGCAACCATCGCGGCCGCGCAGGGCAAGCCGGAGGAGGCGCGACGCCGGTACGAGGAAATCCTGCAGCGCAATCCGAGAGCGGCCGTGGCGGCCAACAACCTGGCCTGGATGGACGCCGAGGCGGGGCGCAATCTCGACCTGGCCCTCCAGTGGGCTCAGGCGGCCAAGCGAGAGAATCCAGAGGATCCCAACGCCGCCGATACACTCGGGTTCGTCTACCTCAAGAAGAACCTGCCCACGCTGGCCATTCCCGAGTTCCGGTTCGCCGTGGCTCGCGACGCGAGTAACCCGGCCTATCGGTACCGCCTGGGACTCGCTTACGCCAAAGTCGGCGACAAGGCCGCGGCCCGGCGCGAACTGGAGGCGGCCTTGAAGCTCGGCAGCCGCTTCGAGGGTGCCGACGAGGCACGCCGGCTGCTCACCACGCTCTAGCGGACCTGCTCGGCGCCGATGGCTGACCACACGCTGACGGGTCTCGCGCTGGCGGGAGAAGACAGCGCCCGCCCGGCTGGTGCCGGTCGCCGCACGTACGCGGTGCCCGTTCTGCTGGTCGTGGTGTTCCTCGGCGTGGCGACCTGGGGCTACCGCGGCGGCCAAGTCGAGCGACTGGGTCCGCCAGTCAACCCGGGCAGCGCGCGCGATCTGGGAGCGTTTCTCCAGGGTGCTCGCGACCTGCGGAACGGCACGCCGCTGTATCACCGCGCCCGCGACTTCGGACGCGCACCCGACTTCAAGCACTTCGTCGAGTCGGAGACCACGCTCTTCGTGTACCCGCCCATTGCCGGACTCCTGCTTCAGCCGCTGGCGCTCATGACCCTCGAACGCGCCACGGTCGTCTGGGCCGCGGTGAGTCATGCCGCGCTGCTGCTGACCGCCTTCCTCGTTGTGGCCTTCTCGAAGCGGGTCGACGCCGTCAACACCCTCCTGCGAGGTCTCGCAGTGTTGACCCTGTTCGTCGTCTTCTACCCGGTACAGCTGGAGCTGGCGATCGGCCAGATGGACATCCTGCTACTCCCGCTAATGGCGTTGACAATCGCGGGGTGGATGCGCGGGAGCCCGTGGTGCGGTGTGCCGCTCGGAATCGCCATCGCCATCAAGCCGCTGCTCGTACCCCTGGGCATGTACTTCCTGTGGAAGCGAGCGTGGGCGTCACTGGTGTGCGCGACGGCGACGACGCTCGCGCTCACCGTGTTCGGGTTCTGGTATGTCGGCTGGCGCCAGGCCTTTGATTACGCCGAGGTCAGTCGGCTGTGGTCCACCGGGCCGTTCCTCGTCTTTCCCTTCAACCAGTCCGCCAAGGGGCTGGCGCTGCGCGCATTCACGGACAACGGCTACATCGAGCCGGCCCTCGTCTGGTCGGCGCTCGCGATAGCGCTGCCCGTGGTCGTGGCGGTCCTCGCTGCGTGGTCGTGGGCATGGGCCGTGAGGCCATCCGAGAGTGCGGTGGCCGAGACTGCGCCGGTGGAATTCGGGCTATCGCTGACCACGCTGATGCTGATCTCGCCGCTGGCCGAGGACATCCACTTCGTCTGGCTGCTGTTGCCCCTGGCCACGCTGCCGTGGGTGGCCCTCGATCGCGTCGAGGGTCCCTGGAAGCAGGCCATCCTCGCAACATCGGTGGCGCTCGGGCTCTATCTCGGATACCCGGCGCTGAACAACAAGATCTATGCGGGATACGAGACGATCCTCGCGGAAGGCCACCCCGTGGCCCAGGCGCACCTCCCGCTGACCGGCGTCTACTTTTACGGTCTCCTTGGCCTGCACGCAACCCTTCTGGTGGCCCTCTGGCGACTGCGGAGGACGGAACCGGCCGACAGACGGTGACAATGTCACCTCCGGAGAGCAACCGCCTCCTCTTCGTCGATCTCGACGGCACGCTCGTCCGCACGGACATGCTGATCGAGAGCGCGCGCTCCGCGGTGCGCCGCAACCCGTTCGTCCTCGCGCAGGCCCCGCTGTGGCTCCTGACAGGAAAGGCGCGGCTGAAGGCGGAACTGGCTCGGCGGGCGCGCATCGACGTCCGCCTGCTTCCGTTCAATACCGACGTTATCGAACTGGCCAAGGCCCGGGCGGCCGCCGGGCACGAGGTCGTGCTCGCCACGGCCGCGGACCGCACGCTGGCCGAGCCGATCGCCGCCCACGTGGGCGTGTTTCGGGCCGTGCTCGCGAGCGACGGCCAGCGCAACCTGCTGGGGCGCCGGAAGCTCGACGCGATGCGCGCGTACGCCCAGGGCCGGCCGTTTGGCTACGCGGGCAACGGGCGCGCGGACCTGCCGATCTGGGCGGAGGCCGACGAGGTGATCGTGGTAACGGCGCAATGGGGAGTCGCCCAGGGTCTCGCACGCCGCCGCATCACAGCCGATCTCGTCCTGCACGCGGCCGTCCGCGCATAGGAAGCCTTTCTTCTCAAAACCCTTCCCGGGCAACAAAAGTCTGCCTAATTGCGTACACCCTCCCGGCTCCCGCCCACGGAACTGTAATCCCCCTTCGTAACTGGCTGTCCTGTAGGAACTTCCCTTTTCTACCTCCCCTGGAACAGCCCTTGCTCATCTGTAGGGCGTCGAACGTTGCACGCCCTGTCGTCCCCCCAAGGCCGCAGGGTTCGGTCACCACCGGCTGGATTGGAGGAACGGGCATGAAGTTCTCACTCTCGACGACGTTGATGGCGGCGGGTCTGGCGATGACGCTCGGCGCTGGTCAGGCGCAGGCAGCGGCGATGTTGTGGTTCAGCGTCGATGGCGGTGCAGCGATCACCTGCAGCGACGGGGACGGCTGCGACGCCACGCCCGCTGGCGACGGTGTCGTGACCCTCGTCGGTGGCATCGGCTCCGTCTATTCCGTGAACGTCACGACCGGCGTCTCGAAGCCGGTGCTCTACAACGCGATGGACCTCAACTCCGTCGTCATCCAGACCGGCACTGGGAGCCACACCCTCGAAATCCGCTTCTCGGACATCGGGTTCACCTACACGCCGGCCGGCACGCAGGCGAACTACGGCGGCACGATCTCGGCGGGCGTTCCGACCGTGCGGTACCTGACCTACTTCGATCCGGGTAACGCCCTGAACACGCTGACGAGCCTGGCCACGGATACCGGCCTGCTGTCAGGGGCTGCGTATTCGGGGGTGCTGGCCGGACCGGGGTCGGTGACCGGCCCCTACAGCCTCACGCAGGTGCTGCTGTTGAGCACGGAAGAAGGCACCAGCTTCTCGGGTAACTTCGAACTGCAGGTGGTTCCCGAACCCACATCGATGTTCCTGCTCGGCTCTGGCCTCTTCGGACTCGCTCGCACCGTTCGCCGCCGCGGCCAGAAGTAGCCGACCCGATCGCCACGTTCGTCCCGTTCACTCCTGCGCCTGGCGCGAGGGCACTCGCGCCGGGCGCTTCCGTTTTCAGCGCACCAGAGGGACTCAGCCGCCCCTTCAAACCACCGGCATCGTCATTGCCTCTGGACGATGGTAGGATGGCGCGCTCGCGGTGGCGGACGCCGAGTGGACCCCACCGTTGGCGGCCTGAATTTCATCGTGGAGGCCGTTGATGGGCGAGATGCCGCTGGAAGTCGTTGTCAGAAACATCGATCGTCGGCTGGAGAAGGTGGAGCAGTTTCTGCCACAGTTGGCGACGAAGGACGAGTTGCGGACCAGCATCGCGGCGGCCATTGCGCCGCTGGCGACCAGGGAGCTGGTGGAGGACAAGTTCCGCCACACGCAGGTGCTGTTCGAGAACCTGCAGGACAGCATCCGGGCCATTGCTGAGGGGCTGGCGCACCTGACGGTCAAGGTAGATGGGGTGATTGCCACCTTTGGTCCGAAACTCGAGAACCACGAGGTTCGGATTCTCGCGCTCGAGGGAGGCCGCGTGACGCGCGAGCGGCCAGAACCCAGCCGGTAACCGGCTGGCGGCGAGCGGCTGGCGGCGTGCGGAGTGCGCGCGCAGCCCACGGGACGGTGTCCGTCGTCGCGCTCAGTGACATCGGTGAGGCGGGCGCTGGCGACGCGCGGCCGACTGGGAGCGACGCGATGGGCGTCAGCACGAAACCGTGCCGGAAGGAGCGAAGTGGATTGCCCGCGCCCGCTCCCCCGTTGGAGCGGCGCCGGTCGGATCGTCGGCTGGAGAAGGTGGAGCAGTGTCTGCCACACCTGGCGACGAAGGACGAGTTGCGGACCAGCAGGCCGAGGAATCAGCCAGACGGGCTGGCGGCAAGCAGGATCGCCGGCAGTGCTGCGAGCCGCGCCTCCCACTTCAGCGGCGCGAGGCTCGCTTCCGCAGCCCGCGCGCGACGTTCTGCCGGCGTCAGGCGCAGCACCTCGGTGATCGCGCGTGCGAAGGTCTCCGCGTCCGATGCCTCGACGCACGCCGGCAACACCTCCGCAGGCAGTCCCTGGACGACCGGTGGCGTGGCGATGCAGGGGAGCCCCGCCGCGACCGCCTCCAGCACCTTGTTCTGCACGCCGCGCGCGGTCCACAGGGGAGCCGTGGCCACCGCGGCCCGCCAGAGATACGGGCGCACGTCCGGAACGCCGCCGGTCACCGCTGTGCCCGCGTCGGGCGCGGCAAGGGCCTGCACCTCAGGGGCCGGTGACGCGCCCACGAGCGTGAGACGCGCGTCGGGACATGCGGCGCGCACGCGCGGCCACACCTCGCGCGCGAGCCAGCGCGCGCCCTCGACGTTGGGCGTGTAGTTCATCACGCCGCAGAACACCACCTCGTGGCTCTCGGCGGGAGGCTCGCCGGGCGTGAAACGATCGAGGTCGATGCCGTTCTCGATGACTCGAACGTCCACCTCGGGCGCCAGCGCGCGCAGTGTCGCTGCCTCCCGCGCGTTCACGCAGATCGTGGTCCTTGCCTGTCGCATCGCGTGGGCCTCGAACGCGCCGAGCCTGCGCGCCTCGCGGCGGTAGACCCAGCCCATGGGACCTCGCGTCTTGTCGCCCAGGTCCGCCCACTTCGCCGAATCCGCATCCACCATGTCGATCACCAGCGGCAGCCCCGCGAGCGGCGGCTCCAGTGCGAACCGCGCCATCGACGAGCAGTACGCGAACACGACGTCGGGACGCACCTGCGCGACGAGCGCGGCGAGCTTGGGTCTCAACTCGCCCGAGTCCAGCAGCGACAGCGTCAGCGGGCGGCTGCCGACCAGCGACAGTGCCCCGCGCACGCGATTGCCCATGTGCGGCACGCGCCCGACGACCGTCCGCGCCGCGAGCGCCTCCATGTCGCCGACGTGGGCCGCCTCGTCGGCATCGTGCACCAGCGCGCCCACCATCACCTCCGCGTGCGGCGCCAGCACCCGCAGCATGTGCCACGCGCGCAACCGGTCGCCGCGATTGGGCGCATACGGCCATCGCTGGGTCAGCATCAGCCCGCGGGGGGGCGTCCGCGGCACGGGAGAATCATAGAACGGGTGCAGGGCAGGCGTACGGCG
>CAYLZN010000256.1:7814-8603 GCA_964387935.1 uncultured Vicinamibacteraceae bacterium | reverse complement strand
GTCTTGCCGTCCTTGATGGTCTCGAGCACCGTGATGTCCTTGATCGCCTTCGGGTCCACCTTCAGCGGGTTCCTGTCGAGGACCACGAGGTCTGCGCGCTTGCCGGCCTCGATCGACCCCTTCGAGTCCTGCTCGCCGTACTGCTCCGCCGCCCAGATCGTCATGGCCTTGAGTCCCTCGAGGGGCGTGATGCGCTGATCGGGACCGATCTCTGCGCCCGCCCTGGAGATGCGGTTCACCGCCGACCAGAGCATGAACAACTGGTCGAGCGGGGCGACGACGAAGTCCGTGTGGTTGGTCGGGTGGAGTCCGGCGTCGATCGCGTCGCGCATCGGGCTGATGTACATCGCCTGGGCCTTGCCGCGGTTGGCGACATGCGCCTCGGCGAAGTAGTAGGTGTGCAGGGTGTAAAACGAGGGACGGACCTTGTACTGCACGAACTTCGGGATCTGGTCCTTGCGCGTGAACTGGGCGTGAATCATCGTCACGCGGCGGTCCTTGGTGAGATCGTCCTGTGCCACCGCCTCGTGCGCCTTCAGGAAGGCGTCAATCGCGCCGTCCCCGTTGGCGTGGAGGTTCATCGGGACGGCCAGGTCGTAGACCGCCTTCACCGCCTGGTTGACCACCTCCTGAGGGGCAGACAACTCGCCGCGCCAGTTCTTCTCGCCGCCGGGACCGCCGCTCAGGTAGGGCGTGGTGAAGAACGCCGTCCGCCCCTGGGGCGAGCCGTCGATGGTGATCTTGACGCCGCCGATCTTGAGCCGGTTCACGTACGTCCCCCACGTCGCG
>CAYLZN010000256.1:0-7804 GCA_964387935.1 uncultured Vicinamibacteraceae bacterium | reverse complement strand
ATTCGGCGAGCACCTTCTCCAGTTCGGTCACGAAGGGAAACGCGACCACGTCGATCAGGTTGGCGCCAGCATCGGCGGCCCGCTTCATCGTCTGCAGCTGCGGCAGATGGGACAGGCCTTCGTGGGCAGTGGTGACGCCGGCCTCGGCGAAGAGTAACTGGCCGGCCTTCGTCCACTCGATCTCCTGCTGAGGCGTCATGACCGGGGCCTTCTCCATGACCGGCATGTACGCCGTCTCCATGATCAAGCCGTACGGCTCGTTGGTACCGGGCTTGCGGACAATCACGCCGCCGGGCGGCGTCTTCGTGGCGGCGCCATAGCCGTATTTCTTCATGGCCAGGCTGTTGAGCACCGTCCCGTGCATCGACACGTGATCGACGCGCACGGGGTTGTCGGGAAACGCCCTGTCGAGGTCATCGCGGTTCAGCAGGCGACCGTTCGGCATGACGTTCTCGTCGTAGCCGTAGCCGATGATCTCCTCTCCGGCCGGGATCTTTCTCTCGGCTGCGAACTGCTTCAGCGCGGCAATGATGCTGTCCACGTCCTTGGCGGGACCGGCCGGCGGTGCGTAGAGCTTGCACTGGTTGGCGACGAGCAGCGAGTTGATGTAGTGGCTGTGCGCGTCCAGGAAGCCTGGCAGCAACGTCCGGCCCGCCAGATCGACCACGCGTGTCGTCGCCCCCTTGTGGACCTTCTCGACGTCGGCGCGGTTGCCGACGGCAACGATCTTCCCGTCCTTCACCGCCACCGCTTCTGCGGTGGGCTGCGCGTCGTTCACGGTGACGATGTCGCCGCCCGTGTAGATGGCGTCGGCGGCTTGCGCGGCCTGCGCACCCCCTGGTGCCGCTGTCTGCGTCGAGGACGGACCCGGACTGCAGGCGACTGACGCCGCCAGCGCGACGATGGCACACGTGACACGAACCCGCATTCCGCCTCCTCTTTCAGACAGTGCAGGCCCCCCACGGAACCGGCACCCGGCCGACCATAACAGAGCGCGACCGCCCGGCCCACTTGTCAGAAGGGACAGGGTCTCAGACGCACGGCCGGGCCTGAAGGCCCGGCCCTCCGGGGCCGCTGCCCTACTGGACCCCGCGCATCGCCACGGCCGCGGCGAGCGCGCGAGCGACCGTGCAACTGTCACCAGCACCGTGACCGTGCCCGTCGTGGCTCTCGGCCCTCGCATCGGCGCGCGCGACCGCGAACGACGACTCGTCGACGACCGGCCCCAGGCTCGCCCGGGCCGTCGCGCCGGCGCGCTTCACCGGGAGGACCCGGCCTTCCTGCACCGTGCCCCAGACGGCGATGTCCCTGATTTTCAGCGGATCGATCGTGACAGGGTTGTCGGCGAGGATGGTGAAGTTCGCCAGCTTGCCCGGGACGATGCTGCCGACTTCCTTCTCCATCTGGAGCGAGTACGCGGCGTCGAGCGTGACCGCCTCGAGCGCGCCGAGCCGGCTGACCCTCTGGTCAGGCCCGCGCAGGTTCCCGTCGGCGGTGATGCGGTTCACGCCGGACCACATCAGGAAGAGCGGCTGGCCTGGCGCCATCGGCATGTCGGAGTGGAACGAGAAGGAGATGCCCGCCTTCTCGACGTCGCCCATCCGCACCATCGAGTCGGCGCGCTCGGGGTCGAGGCCGTTCGAGCGGTAGTTGTCGGCGAGCGCGATCGGGTAGTAGCTGTTCCCGCTCACGATCGCGCCCAGGCGCTTGATACGCGCGACCTGCTCGGGTCGGGAGACAGCGAAGTGGATGATCACGGTCCGATGGTCGGCGCGCGGCTTCCGGCGCATGTTGAACTCGAGCTGGTCGAGCACCATGTCGAGCCCGGCGTCGCCGTTCACGTGGATGTGGAGCTGGTACCCGAGATCCCAGTAGACGCGCATCGTCCGGGCGAAGAACTCGGGATCCATCATCCACTCGCCCTTGTGGCCGTCCGTGTACCCGCGGGTCACCTGCATCGCCTGCGAGAAGATCGCGCCGTCGGCGAAGAGCTTCACCTGCTTCGGCAGATACGCCGTCATGCCCTGGCCCCACGACAGGAGCTTGGCCGTTTCCTCTTCCACCTTCTCGTCGGGATACGCGCCGGTGATCGACTTGCCGTCCGCGATGAAGTAGAAGCGGAAGGGAGACGCGGAATCGCTCATCACCGCGTTCTGCGCGTCCTGTGCGGGCTTCGACGCCAGGCCGCCCGGCTCGCAGCCCAGGGTGACGCCGTTGGCGTGGTAGTAATTCTCGACGAACTCCAGGCCGGCCCGCACGCGCTGCGGCGTGGCGAGGTCGCCGGCGATGAGGGGCATGAGGGCAAACGCCCCCTGCTCCCAGTAGTGCGCGTTGGCGAAGTCCGACTGCTTCTTCTGCGAGTCGTTCAGCTTGTCGAACCACGCCTTCGTCACACCGTACTTCTTTTCGGCCGCCGTGTTCAGGAAGAACTCGTGGGCGGACCGATGCCAGACGATGATCGGGCGCGTCGCCGAGATGGCGTCGAGCTCCGCCTTCTTCAACTCGCCGTGAAAGTACTGGTGGTAGCCCCACGTCACCAGCACTTCGTTGGGGTCTTTCATGCGGGCGTTCACTTCAGCGAGCCGCTTGAGATACTCGGCGTGGCTCTTGGCGGCCTTCGCCGTGCCCTGCGGCAGCACCCAGTCCTCGATGGCGATGATCTCGACGGTCATCGTGAGGCCCGCAAGCAGCGGGTGGTCGTGCTGTGCGATGAAGCCAGGCACGATGACCTGGTTCGCGAACGTCGCATCCACGCGGTACGGCTGCGATCCCATCGCCGCCTTCAACTCGTCGAGCGGACCCGTGGCGAGGATCCGGTCGCCCACGACGGCCACCGCCTGCGCCGAAGGCCGCGAGGGATCGAGCGTGACGATCTCCTTGGCCGTATAGATCACGGCCGCAGGCAGGGGCTGCCCCGCCACCTTCGCGACGTCCTGCAGCGACGCGGTCTGCGCGAACGCTGCGCTGGGCAGCAGGCACGCGAGGCCGACGAGCGTGGCGATACTCAGTCTGGACACTGATCCGATTCGGCGCATTGACTGACCCCACTTTCATTGAAGCGCACTTCGGGCTCGAGAACCGGCCTACCGGCTGTAGACCGCCTTGCCTTCCTTGATCGTCTGCATCACCTGGATCGTGTTGATCGTCATCGGGTCCACGGTGATCGGGTTCTTGTCGAGGATCACGAAGTCGGCGAGCTTGCCGACCTCGATCGACCCCTTCGTCTTCTCCTCGAAATGCTCGTGGGCGCCCCACAGGGTGATGGCCTTGAGGGCCTCGATCGGCGTGAGCCGCTCCTCGGGTCCCATGACCTTGCCGCTGCGCGACACGCGGTTGACCGTCGCCCACATCACCTGCATCAGGTTGGGCAGCGCCACCGGCGCGTCGGTGTGGCTCGTCGCAATCATCCCGGCGTTCAAGACCGACCGCATGGGCGAAATCTGCTGCGCCAGTTCGGGGCCGATGATCTTGTCGTACCAGTCGCCCTAGTAGAACGTGTGCATCGGGAAGAGCGACGGGAAGATCTGCAGGTCCTCGAGGACCGGGATCTGGTCCTTGCGCAGGAACTGGCCGTGGATGAGCTTGTGGCGTCGATCCCCGGGCCCGTACCTCTGCTGCGCCCGGAATGAGGAACGAGCCAGGAAAAGCGCCCGCCTTCACGGCATCGGCGTTGAGGTCGCCGACCCCGTCACGAACGGGCTCGGTCCATCCCGGCGCCCGGGGGCGCGGGGGCCTGAACAGCAGTGGCGGGCTGGCCAGGCGCCTGGACGGGCTGAGCGGTCTGCGCAGAAGCGCTCGTGGCAGCGACGGTCACCGCTAGGACGACCGGTATCAGGCGTGCTCTCACGCAAGTTGCTCCAGGAGGCGGTTACGCCGTCCCTTCACCTTGACGGCCAGCATGACCAGGAGAATGCCCAGGACGACGGCGTAGGTCGCGATCGCCCAGAGGACTGCCAGCGCCCCGACACCGGGGCGCACCATCATGAGCAGGCCAAACGCGATCGACGCGCAGCCAGCAAGGGCGAGCCGCCATTCGCCCTCGATCTCCTTCCGAAGTCGGATGCCGGTGGCCACGTGGAGGACCCCGGTGGACATGGCCCAGATCGCCATGTAGAAGAGCAGCGCGACGGCCGTCACCCCGGGCAGGAACAACGTCACCAGGCCCACGCCGAGCCCGAGCAGTCCCACGAGGAGGAGGACCCACCACGTCTCCTGCTCCTTGCGGCACTGCACCGCGGCCCAGGCGCTCAGCAACCCGTCGGCGAAGGCGAAGGCGCCGAACAGGAGGACGAGCGACGCGAGCGAGATCGAAGGTCTCAACCAGGTCAGGACGCCGAACAGCACGGCAACGGTGCCGCGCAGCAGCAGGAGCCACCACGTGCGTGACAGGGCGTCGGTGAGCTTCTCGGCCTGCAGGTTCAAAGGGGGGGTCTCTCTGGCGTTCGAGGCGCGCCGCGTGCCAGCGTCAGCGGCGCTCGATCAGCAGCCTGAGCGCCCGATACATCTCAGCGACGTGTCGAGCCTCGGCAGCCAGTGCCCGCACGGTCCTGCGAACGGCAGCCGTCGGCACGGGATCCTGGGTAAGATATCGCTCTGTCACTTCGGCCTCGGCCGCGACGGTGGCCAGCGCCTTCGACAAGTGCTCGACCATCTGGGCCACGCCAGGCACCTGAGGATCGGTACCCGTCGTGGCGAGACACGCGCCCGCGGTCTTGGAAGTGGACATCGACGCTGCCGGCCACTGTAGTCGGGGAGGGCCGACGCGGGGATCTGTCAAAACTGACAGGGGGCGGTTGAAAGCCGCGCCGAACGGGACGAGCGCGCGGTCGGGCCAGGCGCGCAGGAACGGGGCCACTTGAAGGACCCAACAACTTGGTCTACTATCAGGTCATGAAGAAGGTCAACCTGTACGAGGCTAAGGTCACCCTGTCGGCGCTCGTCGATCGCGTCGCCAAGGGGGAGACGGTCCTCATCTGCCGTCGCAACGTCCCCACTGCGGAACTTCGGCCCGTTCGCAGACCGCGTCGGACGCCGCGCCCGGTCGGACGTCTGGCAGGATTCTCCGTCCCGGATTCGTTCTTCGAGCCTCTCCCCGACGACGTGCTGGACGCCTTCGAGGGCCGGTGACCGCCGTGCGTCTCCTGCTCGACACCTGCACGTTCCTGTGGGTCGTGGGTGGTGCCAAGCGACTGTCGGTCGCTGCGCGGGACGCCTTTGCCCATCCCGACCACGACGTGTTCCTCAGTGCGGCCTCGGCCTGGGAGATTGCCGTGAAGCACCGGCTCGGCCGGCTGCCCCTGCCGACGCCCCCCGATCAGTTCGTGCCGGCGCAGCGCGCCGCCCATGGCATCGAGCCCCTCCCCGTCGATGAAGACGCCGCCCTGCACGTGGCGAAACTCCCCGACCTCCATCGCGATCCGTTCGACCGGATCCTGGTGGCACAGGCCATCGCAGGAGGGTTGATCCTCGTCACTCCAGACGAGGCGATCCGGCAGTATCCCGCACGGACGCTCTGGTAGCCTTCGGTGGGGCCACGTCGTGACCTCCCGGATCACACGATCCGGTTCCGCACCGCGAACTGCACGAGTTCGGCGCTGGTCCTGATGCGCAACGCCTCCATCGCGCGGTACTTGTGGAACGCCACGGTGCGCGTCGTGATCCCGAGGACCGCCGCCACTTCCTTCATGGCCTTCCCCTCCGCCAGCAGTTGCAGCACTTCACGCTCGCGAGGTGTCAGTTGCTCGAGCGGGCTGGCGGCCTCGGCAGGCATGGGCAGCGCGCCGATGTCGCCACCGGCGATGAGCGACGTCAGGTGACGCCGCCCCTGGAGGGCCGCGCGGACCGCGCGCACGAGTTCCGTCGCGGTGGAGGCCTTCAGGACCCAGCCCGCCGCGCCGATGCGAAAGGCCTCTGCCGCGAGCTGGGGATCCTCGTTGACGGTGAGAAACACGATCCGCGAGGCCGGCAGGCGATCGCGCAGTCGTCGTGCGGCTTCGAGTCCCCCCATGCGTGGCATCGAGACGTCGGTCACCACGACGTCTGGCGAGAGGCGCAGGGCGGCCTCGAGGAGCGAGGCGCCGTCCGACACGGCGCCGACGATGTCGAACTCGGCGTCGAGGAGCCTGCGGAACGCCTCGAGCAGGAGCGTGTGGTCGTCAGCGAGCAGCACGCGCGGTCTGGCCATCGTCCTCCTGAGGCGCTCCCGCCGACGCCGGTGCCGTGACGAGGTCCGGGGGCAACGGTGTGGCCGCGCGCATCGCGTCGAGTGCCCGGCGCGATACCCCGGCGGCGACCACGGTACCGCCACCGGCCTTCGCATCCACGCACAGCTCCCCACCTACCAGGCGCAAGCGCTCCTTCATCCCTGCAAGGCCCAGGCTTGGCCGGCTGGGAACCCTGGTCACCTCGAATCCCCGCCCCGCGTCCGACACGACGAGCAGGACGCCCTCTGGAGAGCCATTGAGCGAGACACGGGCCTCGGTGGCGCCGCTGTGTTTGGCCACGTTCTGCAGCGCCTCCTGGGCCACGCGGAAGAGCGCCAGCGCCGCACGGTCCGGCAGATCGGAAGGCCAGTTCGACTCCGTCACGTCGACCCGGATGCCGTGTCGAGCGGCGAACTGCGTCGAGAACTGGCGCACCGCCGGCACCAGGCCGAGCTGGTCGAGGCCGGGTGGAGTTCGTACGCGAGCTGGTGCAGGCCGCTCGACAGGGTCCGCACCCGGCCCGCCAGCGCGCGGGCAGTCTCCGGGATCTCCCGTCGAGCGTCAGCCTCCAGCCCGAGCCGTTCGAGATCGATGGCCAGCAGCGCCAACTGCTGGCTGGCGTCGTCGTGCAGTTCTCGCGCGATGCGGCTGCGCTCGTCTTCCTGTGCCGACAGAATCCGCGCGCTCAGCTGGCGCGAGCGCGCCTGAGCCCGTCTGCGTCGCTGGACCTCGAGCAGCAGCGCGGCGATGAGCGCGGCCTGGACCACGAGCAGGACCGCAACCCCGATGATGAGGTTCCGGTACTCCTCGAACACACTTCGCTCGCGAAAGCGGACTTCGCTGCCGGCAGGCAGGCGCGCCTCATCGAGGCCCCAGCGGCGCAGCTGGCGGGCGTCGAAGAGGAAGCGGGTCGCCTGGCTGTCGGTCACGGGGATCGCCTCCGCCGGTGTTCCGGAAAGGACGCGGGCGGCCACCCCAGCCAGTTCGCGCCCGACGGCCTCCGGCTCGAGCAGCGAACCTCCGACAATGCCGTGCCCCAGGAAGGTCGCGAACATGCTGAAGATGGGACGGTTGGCCAGTGGAGAGATCTGGTTCAACACCTGCCGCCCGAAGAAGCCGCGCCCGCGCACATCCCGGGCGACCTCGCCGAACACGATCACACTCCTGTCCGGCAGGCGAGTCACTCGATGCCGAAGCTCGTCGAGCGAGAGGTCGACGAGCCGACTGACGCGGACCCTGTCGCCCAGCGCCTCGAGTGCGCGGTCGACGCCACCCAGGTTGGCCGCCGATCCGGCCACGAGCACGATCTCCTCCGTCTCGGGGAGGAGGGCAAAGGCCGCCTGCAACGTCGCCGCCGCGTCGACGCGCACGACCAGCCCCGTCGCGAGACCGGCCCGGGCCGCTTCGCGAGCCGTCGCGTCATTCGTTGCGGCGAACACGATCGGCACATCAGGCCAGTGCGCAGGCCGAGCGCGAACCGGATAGCGCCGTTCCCGACGGGGATCAACACGTCGGGAGGGCGCAGCCTGTACTTGTCACCGAGGAACTGCTGGACGTTGGCGACGTGGTCGGGTTCGCTGAAGCGATCGAGGTCCAGCGCC
>CAYLZN010000255.1:2452-8607 GCA_964387935.1 uncultured Vicinamibacteraceae bacterium | reverse complement strand
CGACGAGCCTGTCGTGGTGGTCGGCGACAGCGAGGCCGGCTCCCGCCAGGTTCGTCCGGACGCCAGCGGCGCCGGACTCGCGGTCCGCCACCAGATAGGCCTCGACCACGTCGCCGACCTCGCGTCCGGCAGACTGGCTCACATGCGGCAGGAAGCCCACGCCTGCATGGTTGACGACGTAGTTCACCGCGGCGGTGGCGATGATCTCCCGCCGCAGCGGATGCAGGCCGAAGTGGTCGCGATAGGCCTCCTGCATCCGCGCCGGGAAGTACGCCTGCAGGAACGGCTGGGCCACCTCGGCGTCCGGCAGCGACGACGCCAGCCCCCTGGCAAACGCCCAGTTCTTGACGTGCCCGAGCATGACACAGAGCAGGGGCCGTGGCAGCCCGCGATCGCGCGCAGGATTCGTCAGCAATTCTCCGCGCATCGGCACGGCATCATCGGACCGGGTGAGGATGCCCGCCGAGACCAGGTGCTCGGTCAGATCCACGAAGCGCTCGTAGGCACGAGCGCTCCGGATGCCGTCGAGGGTCAGTGCGAGCGCCTGGTTGGCGTTGTCGGCGAGGACGAGGTCAGACACCGCGTCGGTCATCGACGCCAGCAGGGTGTTTCGCTCTGCGAGGGAGCCGATGATCCCCGTGCGGACCAGTTGGTCGAGCAGGATCTTGATGTTGACCTCGTGGTCGGACATGTCCACACCGCCGGAGTTGTCGACGGCGTCGGTATTGACGAGCCCGCCGTGCGCCCAGTACTCGAGGCGCGCGCGCTGCGTGAAGCCCAGGTTGCCGCCCTCGGCCACGGCCCGTGCGCGCAGTTCGGTGGCGTTGACGCGCAGGCGGTCGTTGGCACGGTCGCCGACCTCGGCATGCTCTTCTGCCGCCGCTTTGACGTAGGTGCCGATGCCGCCGTTGTAGAGCAGGTCCACACGCGCCTTGAGGATGGCGCGGACCACCTCTTCCCCGCTGGCCGCCTCCTGCGACAGATCGAGCGCCTGTCGGACCTCGGGGCTGAGGGGAATCGATTTCGCCGACCGGTCGAAGACGCCGCCGCCGGGACCGATGAGGGCGGGGTTGTAGTCGCGCCACGTGGATCGGGGCAGGTCGAACAGCCGCTGGCGCTCCGCGAACGACGAGTCCGGGTCCGGCGTAGGGTCCAGGAAGATGTGGACGTGGTTGAACGCTGCCACCAGGCGTGTCGTGCGGCTGCGCAACGCGCCGTTGCCGAACACGTCGCCGGACATGTCGCCGACGCCCGCCATGGTGAAGGGCTGCGTCTGCACGTCGACTCCGAGGTTGAGGAAGTGGTGCCGCACGCACTCCCAGGCGCCGCGCGCGGTGATGCCTTCCTTCTTGTGGTCGTAGCCGTTGCTGCCGCCGGAGGCGAACGCATCGCCGAGCCAGAAGCCGTACTGGGCGGACACGCGATTGGCGGTGTCCGAGAGGTGCGCCGTGCCCTTGTCGGCGGCCACGACCAGATAGGGATCCGGCCCGTCGTGGCGGACGACCTCGGGCGGGTGGACCACGGCGCCGTTCACCAGGTTGTCCGTCACGTCCAGCAGGCCGGAGACGAACTCGCGGTAGCGATCGATCAGGTACGCATCCAGCGCAGGCCTGGGTGGCGGGGTACCCTTGAGCACGAAGCCGCCCTTCGATCCGACGGGCACGATGATGGAGTTCTTCACCATCTGCGTCTTCATCAGCCCGAGGATCTCGGTGCGGAAGTCGTCGTGGCGGTCGCTCCACCGGATGCCACCGCGGGCCACCTTGCCCCCTCGCAGGTGGATGCCCTCGAGCAGGCGCGAGTGCACGTAGATTTCGAACAGCGGGCGTGGTGACACCATGGACTCGACCCTGGCGCAGTCCACCTTGATCGAGATGACCGGGCGTTCCGGGCGCTGGTAGAAGTTGGTCCGGACCGCCGACGAGACCAGGTTGTCGAGACCACGGAGGATCTCATCGTCGAACAGGCTGCCGACCGCCTTGAAGGCCACGTGCAGGGCCTCGGCCGCGTGGGCCGTGGCCTGGCTGCGGTCCCCCTGGACGCCCGGGTCGAAGCGCGCGTCGAACGCGCGGAACAGCGCCCCCGCGACGCGGCTGTTGCGCCCCATCACCGTCGTCACGGTGTCCGCGTTGTAGTTCGGTCGCAGTTGCAGCAGGTGGTTGCGGAGGGTACGCAGCACCTCGACCTGCCGCCAGGTGAGGCCCTCGGCCAGGACCAGCGCGTTCAGCGCATCGTCGGTGCAGCGGTCCTCCTGCAGGGCGCGCAGCGCGTCGCGGAGGCGGTCCGGGTCCTGATGGATCGCCGCAATCGCGCCGGCAGGGGCCGAGATGCTCAGCCGTTCCATCCAGGCCCGCCTGGCGTCGGGCAGTTGCAGGGGGATGTTGATCTCCTCGTCGACGGTGAGCCCCAGGTTCTGCAGCGTGCGCAGCAGGGCGGTGAGCCCCATGGGCCGGGGGGAGAAGATCTTCAGCGTGAGAGTCTCCGCCGTGCCCGGCAGCACCCCCAGCTCGAGACGGCCCTCGAGAGCCTCGAAGCTCCGGAGATCGTCGGGCACTTCCGCGGGATCGGTCAGCTCGCGATACAAGCCGCTCCGGCTCTCCTGCCGGACGTAGCGCTTGAAGAGCCGGCGGCCTTCTCCGGCGCCGAACGCCTGCTCCAGCACGTGCGCGACGCGGTCCTCCCACGTCGAGATCACGCCCGCGGTGATGGCGCCGACCCTGGCCTCGTCGATCGGATGTTCGAGCGTGGTGGTGTCGAAGTAGTAGATGAGGAGCGCCGTCGGCCCGCAGTCCGCCCAGGTGTGGAACGCCACGGGTCCGAACTCGCGTGTCAGTGCGTCCTTGAGGTCGTCCTCCGCCTTGTGCGAGTACCGCAGGTCTGAAAAGGCCACGAGCACGGCCTGGTAGCCTGCGCCACCGCGCACCGTGACCGCGATCTCGTCGTCGCTCGACATGAACACCATGCGGTCGATCATGGCCTTGAGGGACGTCGCGTCCGCGTAGAAGAGCTCACGCTTCGGGAAGTGGTTGAAAAGCGTGCGCGTCTCCCGATAGGTGTGCGAGTTGCGCAGGGCGCCGCAGTGCGCGAGCAGCCAGCCGGCCTTCTGCTTCAGGAGGGGGATCGTCTCGGCCTTGGCCGTGAAGGCACCCTTCGCGAGACGCCCGAGCAGCAGCGTCGCGGCCTGCAGGCTGCCGTCGGGACCCCACTCGCGAACGATCAGGTCGTCCACCGGCTCCAGATGGTGGATGGCGGTGGCGTTGCGCCGATAGTCGACGTCGACGATCCGGTCGTCTCGATCGGCGGTCTTGATGTGCTGCGCCTCCTCCTCCATCAGGCCCGGAAAGACCACCGGGAGCATCGCGGGCTCCCGGAATGCGCCCAGGGCCGAATCGTGGTCCGGCTCGAGCCCGTTCGCGCTCCGCCTGTACCGCAGCACGCCAATGGCCACGTAGTTGTCGTCCACCAGCCAGTCGAGGAACTCCTGCGCGGCCGCGACGTCCTCGGCCTGGCCCCGCCGGCTTCGCAGGCGGCCGCGCAGGTCGCGGATCGCCTTCTGCATGTCCCCGTAGTCGTCGACGGCGATGAACACGCTCTTCAGGAGCGAGTACACCTGGTGCTCGAGGCGACGGAACCGCTCCTTCTGTTCCACGCGTTCGATCCGGAACTGGCAATACAGTTCCTTCGCCCCGTCACCCTGCGGGCCGCCCATCGCCACGATGCGCTCCCACTGGCGATGCACCGTGAAGATCGGGTGGATGGCGGAGAAGACCCGCAGGCCTTCCTTCTGGAAGAAGTTCTTGAGCGACTCGAAGATGAACGGGGCGTCCGGCGTGTGCGTTTCGATGATGGAGACCTCGAACTGCCCGCCGTGCGTGCTGCCGGTGGCGTCGAGCTCCTCCTCCGTGGGATTGCGGGCGACCACGTGAATGCCCGGAAGGCCGCGGTAGAGCTGATGCGGCGGCGGCATCGTCCGCGCGATGAACGCGAAGTACCGCTGGATGCGCCCCTTGAGCGCCGAGGCCGGCAGCCCGAGGGCCATGGCATCCGGCATCTCCGCGAAGGCGACCGGGGCGAAGGCGTGGAGGAGCGGGCGATCGCCCGCATCGGCGTGCTGTTCGATCAGCGTGTGAATCTCGGTCAGGACCGCCTCGCGGCGGGCGGGGTCGACAGTAATCATCGGAGTCCTCCGGGACGCGCGGAGGCGATGCTACTACTGGCTGCACGGGTTGCCAAGCGACGCGGGATTGCGTAGGGTAACGCCATGCCCCGGGTCGTCACGCTGACCTCGGATTTCGGCACGGCAGACGGCTACGTCGGCGAGATGAAGGGCGCGCTGCTGACGCTGGTGCCCGACATCACGATTGTCGACATCACCCACGACATCGAGCCCCAGGACGTGCACTCCGCCCGGTTGCTCGTCGAACGGTGCTGGGAACGCTTTCTGCCGGGCACCGTGCACGTGGTCGTGGTCGACCCGGGCGTGGGGTCGGCCAGGGCCGCACTGGCCGTGGAGAGCCGGGAACGCTTCCTGCTCGGGCCGGACAACGGCGTGTTGTCTGCCGCCCTCGCCGTGTCGGGTGCGCGCACGGTCGCGCTGCCGGTCCCGCCCGAGGCGTCGGCGACGTTCCACGGACGCGACGTCTTCATTCCCGCCGCCGCACGGCTGCTCATGGGCACGCCCTTCTCTGCGCTCGGTCCGCGGCTGGAGCACCCGGTCGTGCATCGCGAACCGGAGCCCCTGCCCGTGCCGGGGGGAGGCCTCGTCGGCGAGGTCGTCCACGCGGATCGCTTCGGCAATGCGGTGACCAACCTGCGGCCCGAGACCGACGGCGGCCACTGGGTCGTTGAAGCCGCCGGTCGCCGGCTCCGGTTCGTCCGCACGTACGCGGACGCTTCCGTGGGAGAAGCCCTGGCACTGATCGGATCGAGCGGACGACTCGAAGTCGCCGTCCGCAATGGTCACGCCGCCAGGACGCTCGGACTTGCGCGTGGCGCGCGAGTGACCTTCCGGCCCGCCGCCGACGTTGACACCGCGCCCTCTTTGTGAAAACTTACCCGCGTTTTTCCACTTCACACCGGTCGGCGCCGCCCTGACGGCCGCGGGCCGTCGTTGGGCGTCCAGCGACTCGAACGGGAGGGCAGCCCATGCGCGCGGTCACTGGAATCACACTCGTCCTCGGGGTGTGCGTGCTGACACACCTGACTGGAGGCCACGCCTTCGCCCAGGCCGCTGGACGCATCGACGGCCAGGTCACGGATCAGTCCGGCAGCGTCTTGCCAGGGGTGACGATCGAGATCGCCAACGAGGGTACCGGGCAGACCCGCACGACCACCACCGGTGACGACGGGCTGTACACCGTCCCGCAGCTTGCCCCGGGCAAGTACAAGGTGACCGCCACCCTCTCGGGGTTCCGGGCCCTCGTGCGCGCGGGCATCACGGTCAACGTCAACCAGACGTCACGGGTGGATCTTCAGCTCGAAGTTGGGGCGCAGGAAGAGACGATCACGGTGACGAGTGACGCGCCGCTGGTCGAAACCCGCCAGGCGACGCTGGGCGTCGTCATCGACGAGCAACAGGTCGTCGAACTGCCGCTCAACGGCCGGAACTTCACGCAACTCGGCACGCTGATCCCGGGCGTCGTCGCCCCACCGGCCGCGCTCGGGGGACAGACGGGCGACGCGACGCCGGGCGGCTTCGGCAACGTCACCGGCGGGTTCAACGTGAACGGGATGCGCAACCAGTCGAACAACTTCCTGCTCGACGGTTCCTCGAACAACGACACGTTCAACACGGGCTTCGTCCTGCGCCCGCCGCCGGACGCGATCCAGGAGTTCAAGATCCTCACGCACTCCTTCGGCGCCGAGTACGGGCGCAACGCCGGGTCGGTCGTCAACGTCGTCACCAAGTCCGGCACCAACACCTGGCAGGGGTCGGTCTGGGAGTTCAACCGCGACGATGCGCTCCAGGCGCGGAACTACTTCGCCCCGTCCACGCAGCCCAAGCCGAAGCTGCAGCAGAATCAGTTCGGCGGCGCCCTCGGCGGGCCGATTGTCAGGAACAGGTTCTTTGGCTTCGGCTACTACGAGGGCTTCCGCAATCAGAGCGGCAGCACCCAGACGATTACCGTGCTGTCGGAGGCCCAGCGTCGCGGGGA
>CAYLZN010000255.1:0-2442 GCA_964387935.1 uncultured Vicinamibacteraceae bacterium | reverse complement strand
CCGCTCACGGGCCTGCCGTTCCCCGGCAACGTGATCCCCGCCAGCCGCCTGGATCCGATCGCACAGCGCTTCCTCGCCGAGTTCGTCCCGCTGCCGAACGTCGGCACCAACCGGTACACCGTTTCGCCCACCGTCGAGGACAACCGTGACCAGGCCGGGTTCCGTGGCGACTTCCGCCTGAGCGAGCGGCAGAATGTCCTCGGGCGGTACCTCTGGAGCCACACCGAGCGGCTGACGCCGCGGACCGTGCAGCCGGCCGATCAGAAGGCCGTGGCGACCCTGCAGGACCTCATGGGGTCCCACACGCTGCTGCTGGGCTCCACCATGATCAACGTCGCTCGGGTCTCGCTCAACCGCATCGACGCGAACCCGCAGGTCACGAGCGGCCTCGAGACGTCGGACTACGGGATCAACCTCGCGAACACCAACCCGGCGGCCGTGGGCTTGCCATCCACGATCGTTTCGGGCTTCTTCACCCTGGGCGACCCGCAGCAGCCGTTCGTGGAGCGCCTCAACGACGTGTTCCAGATCTCGGACGACCTGACGTGGTTGCGCGGGCGGCATTCCATGAAGTTCGGCTTCGAGTACCGGCGGGAGGCGATGAAGATCTCGTTCATCAACCGCCCGAACGGCGACCTGACGTTCTCGGGCAGCACGTCGGCGAGAACGGGGAACGCCGCGGCGGACTTCCTCCTCGGGCTGCCCGCACAGGTCCGGGCGACGACCCGCCAGGCGATCCAGGACGGCGCCGGCAACGCCTACGCATGGTACGCGCAGGATGAGTTCCGCCTCAGTCCCCGCCTGACGGTGAACGCCGGCCTGCGCTACGAGGTGACACAGCCCTTCGTGGACGACAACGACGCCATCGCGGGGTTCGCCACCGGCGTGGAGTCCACCGTGTTCCCGGCCGCGCCGGCCGGGCTCGTGTACCCGGGAGATCCCGGCGTGCCGCGCGGCATCATCCCCACCGACAAGAACAACTTCGCGCCCCGCCTGTCAGCGGTCTGGGATCCGTTCGGCGATGGTCGAACGAGCGTGCGCGGCGCATGGGGCGTCTTCTACGATGCGCTCGCCGGCCAGGGGGACTTCTTTCAGAGCGGCGTGCTCGCGCCACCCTTCACGCCGCTCGTCGAGCTGAACAACCCGCCCACGTCGATCACGCTCAAGGACCCGCTCGCGTCGGTGGCGGGGAGTCCCACCCTGTTCCCGCCCGCCCTCATCGTCATCGGGTGGGGCACCGATTTCACCACGCCCTACGCCTATCACTACAACCTGACGGTTCAGCGCGAGCTGCGGGACAACCTCGGCGTGGAACTCGGCTACGTGGGCTCCCGTGGACACAACCTGCCGATGTTCATCGAGATCAACCCCGGCGTCTACACGCCCGGGCAGACCACGCGCGGCGCCCGGCTCCTGCCGGCCTATTCCCTCGTCAGGCCCACGTTCTCGGTCGCGCAGTCGTGGTACGACTCGTTCCAGGCCAGCGCCCGCATGCGCCCGACCTGGGGTCTGAGCTTTCTCGCGTCCTACACGTGGAGCCACGCCATCGACCATGTGTCGGGACTCAACATCGGCGGCGAGGCGCGACCGGTGTTTCCCGTGGTGCAGGGAGACGAGGCGAGCATCGACCGTGCGCTGGAGCAGGAGCGCGGTGACGCGCTGTTCGACGTGCGGCACCGTTTCGTCGTCAGCTTCGCGTACGAACTCCCGCGGCTCGACGACAAGGATGCCTGGCTCCGCCTGTCTCTCGGCGGCTGGCAGGTCAACGGGATCGTTCAGACCCAGACCGGCTTTCCCTTGACCGTCACCGAGGGCAGCACCACCGACATCCGCTACCTGACGAACCGGCCGAATGTTCTTTGTGATCCGAACGATGGGCCCGGGACGACCCAGCAGTACTTCAATACGGCCTGCTTCCAGCGGCGGTCGCTGGCCGAGACCGGCCAGACCCCCAGCAACCAGGGCCGGAACACGGTGCGCGGGCCGGGTTTCTCCAGGACGGACCTGTCGTTCTTCAAGAATTTCCAGTTCGCGAGGACCCAGCAACTCCAGCTTCGTGTGGAGGCCTTCAACGTCTTCGATCAGGAGCGCTTCGGTCAACCCGACGGCAACATCACGTCGCCGACGTTCGGCCAGATCCTGGCCGCCGAGGACGGGCGTGTGATTCAGCTGGGAATCAAGTACATTTTCTGACGTGCACCGACGGGACTTCCTGGCCCGGTTGCTGGCGGCGGGCGCGGCGGGCCGTGCCCGCCCGTTCGCTCAGGCGCCTGCCATCATCACTCCCGACCGCCCGGTCATGCCTTACGGTGTGGCCAGCGGCGACGTCACGCTGGGCCGCGCGACCGTGTGGAGCCGCGCCGACCTGCGCCGGTGGAGCGCACCAGAGGTCAGATCGGAAGAGCGTCGTGTAGGGAAAGAGTGTAGATCTCGGTGGTCGCC
>CAYLZN010000254.1:6941-8653 GCA_964387935.1 uncultured Vicinamibacteraceae bacterium | reverse complement strand
GGCGCGCGCGCGACCGCTGCACCCACGCGTGGTGGGGCAGCTTCAAGGGGAAGCGCGTCAGCCTGGCCAGATGGGCGAACCGCGAGGTGGAGTCCAAGGCCGAGGCCGACGTCGTGCTCGGTGAGCTCGAGACGGCCATTCGGGCCGGCACGTTCGACGAGCGCGGGCTGAACCCGCCGCCGGACACGAACCCGATGACGTTCCGAGCGTTCGCCGAGGTCTACAAGAAGCGTCACGTGCTGGCCAAGGGACTGGCGATGGCGAGCACCATCGACTACCGCCTCAAACCGCTCATCGGACGCTTCGGCGACCGCCACATCTCGGAGATCCGCACCGCCGACATCGAGGACTTCGTCGCGGACATGAAGACGCCGCGCGCGGTCAACGGCATCGACGGCCAGCGACTCGTCGCCCCGGCGTCGATTGATTCGACCGGACGCTGGGGATCCTCCGGCACATGCTGAACTGGGGGGTGGGTCGCGAGTACCTCGATCGCACGCCATTCCGGCGCGGCACCGAAGTGCTGGTCAGGATGGAACTCGAGTGGCTCCGACTCGACGTCGAAGGCGGCAGGAAGCCCGACGAGATGCTGGTGTTCAGCAACGAGGTCGGGGAGCCGTTCAAGACGTTCAAGCGCGCACTGGCACGACATTCGACACGAGTACGCGTCGAGGCTGGTCGAGAAGCGCGTTCCGCTCGCGCAGGTCCGCGACCTGCTCGGACACGCCTCGATCCTCACCACCGAGCGCTACGACAACCAGAAGATGGAAGCCCTCCAGGCCGCCGTCGAGCGGCTGGAGACGGGCAAGACGTTCGACCCGCAACCGACCAGCGGGACGTTCTTTCAAAGAATATTTCAGGATCAGCCCCGCCAGCCATCTGCCGGCGGACAGGCTCCCGCCCACTGAAAGTTCGTAACTGCTTGTTCAGTTGTGGGTTGGAGTTTGGTACCGGTACGGGGATTCGAACCCCGGTTCCGTGGCTGAGAACCACGTGTCCTAACCCCTAGACGATACCGGCACGAGCCAGACTTATGATTTTACACGCGGCATTCCCCGGGCGTCAACGGCGGGACGCCCCCGGGACGCCCTCAGGCGACGCGCGATCACGAAGTCCTCGTCGGCGTGCGCCAGCAGTGCCAGCAGGCGACGCTCCAGCCGTTCGGCGTCGGCGGCGCGCCCGGCCTGACGATAGAGAACCGCGAGCTGATCCTGAACGCGCAGCGTCCAGTAGCTCTCCGACCCCGCCGGGGCGGCGTTGGCGGCCATCAGGGGTCCTTGCGCCTCCTCGAGCACCTGAATGGCTCCGCGCACGTCGCCGGACTTCGCGAGCGAGTCGGCGAGCGTTTCGCGCGCCTGCCACCAGACGCCGCTCGTCAACGGAATACGTTCGATCGCACGGCGAAGCAGGCTGACCGCCTCCGCGTGACGCCCGTCCAGGTGCGCCAGTTCCCCTCGGGCAAGGCCCGTGCGTGGATACAGATCCTGAAACCGCGTGACGTCGCCGCTCATGCGCGGCGCCCGGGGATCATCTGCGGCGCGCACGAGCGCCTGCAGCGCCTGCCGGCGGCCGGCCCTTGCGAGGTGCCAGGCCATCCCCTCGTCGTCGGCCCGGTACGGAAGGAGCGCGTCGACGAGCGTGCCGTACGTGCGGAAGTCGCCTCGCGACAGGGCAGGCAACCGCGCGCGCTGCGCGTACCAGCGATCCTGATT